>CAYXMN010000169.1:0-6082 GCA_964465955.1 uncultured Planctomycetales bacterium
CGCGGTGATCAGCGTCAGCTTGATTGCGGCGAACGCGCCCGGATCGCGGAGGCTGCGCGGAGCCTCGGCTTGGCTGTGAGCCTGCCCGCCGGGCTGGCGCAGGCGCAAGACGCGGCGGCGGAATACGCCATCGGCGAGACGACGGAATTGGACCCGCCGGACAACCGTACGCGCTGGATCGAATGCGTCCAGCACGCGCTAGCCCTATCGCGGCGCGATTGCCCGGCGGTGGTGTGCGGCAGCATCTACTACCTGGGCGAAATCCTGCGCGTGTTCGAGGATGGCTGGCTGAGCTGAGCCGGAACGCCGGATGCCCGCGGTTACGCCGCGGGCTTGACCGCCTCGGCGGTGATGTACAGCGTCACGTCGTCCGCGATGCCGCCGATGCCGAAGGTCATGCCAAAGTCGCTGCGCTTGATGGCCAGCGTGGTGGAAAACCCCGCTACTTCACCGCGCCGCTCGTCGGCGACGATGCCGTTGAACGCCACTTCCGCCGTCACGCTCTTCGTCACGCCGCGCAAGGTTAAGTCGCCGGTGACTTGATAGGTGGTCTCCGTGAGCTGTTCCACGTTCGTGCTGGTGAAGGTGATCTCGGGGAACTGCTCGGCGTCGAAGAAATCCGCGCTGCGCAGGTGGGTATCGCGGTCCGCCACGGCGGTGTCGATGCTTGCCGCGCTGACGGTGTACTGCACCGAGCTGTCGGCCGGGTTGTCCTGATCAATGCTCACCGCGCCGGTAAACTCGTTGAAGCGTCCGAAGACCATGCCGACGCCGGCGTGGCCGATCGAGAACACAATGCTGCTGTGCACCGGGTCGACGGCGAAGGTTTCCGCCGCCCGCGCCGGGCGCGCGCCGCTGGCTCCGCAGACGACGGTCAAGGCCAGCAGGCCGGCAAGTAAGTAACGGTTCATGTTGCACCTCGGATGCGAAAGTTGTCAGATCACACCCAACGCCGCTGTCCGGCGCCAGGCGCGGTTGAAGAATTGATACCGGGTCTGTGTCGCGGTTATCGCAGCGGTGGTGCGGACCGGCGGCCGAGCGGGAGCGCCGGCTTGCGGAGTGCGCCTGGCCCTGGGTGCATGACCCTCGATGACGTGGGCCTCAACGCGCCTGCCCGGTGGCGCGGATGATCACCTCGTTGACGTCCACGTGCCACGGCTGCTCCAGGGCGAAACGCACGCCGCGCGCGATGTCCTCCGCCTCGATGGCATAGTTGAAGCGCGTCGGCATCATCGCGTCCAGCACCGCCTGGTCGGTAATGTGGTCGGTCAGCTCCGTTTTGGTGATACCGGGGCTGATCACGGTGCAGCGCACCTTGTCGCCCGTCTCCTGGCGCAAGCCTTCGCTGATGATGCGCACGGCGCTTTTCGTCGCGCTGTACACCGCGTAGGTGGGAGAGATGACGTGGGCCGCGATCGAGGCGTTGTTGATGATGTGCCCGCGCCCGCGCTGCAGCATGTGCGGCAGGCAGGCGGCGATGCCCCACAGCACGCCCTTGATGTTCACGTCGACCATGCGCTCCCATTCGTCCGTGTGCAGGCTGGCCAGGTAGCTGACCGGCATCAGCCCGGCGTTGTTGAAGATGGCGTCGATCTGGCCAAACGCGGCGAGGGTGTCTTGCGCGAGCCGCTTCATCTCCTCGAGGCTGGTCACGTCCACGACGCGGTACTCCGCCGCGCCGCCCGCGGCCTTGATCCGCGCGCATAAATCCTTGAGCCGGTCTTCGCGCCGGGCGGCGCACATCACGCGCATGCCGGCCTGGGCCAGGTTGAGCGCGGTGGCCTCGCCGATGCCGCTCGACGCGCCGGTGATAATGATGGTTTTATCCTTCAGGTTCTCCATGCAGACGCTCCCAAGTGAGTTACGCAGGAGCATAGTCATACCACGCGCGCGCGAAACGGGCTAGCGCGTCACAGCGGCCAGCCCTGCCGCGTGTAGGCCATTTCCCAGAACAGCCACTCATAGCGGCAGCCCGTGGTGAACAGCAGCACCAGGCGCGGGAAGGCGCGCGCGGGCAGGCCTACGCCGAGGCGGTCGAGCGCATCCCGCATCCAGTACGCGGCCCGGCCGTACTCCGCGCCGCCGTACGTCGCGAACCACTGTGCGTAGGGGTGGCCCGGCTGCGCCTGCACCGCCGCGAGATAACGCGACCCGATCTCAGCATAACCCAGCCCGCAGGGCAGTAGCGCGGCGAGCAGCTGAAGCGGCCCGCCGGTGGCCGCGGCGCTGATGCAAAAGTCGCCGTAAGCCTGGGTGGCGGGCGCGGCCCCGGTGCGCGCCAGCTCGTCCTCGCCCAGGCCGAAGCTGGCGCAGTAATCGCGGTGGAGCTGCATCTCGAAGCTCAGGGTTTCATGCAGCAGCGCGGCCAGTCCGGCCATCTCGCTGAGGTTCTCCGCCCGGGCGCAGGCCAGCGCGACGGCCCGGCTGAAGGCCGCGAGGTAGACGTAGTCTTGCGCGAGGTAAAACGTGAACGTCGCGCGCGGCAGCGTGCCTTGCGCCAGCCCGGCGACGAAGGGGTGGGCCTGGGCTGCGTCCCATAACGGGCCCGCGTGCGCACGCAGCTGTTCAAATAAACCTGCCATGCCGGGTGGTAAGGATAGCGTGTGCTCGTGTAAAATGGAGTACGTCCCGGAATCAACACCGGGACTCACACCCACACCCTATAATATCAAGCGAAACATGTGCCAGGGGCACGTAATCGAAGGAGCGCAAGCATGGCAATTCGGCTAGGCATCAACGGTTTCGGGCGCATCGGACGGCTGGTGGCGCGCATCGCGTCAAAGCATCCGGGCATTGACCTGGTAGCGTTCAACGACTTATGCGACGCGGCGACCAACGCGCACCTGTTCAAATATGACAGCACGTTCCGCCGCTATGACGGCACGGTTGAGCTGCAAGGCGGCGAGCTGATCGTCAACGGCGACCGCGTGAAGATCCTCAGCGAGAAGGACCCGGCGGCGATCCCCTGGGGCGACCTCGGCGTGGACTACGTGCTCGAAAGCACCGGTGCGTTCACCAACGTCGAGAAGTGCAGCCTGCACTTGCAGGGCGGCGCGAAGCAGGTGATCCTCTCCGCCCCGGCCAAGGGCGAGATGCCGACTTACGTGATGGGCGTCAACCACAAGCAGTGGCCCAGCGACGGCAAGCCCGCGGTGGTGAGCAACGCGAGCTGCACCACGAACTGCCTGGCGCCGGTGGCCAAGGTGTTGCACGAGAACTTCGGCATCAAGCGCGGCCTGATGAACACGATCCACGCGTACACTAACGACCAGAAGATCCTCGACCAGATGCACAAGGACCTGCGCCGGGCGCGCTCCGCGGCGGTCAGCATCATCCCGACGACCACCGGCGCGGCCAAGGCCGTCGGCCTCGTCATCCCCGCGCTGAAGGGCAAGGTTGATGGTTTCGCGATGCGCGTGCCGACGGTGACGGGCTCGGTGGTGGACCTCACCGTCGAGCTGGAAAAGTCCGCGACGGCGGACGAGATCAACGCCAAAATGATCGAGGCCGCGAACGGCGCGCTCAAGGGCATCCTGTATGCGCAGGCTGATCCCATCGTGAGCATGGACATCGTCGGCGACCCGCACAGCAGCATCTTCGACTTAGCAATGACGAAGGTCATGGGCGGCAACTTCGCCAAGGTCGTGAGCTGGTACGACAACGAGTGGGGCTATAGCTGCCGCTGCCTCGACCTGATGCAGTTTATGGCGGCGAATAAGTAGTCGGTTGCAGGTAGTAAGTAGTAAGCGGTAAGTAGTAAGTAGTAAGTAATACCGTAGGGGCGAAGCCATGCTTCGCCCCTTTTGTTAGCTGTAGCCGATTGTTTTCGGCTACCGGCAGGCGGGGACGCCAGCCGCCACGCGTAAAGAGCTATGCGCTTTGCGCTCCGCATCTAGTTTCGCGTGTTTTGCCACGAGCTTCCGTAGGGGCGAAGCCATGCTTCGCCCTTTTCTTAACTGAGAGTAGAGGCGTCCGTGGTGATTAACGCGATGAACGCACCGGGGGAGCCGCGGACGTCCAGTCCCTTGAGGCGAAACACCGCCTGCGCGAGCTGGGGCCCTCGCCCGCCCGCCCGCTAAAATACCCTCCATGCCGGCAGTGATGATCACGGGGGCGGGGCAGCTCGGCACGGCGCTGGCCCACGCGGCGGCAGCGGCGGGCTACACCCCGCGCCTGCTCGGCCACGATGCGCTGGACGTGACTGACCTGCGCGCCGTGCGCATGGAAACCGACGCCCTGCGCCCGCAGCTCATCTTCCACACCGCCGCGCTCACCCGGGTCAACTACTGCGAGGACCATCCCTTCGAGGCGCTGGCGGTGAACCGCGGCGGCGCGCAGCACCTGGCGGACGCCGCGCAGCGGGTGGGGGCGCAACTGGTCTATTTCTCCACCGACTACGTGTTCGGCGGCGACAAAGGCGGCGCCTACGTGGAGACGGACGAGCCGGGGCCGCTCAACGCCTACGGCCGTTCCAAACTGGCGGGCGAGGAGCCGGTGCGCGGTTACCCGCGCGGGCACGTCGTGCGCACCGCCGGCGTGTTCGGCCCGCGCCCGGACGGCAGCGAGCGCAACTTCCCCAAGGCGATCCATGCCCAGGCCCTGGAAACCGCCAAGCAGCTCGCGGTGGTCGCCGACCAGTACACCTGCCTAACCTACGCCCCGCATCTGGCGCGGATGGTGTTCGCCATGCTCGCCTTAGGCCTGCCCCCGCTGGTGCATTTGACCTGCGCCGGCAGCGACAGTTGGCACGGCTGGGCGGTGCGGGTGCTGCAGCTCGCCGGGCTGGATTCCAGCCGGGTGGCGCGCTTGCTGGCGGGGGACCAGTACGGCGGGGTGGCGCGCCCCGCGAACAGCACCCTTGGGTCGCGCTACGACACGGCCAGGCAAGTGATGGAACGCTACCCGGCGGCGACGGGGCTGGCGGAATATGTGCAAAAGCTGGCCGCTGGCTCGAGGTAAACGCCGGATAACTGGTACCCTGAAATTTCGTCTCCACCGGTTACCCCAAGACCCTCGCGAGAGGCCCGGCGCAGGGTATTATGGAATCGGCAAGGATAGTATTGGGCACTTTACCTTCGTCGCCAGGGGCGCGCGTTGGTTGCCGGAGGGCCCGCCAGGCGCGCTGGAAAATACGGTTCAGCTTGACAGGCGGGCGCGTAAAGCCAATAATATCCTTTTAATATTGTGTATTGAGCCGGAGGGTATGATGAATCGCTCGTATTGGCTGCTGCTGACGGCGATGTGCGTATTAATGTTGGGGGTTGCCTCCTGCGGCGGCGGCGATGGCGATGACACCCCTGGCCCATCGACTCAGCTTAATCCGGAAGACCTCGTCCCGGACGTGCAGGTGCAGGTGGTGGACCACCGCTTCCGCACGGCGGATCTATCCGATGACAATCTAGATACCGACCCAATCTACAGCTTGATTGCGTCCGCGAACTCCAGCATCGATATCGCCATGACCCGCATCGATCGCCAGGAATTGGTGGAGGCCCTGCTGGCCGAGGCGCAGTCGGGCACGACGATCCGCATCGTCACCGAGCTGGCGTATTATGAGGCCGCGAACTACCAGCCGTTCTATCAAGAGCTGGAGGATCCGGCGAACAACGGCGGCAACATCACCATCGTCACCGACGAGGAAGGCTCGCCGCGCCTGATGAACGACCGGTTCATGATCATCGACCAGGCGCGCGTGGTGACCGGCTCTTACAACTGGGAATCGCGCTGGGCGGATCGCACCTTCGGCGACGTGATCAACATTTTGAACACCAACGTCGCGGCGGCGTTCACCAGCCAGTTCAACCAGATGTTCATCGAGGGCAACTTCGGTGTGAACAAGCGCGACGACAGCAACCACGTGTTCCTCGTCGGCAGCGGCAACGGCATTCTCGAAGTCTACTTCGGCCCGACGGATCGCCCGCGCGACCTGCTGGTCAGCGAGCTTAGCAAGAGCGTGAACGTCGTGGTGGCGGTGCAGCAGTTTAAAGACGTTGACATGGCCAACAGCATTCTGTCCTGGCTGGGCGGCGTCTCCGGCAATATGGTCGTGCTGCTCAACGACGTGGCAGACTTGGGCGACACC
>CAYXMN010000170.1:0-6063 GCA_964465955.1 uncultured Planctomycetales bacterium
GCACCCGCCGCGAGCGCTGGGAGCATATGCGCGAACACGGGCAAACTTATGCCAGCGATCCAGAGCTGGAAGTGATCAACCAGCCCCGGCCCCCAGCCGAGAATCCAACCGGCGACACTGTTGGCGCGTGCGCCTTGGACAGCGTTGGTCGGCTGGCGGTAGCCTCCAGCACCGGCGGCATCATGCTCAAGCTGCCGGGGCGTGCAGGTGATACGCCGATTCCCGGCGCGGGCAGCTATTGCGGCCCGGCCGGTGCGGTGACATGTACCGGCCACGGCGAAAGCGTGATGCAAGTCTGCCTGGCGAAACACGCCTACGACCTGCTGGAACAAGGGGCAAGTGCGCAGCAAGCCGCGGATGCCGCCGTGGATTATCTAATCAACCGGGTGAATGGCAGTGCAGGTTTAATTATTCTCGACAGCCATGGGCGGCGCGCCTGGAATACCAGCACGCGCCAGATCTCCGTCGGATTGCCTGAAGCTCTCGCCGGCGAGAGCCGGGGCAGCCTGGATTAACCCTTACAATACGCGCATGCGCATCGCGCTGATACCACTCGACAGCCGACCGGCCAACTGGCAGTTTCCGCAGCGCCTGGCGGATATGGCAGGCATCGAGTTGCTGACGCCGCCACGTGAGCTGTTGGGCACCCTGCATGCCGGAGCGGACAGCCTGGCGCTCGTGCAATGGCTGGCAGATTGCGCGCCCCGCTGCCGGGCGGCGGTGCTCTCGTGGGACGCGCTGTTGCACGGCGGCTTGGTGCAGAGCAGGAAACCCAGTTTGGACGAACGCCGGGTGAATGAGCTCGTGCATGTACTGGAGCGTATCGATTGGCACGCAACAGCGGGATATGGCTACAGCACCATCCCGCGGCTCGGGGTAACCATCGACACGGCATCCGCCCAGGCTGATCATGCCTTGATCCGTGATTATCTGATCGCCTGCGGCGACAATGACACGCCGCCGGACGGCAGCCCTGTTTTGGCCTTTGCTGAGCAAATCGGCAAGTACGCGCTGGAACGCATCTGGACCTGGCGTAAGTTGAACCATGCCAGCGCAAAATTCATCCAGCTGCTCAGTTCGCGGATCGGCCTGCGCCACCTGCATTTCGCGAAAGAAGACAACGCGATAAGCGGCCCGCACCTGCGCGAGGAACGCGCCTTGCGCGAGAGCTACATTGGCCTGAAGCGCGACGGCAGCACGCTACGCTGCAGCTTTTTTGACGGTGCGGACGAATGCGCTTGCCTGCTGTTGGCGAAAGCGTGGGCGGACTGCACCGGTGCACCGCCCCTGCCTGTGCGTCTCAAGGTTTTCCCGCATACACCAGGGCCGGAGCGTTACACCGGGCTATATGAAAGCCACACGCTCGCGGACGGGCTGGATTTCGTTGGGAAGCTGCTGGACCTTGCCTACACAGACGAGCCAACCGCCGTGCAATGGCTCGTGACTTACGGCTTACAGCCTCAGCCGGATGTGTTCGACACTGCTCCGCGCCGCGTTTTCGACAATCCATACCTGATACCCACTGAAGCGCTGAGCGGCGCTCCAGTGTTTTGCGCCGACCTCGCCGCATGTAATGGCGCGAATCCGCACCTCGCCGCCTGGCTCGCCCGGCAACCTGCGCCGTTGGCGGGCTTGGTCGGATTCAACACCAACTTCAACTCACTGGGCCTCTGCGCGGCCTGGCTGCGGCTGGCCGGCTCAGATCCGCTGTCTTCAGCTTCCAAGCGCTTTGCGCTTGAGCGGCTGGCTGACGACGTGTGCTACCAAAGCCTGGCGCGCCCGCAAGTGCTGCAACTCGCGCTCGCGCAGGGAATCAATCCCTTAAACTTCTGCACCGCAGACCCAGAGTTTCTCGCTGCGGCCCAAAGACTTGCAGCCAACACCTGGCGCGCGTGGATCGCCGGAGCGGGGGCGGCTTGCCGTGCGCAACTCGGCATTGCTCTGGGCCAGGTCCAGGCCGTCGCTTTTAGGTTTCCTTGGCAACGCGCGTTTGAAATCGAAGCCGGCGTACCGCAGCAGAGTAGTGGCAGTGTACAATGCGCGTCCGAGGAGCCGTGATTGCCCATTGTTACCATACAGTCGATCAGCCGCCGTTTTAAGGATGTGCTGGCTGTGGCGGGCGTTGACCTAACCGTAGATGAAGGCGAGGTTTTCGGCCTGTTGGGGCCGAATGGCGCAGGTAAGACAACGCTGATCAAACTGCTGACCACCCTGCTAATTCCCACCAGCGGCGAAGCGTTCATCAATGGTTACTCGATCCTGCGCCAGCAAGGCCCAGTGCGCCGCAGTATCGGTTATGTCCCGCAACTGGTGAGCGCGGACGGTGCGCTGTCGGGATACGAAAACCTGCTGATATTCGCGAAGTTGTACGACATCCCAGGGCGCGAAATCCGCACGAGAGTCAACGACGCGCTGGGATTCATGGGCCTGGCGGATGTCGCGGGGAACTTGGCGCGCACTTATTCCGGCGGCATGCTGCGCCGCCTGGAGATCGCGCAATCGTTCCTCCACCGCCCCCGCGTGCTGTTCCTCGACGAACCGACGGTCGGCCTCGATCCCGGCGCTAGGCGCGCGGTTTGGGAGCATATTACCAAGCTGCGCACGGAATACGGCATGACCATCTTTCTCACGACTCATCTCATGGAGGAAGCTGACAGCTTATGCGGGCGGGTGGCGATTATGCATCGCGGGCATATCGTCGCCCTCGACACGCCTAGCGCGCTTAAGGCTTCACTCGATAAAGAGCATGCCTCGCTCGACGATGTATTCATCCACTATGCCGGGGATAATCTGGCCGCCACAGGAGGAGGGAGCTACCGTGAAGCACGCAGAGCACGCCGGACCGCCCGCCGCCTGGGCTAATCCGCTCGCGGCCATCGCCTCCTTCGTGCGTAAGACGCTCATCATCGCCGAGCTGGAAGTGCGCAAGCTGCGCCACGACCCGACCGAGCTATTCATGCGCGCGGTGCAACCCGCGCTGTGGCTGCTCGTCTTCGGGCAAGTCTTCGGCAAGCTACGCTGGCACGGCGCAGGGCCGTACCAGGACTACCTCGCGCCGGGCATCCTCGCG
This sequence comes from uncultured Planctomycetales bacterium, assembly GCA_964465955.1. GTDB lineage: Bacteria > 4484-113 > 4484-113 > 4484-113 > JAFGCY01 > CAYXMN01. Next base: position 3,071 of record CAYXMN010000170.1, read on the forward strand.
CAAAGCGTGCTGTTCATCGCGATTTTCTACGGCATCACCATCATCTGGGAACGCGACCTCGGCCTAGTGCATAAAATGCTGGTCAGTCCCACTCCGCGCAGCGCGCTCGTGCTGGGCAAAGCGCTCTCCGCCGGGGTGCGCGCAATCTCGCAGGTTGTGCTGATCTATGTGCTGGCACTGATCGTCGGCGTGCGCATCAACTGGAACCCGCTCAACCTGATCGCCATCGTCAGCATTGTGATCCTCGGCGCGGCCTGCTTCTCCACGCTGTCGCTCGTGATCGCGTGCCTCGTCAAGACGCGCGAGCGCTTCATGGGCATCGGCCAGCTCATGACCATGCCGTTGTTCTTCGCCAGCAACGCGATCTACCCCATCGACATCATGCCCGCCTGGCTCAAGGTGGTGGCAAAGGTCAACCCGCTGACGTACCAAGTTGACGCGCTACGCGGACTGATGGTGGTGGGCGGCCAGTGCCACTTCCCAATCTGGCTCGACTTGCTAATGCTGATCGTAATCACCACGGTGCTGGTGTTGATCGGCTCGGTGGTGTACCGCAACGTCGTTGGGTAAGCGTAGCTGGATTGGCGCGGTACAAGCGCTGGCGTAGTTGTGCGGGTACTAACGCCGTGTGAGGCTCACCATAACATTTGAACCTAAGGGAGATGGCGGAGATAAAATCGGTTGTCCCGCCGTGCCTTGCTGCGTGCCGCATGGAGATATGCTTCAAGAAGCGCAGGCCAACATCGGCGATGCGAGAGCAGCCGCATTACGCTAATCAAGCTTGGGCCTCCAATCGTGCGTACCATCCCGGAACGAAGGGAATTGCGATGAGGAACGTTAAGTAAGTTGATCAAATTAGCAGGGCTGACTGTCGATAAGTTCATTCTAACCTGGCAATCATCCTGGCTGGCCCTGCTTCTACAATACATTTATGAATAGACGCACCGATGTTCTCGTCGTGGGCGGCGGGCTGGCCGGTTGCGCCGCGGCGCTGGCGGCAGCGCGCGAGGGTGCTGGCGTGCGCCTCGTCGAGCGCGATGCCTATCTGGGCGGTAACGCGACACGGGCGATGGTTGGCCCCTGGCAAAGCTTCCATGCCGCCGTGTTCGCCGAGGACGGCAGCCTGCCCCAGCAAGTTATCGGGGGCATCGCGCAGGAATTCGTGGACGATTTGGTGGCGCAGGGCGCGAGCCTGGGGCACATCGTCGATCCCATCGGCTTTGCGGGCAGCCTTACGCCGGTGGACAGCGAAGCGCTCAAGCGATACCTGCCTGCCAAGCTAGCCAGCGCCGGCGTCCGCTTCGAACTCAACTGCAACGTTACAGCGGATGACCTCGCCGCCGCCATGCAGATCGTGGACGCCAGCGGCAACGCCAGCGCCGCGCGCATGCTCGGCGCTCCGCTGGTGGAACCCGCCTCGCCGCAACCGCATAGCTGGCTGTTCACCATGCAAGGTGTGGATGTCGCCGCCATTCTCGACTATCAAAAAGCGAATCCGACCGAATTCGTACTACACCCGGCGCATCGCCGCCTGCGCGACGATTTCATCGCGGTTTCCGGATTCTTTAGCCTCGTCGCCGACGCCCGGGCGCGCGGCGAGTTCACTGTGCCGCGTGACCGCTTGCTTTTTTTCAGCACTCCCGCCACAGGCGAAGTGCTTGTCAACACTACGCGAATCACCGCGGAGCACCCGCAGCCGGAGGTTGAGGGGCAACGGCAGATTCGTGAGCTGGTAGCCTGGCTGCCCCGGCGGGTGCCTGGTTTCACAAGAGCGAAACTCGGGCGGGTTGCCGATGGGTTGGGCCGGCGCGAAGGATCGCGCTTGAACGGCAGTGCAACCCTAACCGCTGCGGACATCATCAAGAGCCGAGATTTCCCGGATGCAATCGCGCACGGTTGTTATCCAATCGATATTCATGCAACCGAAACCGCGGAACTGGTTACACGAAAGCAGCAAGGCCGCGGGTATTACGGCATCCCGCTCGGCTGTCTTACGACGGCGGGCTATAAAAACCTGTTGTGCGCTGGCCGCTGTATCAGCGCCAGCCGTGAAGGATTCGCCTCAGCCCGCGTCCTCCCTACCGCAATGGCCACTGGCCAGGCGGCTGGATTGATGGCTGCATGGCGAGCCTTAGGGCAAAAAACTGAACCCTTTACTTGCCTTTCACGAATTTCGCTGGTATAACTTCCCGTCGCCGCAACTGAGATTGGTGGGAAACTGGTTATTAATTAACAGGCTGGAAGCAGTTATTTAACTCCGGCGAACCAGGAACGCAATCGGGTAGGTGACGTTTTAGTTTGGAGATGGGAGCGCTGTATTAGCTGTTTGAGGGTTGAGAATTGTTAAGACAGCACAGTGCGGAAGAGCCTTGAGTCCGATTGAAGTTCCACAATTGGATAAGGTGCGTCAGCACTGATTCGGTACATTTCAATGATTATTCTGGCATATCGCCACTTTATGCATTGTCAATTTGCTAATGAGGAGAAATGCATTGGCTCGTAGGTTAGCGACACCCCAGCGCGTAATGCCTGGTGAGTATTATGATCAGATTAACGAGTTGATCCTGCGCAATGGCCGGATCACTACTGACGAACTAAACGAGATTATCAGCCAGGACGAAGACCTAACACCGGAGAAGGTTGAGCTGCTCTACGACGAGCTCAACGAAATGGGCGTGCAGATCGTGGACGCCGCCAAGGCCGCTGAGGAAGCAGACGAGCGCAGCCGCGAGAGCGGCGAATTCTTCACCAAGGAAGAGATCGAGGACGCAGATAACCTGCGCCTGGACGACTCGGTCAAGATGTATCTCAAGACCATCGGCCAGATTCCCTTGCTGACTCCTGAAGAGGAAATCTATTACGCCAAGCGTTACCGTGACGGCGATCTGACTTCCAAGCAGAAGCTGATCGAGGCTAATCTGCGCCTCGTCGTCAGCATCGCTAAGAAGTACCTAAACCGCGGCATGAGCTTCCTCGATCTGATCCAGGAAGGT
>CAYXMN010000171.1:0-2691 GCA_964465955.1 uncultured Planctomycetales bacterium
TCGACGAACCGGCTGTCGATACAGAAGTTAGAGAACCTGAGCGAGGTGCTCCCATAAATCACGCGGCCATTTACAGCTGTTACTAGATCAGCAACGGAAAACACGGATGAATACTCCCAAGTCGTAATTGAGCAGCCTGTAGCCGCGATAAAACCGCAGCCCGGCACCTAATATCATACTGCGCGCGCGCTTTCCTGTCAGCATCCGCGAACCGGGTAACGGAGATTTATTTGCCAGCAGGAATGGGTTGATCTTTATAGTAGGCTTGGACTTCTTCCACGTCGCTGAAATGGATTGTGCGGTCTGCGAATATTTGATAGTCCTCATGCCCCTTGCCGGCAATCAGGACGATATCGCCCGGACGGGCTAGGCTGAGCGCAAAAGCGATTGCCTTGCGCCGATCCGGTTCTTGTTCCACCCTGCCTTGGCCTGGAATGGTGCCCGCGAGCACCTCGGAAATGATCGCCCCAGGATCTTCCGACCTCGGATTATCGCTGGTAACCACCACGATGTCGCTATACTGCTGCGCCGCGGCACCCATTTTGGGACGTTTATCGCGGTCGCGGTCCCCGCCGCAGCCGATCACTGTGATGATGCGCGCTTCAGCCGGTTTGGTCTCCTGCAAGGTTGTCAGCACATTTACCATGGCGTCAGGAGTATGTGCGTAGTCAACGTACGAGTGAACTCCAACTGGATTCACGACGCGCTGCAGCCGCCCCGGCACTCCGGCGAATGTCGCCAGACCCGTGCGTACTTGCTCTGCGGTCAGGCCTTCCAGCAAAGCGATGCTGATTGCCGCTAAGCAGTTTTGCGCATTGAACCGCCCGGCCAGCGGCACGGCTAGATCGAGCTGGTTAACGCCCTTGCGCAACTCAGCCGGCCACACACCGTTTTTAATCACCAGTTCCCACTCGAGCCTATCCGGCAGCAGCCTCAAGTTCGACATCACCAAGTTGCATTCCGTGGTTGAACCGTAGGTGACGCGGATACCGCCGAAGATCGAGGCATACTCGCGCCCAGCCGCATCATCGAAATTAAGCACGGCATAGCCAGCGGATTGCGCCAGATGTTTCGTGAACAGCAGCGCTTTCGCTTCAAGATACGCCCTGGCGGAACCATGGTAATCGAAGTGATCCTGGGTCAGATTGGTAAACACGCCGCCGGCGAAGCTGACTCCATCTACGCGATGCTGCACGAGCGCATGCGACGATACTTCCATCAACAGGTGGGTGGCACCTTCATCTGCCAATTCGCGCAGTATTAATTGCAGCGCCCCAGCGTCCGGCGTAGTCAAGCCTCGATTGATAAACTCCAGGCTGCCTGGTTTACGCAGACCCAGGGTGCCCAGCACTGCCGGCCGGTATCCCGCTTGCGCAAGCAGATGCGCCGCTATCAGCGTTGTCGACGTCTTGCCGTTGGTCCCCGTCACACCTATCACACGCAGTTCTTGACTGGGATAACCGGCCAGCTTCGCGCATAACTCAGCATATGCTGCACGTGTGTCCTTGACGCGCACAAAACTCCCCACAGTCCCTGGTTCAAGTGCGCGGCTGTGGACGATTAAAGTTGCACCACTCTCCACCGCCAGATTAATGAAGTCATGCCCATCCACCTTATTGCCGGGGATGGCCACAAAGACGCAGCCAGGCGTCACTTCACGGCTGTTGTTGGTGATGAAGCTAACCTCGGTATCCCCAAAGACATTCGTCATCTCCAGGACGTCCATGCTGTCTAGAAGCTTTTCAAGCTGCATGGTCTTCCTCCGTGATACCCAGCTCATCGATGTAGGAAATGCGATCACCGATCGCCTTAAACACCGGTGCAGCCACATCTCCACCGTAATACAGGCCGCGCGGTTCGGAAAAGATCACCAGCACGACATAGCGCGGTTGATCCACGGGAAAGAAACCCGCGAATATCGCATTATAAGCACCCTGGCGGTAGCCGCCGTTGACAGAGTAGATTTGCGCCGTACCGGTCTTGCCCGCAGCGGGGTAGCGCTCCAGTTGCGCTTTGGTGCCTGTGCCATGCGCCACAACTTCAGCCAGCCAGGCAGCCACCCGCGCGGAAGTTTCAGCGCTCAGCACTCGCACCCGCCCTGACGTTTCATCGAGGACCGGCTGGATCGCTGGCGCTCCTTGGCTGAAATCCGTCAGCAGCACTTCACCGCCGGGTAGCTCCACTTCCTCATCTAAAGGAACTTGATCGACCTGTGTTTCCTCGTCAAGTATCAGCGTCGGATTCACCCGGTAACCACCGTTGGCTATCACACAATAAGCTGAAGCAAGCTGGATGGGTGTCACCGACAGCCCTTGGCCGAAACCGGTGTTGGCCAAGGTAATACGCGGCCAGTCCAGCTGTTTTTTATTCCGGCGCTGTTCGTAGTGGTACGGTTCAAGGCCGGCGCTTTCACTGGGCAACTCGATACCGGTACGGCTAAAAAAGCCGTAAGCCGTGAAACACTGCATGATCTTTTGCTGACCGAGCTCTAAAGCTACTTGAGCCATGCCGATATTGCTTGATTTCACGATGATCTTTTCGATCGGCACGCCGTTACTATCACCGACACCATGGGACGCTTCAGCCTCGCGGATGCGGTAGCCATCAACGTACCGCGCCTGGTTGCAGACATATAGCTTGTCAGGATTGAGCCATCCTTGATCAATGCCATACGCTGCTATTAGAGGTTTA
>CAYXMN010000171.1:2701-5972 GCA_964465955.1 uncultured Planctomycetales bacterium
GGATTGTTTACCAACATTACCTTTAACGTATTCGTTGGGATCGAAAGTTGGCGCGGTTGCCGCTCCCAGCACTTCACCATTATCCGGGTTAAGCACAAGCACGCAGCCCCATTTAGCACTGTTCTTCTCAAGCGCTTTTCGCAACTCATCTTCGCAAACCAATTGGATAGCTGGATGTAGTGTGGTTGTGATTTTCTCTCCGTCGACACGTGGCTCTTCTGTGATTTCACTACCCGGCAGATGCTTGCGATCGGCATCCTTTCGGTAGACAACCAATCCGTCGGTACCGGACAACTGCTCGTTGAATTTTGCTTCAAGGCCTAGCCGCTGGAAGGGCTCCTTGCCGGCGTAGCCAAGCGTGGCTGAGGCCGAGTGAATGCCGAAGGGATAGACACGCTCATAGTAGAACCGCGTGAACACACCTCGTAAACCTTGTCGGTCAATTTTCAACGCGGTGTCCAGCGGTACATTTTCCGCCAGGACCATACCCCGGCCCTGATACGAAACAATCTTTTCACGGATCTCCTCCGGCTGCATGTCTAGCTGGGCAGCCAGTGTGTAACAGGCCCGATCGAGATACTCCTTTTGCTCGAGAACAAGCTCGGGTTCGATGATTACACGCGAGGATTTCTTGTTCCCTGCCAGCAACGACCCATCGCGAAACATGATTTCACCGCGCTTGGCTTGCGGGCAAGAATAGCTGTGCCAGCGATCCTCTACCTGGCTGATGTAATAAGCTGAAATCTGAGGATCAAACTGAAGAAAAAAGAGGTGGGCGGCCAGGAAGGCCGCCCCGAGGAGGAAGGCGGAGAATACTAAGTTAGACCTGACAATAAATCCATGTCCCATCGTTACTCATCGAACCCATCAGGGTTCAATCCTGATTAGCTTGCTGCTTAGCGGATATAGATCCTCAACCAACACCCTGCCATCCGCTTCCGGAACATTCGTCAATACCAAATAGTTGGTAAGCGCTGGGTAGGCCACATCATGCGGCGCCAGCCCATTGCCGGAAAACACTTCACTCTGCTTTTGCGTATTTTCATTCATCGCATCGGTCAGCGATTGCTCGATACCCGCCAACGAAGTGGCGTTCTCCTGCTGCAGGTATTCCAGCCGCGCCGTATCAGCGCTGAAGAATGCCAGCGCGGCCAGCCCAGCGACCAGTACCGTAATCCCGAGCAACAGGCCAAGCTTGTAAGGCAACAACCGGACTGCGATCTTGGGTTGCGTAGAAAACAACTCGCCTACAACCGGGATGTACTGCAACCAACCGAAGCGTTTCGACCGCTTAAATTGCGCAGACAGTACCTGGTAATCCCCGTATTGATAAACCCGATCGGCATTCACCCGCGGATCTAGGCGTGGAACCGCCATCGCTAACCCTCCAAACGCGACCCGTGCGTTTCTCGCTCATCCACAACTTTTTCAAACACCCGCAGCTTCGCCGACCGGCTGCGCGGGTTACGTCGTGCCTCATCAGCATTAGCTTTATGCAATTCGCCCAACTGGACCAGCACCCAACCCCTGCGGCGCTCGCCGTGCCGGGAGAACGGCCGGACAGCTTGTTTCACCAACCGTTCCTCCAACCCGTGGAACGTAATGGCTGCCAGCAGCCCGCCAATGCTCAAAGCTTCCGCCGCCCCGGCCATCCCTGTGAGGATCGCTTCAGCTTCACCGCCCACCTGCATCCGCAGCGCTTGAAACACGCGCGTCGCGGGATGGATCCTGCCGCCGCTTGATGGCGTTGCCCCTGCCACCAAGCTTGCCAGTTGCACCGTGGACTCGATTCGCCCCCGGCGCCGCGCTGCGACAATCGCCGCCGCAATCCGCCGGGAGTGCCGCTCCTCGCCATACTCCCTGAAGATCTGCTCCAGCGCGCTAGCTGGGTAGTCGTTGACGATGGTCTCAGCGGTCAGCTCCTGCCGGCGATCCTGGCGCATGTCAAGTGGGCCGTCATTGCAGAAACTGAAACCTCGCCCCGGATCGTCGAGCTGGTCGGAAGACAGGCCAAAGTCGAATAGAATGCGGTCAACCCTCTCCAGTTCTAACCGCGCTACAACCCTCCAAAGCTCACTGAAGTTCTCATGAATGAAATGGAACTCAACCCTTTCTATACATTCCCTTTCAATCCGAGCTTTGGCCCGCTTCAGGGATAGTTCATCTCGGTCTATCCCGATTGCCACTCCGCCGGGACTAATTCGACGGGCCACCGCGCTGAAGTGGCCTGCCGAGCCCACGGTCCCGTCGATATAAACCATCCCGGGACCCGGAGCGAGGTATTCAAGACACTCTTGTAAAAGTACCGGTTCGTGATGCCCGGCTAACAGCTCGTCCGCATCACGCTTGCTCCCGGTCATTTCCCTCACCACCGGGGGCATCGTCGTTAGGCGCGGAGGGAAAATCAGGAAGAGGCGCGGCGAACAGCTCATCGTAACCGCCGGCCTCTTCCCAACGCGCACAGTCAGCTTCGTAAGCCTTCTTGCTCCACAGCTCGGCATAGTCGCCGCAGCCGACCCACACCACATCGCTGACGTAGCTCATGCTTTCGCGCAGCTCCTTGGGGATGGTCAGCCGCCCCTGGGCATCGAAGGACAAATCGAACATGTTGCCGAAGAAGTGCCGCCGGTCATGCTGGGTTTTAGGATTGAAAAAGTTGTATCCGCCATTCTCGGCATCCACCGAAACGCGGCTTCCCACAAATCCCGCGAGCTGGTTGAACTTCTCAGGCTTGACCACCTTCAGGTGATCCTTCCACTTCAGCACTAGAACATTACCGTCAAGGTGCCGGCGCAGTTCGGTAGGCAAGCCCACCCGGCCTTTGGAGTCAATCATGACCAAGTGCTGGCCGCGAAGTTGATCTCCAAATTGATATGCCGCCGGACTCATCAAACCACCTTTCTACACACTTAGGGAATTGCTCCCACTTTGCGAGATTGACTCGCTGTGGGGAGCATTATACTCGGACCGATTTACCCCTGCAACCCAAAAAATACCACTAAGCTTAGCGAGTGTTAAGCGTTATAAAAAATCCCGGTAGGAAGTAAATAAGGCCTGCATGGAGGCGAAGCGGAGGAAATACTGGGAGATTGCCGCGGTGGCGGGAGATTTCCGGTGCCGCGGTTGCCGCGCCCGTCCGGGCCGGGGCAGCGGGCTCGGTCCCCAGGTGCACGCGCTACTGGGTATACTTGCGTGATATGCGGGGACGAGGCTCGATACGGGAGATGGGCGGGTTTTCCACGGCACTGGCGAGAGAGCGCGCGGCCTTGGC
>CAYXMN010000172.1:0-5972 GCA_964465955.1 uncultured Planctomycetales bacterium
TGCTCCAGCGCGGAGTGCAGCGTCTCGGCGTCGGCATAGTCGAGCTGGCTGCCGCTGGGCAGCCCGCGCGCCAGCCGCGTCAGCTTAACCGGAGGAAGTAGAACACCGCCAGGATCGCCACCAGGATCAGAAAGGTTGTCAGTAGGCAACCCTTCCAAGTCAGTCGTTCGAATGCTTCGTTGAACAGAGTCCCTGCCAGTTCGAAGATCACCTGAACCAACTCCCAAGCGCAACCCATCCTCTCCCTCCAACTCCTGCTTGAGCAGCAGCGCCGTCGCCTCGCCGTCCGGGCTGGCGTTCGTCGCCACGATTACCTCGCGCACCCCGCCCGCCGCGATGCGCTGCTTCAGCTCGCCCAGGCGTAAATCCTCCGGTAGCACGCCGCGCACCGGCGACAGCGCCCCGCCCAGCACGTGGTACAGCCCGTAGTACGCCCCGCCGCGCTCGATCGCCACGGCGTCCAGCGCCGTTTCTACCACGCAGATCACCGAGCTGTCGCGCGAGAGGTCGTCGCAGACCGCGCACGGCTCGCCGTCCTGGCTCAGGCAGCCGCAGCGCGGGCAGTCCGTCAAGCGCTCGACCATCGCGCCTAGCGCTGCGCGCAGCGCTTCCACTTCGCCGGGTTCCCACCGCCGTAACGCGAGCGCCATGCGCTCCGCCGCCTTGGGGCCCACGCCGGGGAAGCGCGCCAGCCGGTGGATCAGTTCCGTCAGCGCCGGAGGCAGCGTCAGCATCGCCTAGCCCAACAGCCCGCCCAGGTTCATCCCCGGCGGCAGGCCCAGCCCGCCCTGCACTTCCTGCATCACAGCTTGGCTGCGCTCGTCTGCCGCCTTGAGCGCGCCCTGCACGGCGGCAAACACCAGGTCTTCCAGCATCTCGGGGTCGTCCGGGTCGATTGCCGCGGGCTTAATCTTCACGCTGATCAGTTCCTTGTGGCCGTTGACTGTTACAGTCACGAGCCCGCCGCCCGCGGAACCTTCCATCTGCTCTTCCGCCAGCCGCTCCTGGGCCTTGGCCATTTCCTCTTGCATCTTGGCCTGCAGCCGCTGCGCTTCCTTCATCATCTTTTGGATGTTGATGCTCATGGCAACCTCTTCGTCATGCTGGCTATATTGTACTAGCCTGCTGCGCGGCGCGCCGTTACTCCTTTAAGCCCGCCGCCGAGCCGCCGAGGACGTAGAGCTTGCTATTGGCGCCAAAGACATGCAGCATGTAATTCGACTGCTCCTCGTTGCGGAACGTGCGCTGGTAATACACCATGCCCACACTGGTATTGGGATCGAAGTCCGGGTTGCCCGTGTCCGCCAGCGGCTGGCCGTTGTAGGGATTCGTCGGCCAAGGTGTTTCCGCCGGCAAATAACCTTGGACTTGATCTAATGTCTCCGGCCACTGCGCGTTATCCTGGTGGTACTGGTTCACCGCTTCAGCCACGACTTTAGCCGCGTGCATCATCTTAGCGTCGTCACCCTTGAACTTCTTAGCGCAACTTGCAAGAGCCAGACAGACGCCGATCAGTATTACCAATGCTACTTTGGACATTTCCCCACCTTAAATTAAGGTCCCGAAATTATAACGCAGTAATATTAAATTGCAGCTTACGACCAAAGCCAACCAAGAATCCTAAGCACACTTGGCTGCCTGAAGACAAACGATGTTAACCAATCGTCATTAAAGCCCGGCAGGCAAGCGCATGGCAGACTGCGCCGGTAACTGGGAGTAATGGTACATCAGCGAACAGCCCTGGTTGACAGCGGAGTACTTGCTGTGCGATGTTTCCCTCCACAATGCCGAATTTACCCTACGAGTCCTTTTCCTTAATCAGCTGACTGGTAGCATCGTTGGGCCTTGGCTCCCATCCCTGTGCTACAGTTAGGCCCCGGCGATGCCAGAACTCGACAGCAGCTATTACGACCGATTATTCCGCTTCAGCATAGCGTACAACGCACTTAGCTCGCATTTCGCGCCGTGGGCCGGAGTTTGGCGCCAAGGACTGAACTGGCTGCTGGAGCAGCACCCAACCTGTGTGGTGGACCTCGGCTGCGGGCCGGGACACTTCACAGAATTACTGCTGCGCACCGCGCGCGCGGACGGGCCTGGCTCTCAACTCACGCGCTACACCGGTTATGACTTCTCGCCTGAGGCGTTATCGAAAGCGCGCCAGCGCGTACGCGACCTGCGTTTCGAGTTCATCCAGGCAGACCTGAAAACCTGCGATTTCACCAAGGGCAACCCGCCGGACACCGCCTACGTCTCATTCGAGTTCCTGGAGCATATCGAGCCTGATCGTGAAATCATCGCGCGCATTCCCTCCAGCGCGCCGTTTATCTTCTCTGTGCCCTCCTTCCACGACCCCGGCCACGTTCGTACTTTCTCCTCCGCGCAAGCCGTGATGGAACGCTATGCCGACCTGCTGGACTATAGCGCGCATGAGACCTTACACCATGCGATCTGGTCGTTCATCACGCGCAAACAATGGGATCGCTTCGTCCTCAGTGCTAAACGGAGATAACCGGCCCACGAGTAGCCCGCCAACCTGGCTTACATAAACTGCTTCCAGCGCGCCGCACCGCGTTTACCGCTGTTGTGGTGCGCTGGCGGAGCTTGCTCGGCGGCTCCCGGTGTCGCTGGCGGCGCGGCTTCAGCGGCGGGCGTCCCGCCAGCACCTGCCTGATCCAACCCCGCATTGCCGGGCAGCGCGTCTGCCGCCGCATCCGCGATGTCCATGCCTGGCGCCGCGGCACCGATGTACTCGACGTTCACGTTACAGCCCGGCTTGCCGTCCTTGGTCCAGGTGATAACCTGCACCAAATAGCCTTCCTCGGGATGCGCGGGATCCTTGTCGAAGCGCTCATCTAGCAGCCCCGCCGCCTTTAATTCTTCCAAGGTGGGATATTTCTTATTCTCGGTGTAATAAGCTGCGACAGCCTGGCCGATATAAGCGCGCAGTTCTGCCTGTTTGACCTGGATTGCCTGGGCCCCGGCTGCCGCGGCAGGCGCTTGCTCCGACCGTGCCGCCGCTGCTGCCGCCGGCGGGGGAACCACCGGTGTCCCAGCCAGGGATGCGTCCTGGCCTGCGGCAAACCGATCGAGGAATCCCGGTATGGTTAGCACCGCCGCGCCGAGGACCAACCAGCCCATGATGGAAATGACGGTGAAGATCATACCCACGAGGCGCACCAGCACCGCGCCGGGCTTGTCGGCGTTACGCGCGCCATACACCCAGGCGATTAGCGACCCGATGGGGCACAACAGAATGGAGATGATCACCATCAGCGCTTTCATCCCGCCGCTGAGGGGTTCGTCGCCTCGGTACTGCCTTGCTGCCGGTTGCATTCGATCCATCAGCCCACCTCTACTTCTGCATACTGTCGCCGGGTTCCGGCGTTTAAGTATAGCGTGTTCATGAATGATCCTGGCATTAAGCCTGCCGGACAGGCGCTAAGTCCCTGTTCCCGGAGCAGTTTCAGGCTCCGCCGCGAGCTGGGCTTGCGCGAGTTGGCTGCTCCAGTAAGCCTCAAACTTCGCACCCAGCTTGCGGTATTCATCCGCCTTGGCCTCGTCCGGCTCCACCCGCGCCAGCTCGTAGTACCACTGCGCCAGCAGCGGATTGAGCGGGTACCAGGTGGGCCGCACGTGCTCCGGCGTGATGGGCTCGGTCAGCGGAATGCGGGTTAAGCCTTCCAGCAGCCGCTCCCGGCGGACCTGGCGATCGTCGGTCAGCGTCGCCCAATACCAGTAATGATCGGGGTAATTATACGGATCTAGCTGCAGCGCTCGCTCCAGGTCTTGTTCGCTCTTCGTGAGCAGGCCTTGCAGCGCTAAGGCTGGCGTGTAGCGCGGGTTGAAGCGCAGCACCCAGTCTAGTTGTTCGCGCGCGCCGTCCAGTTCGCGCTGCGCGCCTGGCTGCGCCAGTACTGATGCGATTTGATAGCGCGTAACGTGGTTGTAGGGGTTATACTTCGCGGCGCGCCATAACAGGTCGAGCCGCGTCGCGGGCTGCAGCGTGGTGTGGCGCAGTTGGTCTAGGTAATATCGCTCTGCAGTCAGCAACTCGCCGCCCAGCGCTGCCGTGAACAGCAGCATCGCCACCAGGCTGCCCAGCACCACCAGCCAGGGCCGTCGCGGTTGCGGCTCATCAACGATTTCTTCCGGCTCCGGCGGCGGATCGCCGGCAATCCTGAATTTCGCGCCGGGCTGGGCCAGGTAACTGCCCAGTGCCAGCAACGCGCCAATCAGCGCAGTCGTCGCCGCAAATGTGTAATCGAAATCGACCAGCGCGTGCAGCAGGCTTCCGCCGATGGCGCAACTGAGCAGCAGCGCGACCGGGCTAGACCCCGTGCCGCGCCAGACCCGGCGCGCCCACAACGCTAGCCCCGCGCTAAGAGCTGCGGCACCGAGTAGTCCCATAAGGCCGAGCTCGCATGCCAATTGCAAAATCCAGCAATGCGGATCCACGCTGTAATACACATAGTCATGCTGATACTGCGGATACACGTAGGCGAAGTTTCCCAGGCCCACGCCCACCAGCGGGTGATCGCGAAAAATCTCCAGCGCGGCCTGCCAGAAGCGCAACCGGCCTTGCATCGAGTAATCCTGGAAGTTCACCAGCGTCGGCAGCACCGCCCGCACCGGGGGTAACGCCAGCGCGCCAAGTATTAGCGCGGCCAGCGCACCAAGCCCCCACCCAAGCTGCTTGCCCGCGCCTCTATCACGCAGGTAGCGCCAAACCAAGTATCCGGCAATCCCGAGCAGTTGCACCCCGAACGCGACCCAGCTCGCGCGGCTGTAAGTCAGTACCAGCGTGGCGGCGAGGTATAGCGAGGCGGCAAGATAGACCCAGCGCAATAACGGGCGCCGCGCCTGCTGCGCCGCCAGCAACGCCGCCGGCCAAGCCAGCAGCAAGTAGCCGGCGAAGCTGTTGTGGAGGCCGAAGGTCGCACTGATTCGATAATGCAGTTCCTCGCTACCCAGCCAGAGAAACCAGCCGTAAAGCGCCGCGAGCACGGCGGGTGCCACCAGCGCTGGCAGCAGCCAGCCGCGGCGCGAGGGCACGCGCGTCAGTAAGGTCCAAACCCCGACCCAGGCACTCGGAATGGCGAGCAAGCTGTACCACAGCGTGCGGCCTTCCTGAACCCAGGCGATGAGCCAAAAACCGCTGCAGAGAAACAAAGCGATCGCCACGGCTGCCAGTGCGGGGCGTTTGGGCAGAACGAGCCAGCAAACCACCGCCGCCAGCGGCAGCAAGGCGAATCCCACCTGGTAGCCTGTGCCGGAATAACCGCCATCCACCAGCGGCAGGAACGCCAGCGCGATGAGTGCAAGCATGCTGCCCAAGCCTGCGCCAGGCGGGTCGGTTGGGACTGGCGTGTCTGGCTGCGGCTTAGACTTGGCGCGGAACACTAGATGCCCATCCCGTCGGTGTAGGACGTTAAGAACCAAGCGCCCTTAACGTATTCAAATGGGACATTCACGAACAAAAAGCCCAGCACAAAAATCAGCAACGCCGGCAGCAGGACGGCCGCCCGCATGAACAGCGCCGGCTCGAACCGCCGGTTGAACTCGGGCGCCGGCGGCAGAATCCACATGCGGTAAGCCAGCTTCATGTAATAGTAAGCGCCGATCGCGGTGGTAATCAGGGCAAAAATCACAAGCAACAGGTTCCACGGATTTAAGAAAAACACCGAAATGCCGGCGTAGAACACCAGGAACTTGGCGATGAACCCCGTCGTCGGCGGCAAGCCGATCAACGCCATCAACAGCACGGTGATGATCACGGTCATGAAGGCGTTGCGCTTGAGCAGGCCGTTGTAACTATCGAGATGATCTGAGCCGCCGTAAGTCTCGACAGCCATCGCGGTGAAGAAGATGCCAAGGTTCATGAAGAAGTAGACGAGCATGTAGTACATCGCCGACAGGAAGCCCAGGCTGCCGGATTCACCGCCACCACTGATGGTGGCGGCGGCAATCAACCC
>CAYXMN010000173.1:0-4071 GCA_964465955.1 uncultured Planctomycetales bacterium
CCCGCAAGGCGTACATCAAAGACGGCGACAAGATCGTGGAACAGGATGTACCGGCGGAGATGGAAGGTGCGCTGGATGCCGCCCGGGCCGAGTTGGTGGAAAGCATCGTCGAGCTGGATGATGAGCTGATGATGCGCTATATGGACGATGAGCAGATCGGCGATGAGGAGCTAACCAAAGCTATGCTGGCCGGCACGTTGCGCGGCGACTTCTGCCCCGCCGTCGGCGGCGCGGGTAAACAGATGATTGGCGTGCGCAACCTGCTGGATTTAATTGTCTCATCCCTGCCGCATCCGGGCTTCCGCCAGACCATTGCCGGCAATAAACCTAACGGCGGCGCGGAAGAAGTGCGCCCGCTCAAGGAAGACGCCCCTTTCTGCGCCCGCGTGTTCAAACTGGCGGTGGAAGGCCAATTGGGTGAGTTGTACTGGCTGCGCGTGTTCTCGGGCACGGCCCGGCCCGGCGACACAGTAATCAACACGATAACCGGCGAACAGGAAAAGCTGGGCAACTTGCTGGTGATGCGCGGAAAGACGCGCGAAGACCTGACCCAGGCCGCCGCCGGCGACATCGTGGCCACAGTTAAGCTGAAGAATACCGGCATGGGCCACACGCTGGCGGTGAAGGAACATCAGATCGTGTTGAGGCCAATCAAGTATCCGAGCGCGGTGGCCTACGAATGCGTGGACGTCGAGGACAAAAACGACCTTGAAAAAGTGATGCAAACCCTAAGCCACCTGACCGCGATGGATCCGACGCTGCGCGTGATTCAGGAAGAAGAAACCATGGAGCAGGTCGTTTACGGCATGGGCCAGCTCCACATCGATATCACCACCGCGCAGGTCAAGAAGAAAACCAACGTCGATATCAAATGGAAGAAGCCGCGCGTGCCATATCGCGAAACGATCACGTTGAAGGCTGAGGCGCAGGGCAAGTTCAAGAAACAAACTGGCGGACGCGGTAAATACGGCGATACGCATATCCGCCTGGAGCCGAAGGAGCGCGGTGAAGGCTTTGAGTTTGTTGACGCGATTGTCGGCGGCGTGGTTCCCGGCCGGTTCATCCCAGCGGTAGAGAAGGGCATCATCGAGTCGATGCATGCCGGGCCGCTGTCGGGCAGCCGGGTGATCGACCTGACGGCCACGCTGTTCTACGGGAGTTATCACAACGTTGACTCGGATGAGCTGTCGTTTAAAGTCGCGGCTTCAATGGGCTTCAAGGCCGCCTTTGAGAAGGCGAATCCCATCTTGCTCGAACCGATCTATAGCGTGACGATTTTCACTCCTGATACTTTCATGGGTGAAGTGATGGGTGATATCAACTCCCGGCGCGGCCGGGTTGGCGGCATGGATCAGGAAGGCGATCTGCGTAAGATTTCAGCCCAGATCCCGCTGGGAGAAATGTACCAATACATCAATATGCTCCGGTCAATCACGCAGGGCCAAGGCAGCTTTGAAATGGCGTTTGACCACTACGAGCAGGTGCCGGGGAACGTCCAGACTGAGATTATGAAGGCATACCAGGCGTCGCGCCAGGCGGAGGCGAAGGATTAACCAGCCTGTTGTGTCGTGAGATTCCATCGATTGATAAAAAAAATAAGCCCGGGTTGTCCCCGGGCTTTTGTTTAACTAATGTGTCCTGGCTGGCTAACCTGCGTTCTGGTCAGCGTTCGGGTCCGGTTCATCCCCTTCCTGATTCGCTTGCGGATCGTCATTTTCACTGCCAGCGCCTGCCGTGCCAGGATTCGTAGGACCTTGCTGTTGTCCCTCAGCTTTTGGACTTGGATTCGGTCCCACGTTCTCCTGCGCAGTGCTTTGTGAGCGGCTAGGTGGTTCTTCTCTCCCAGTTCTCACTGTTGTCTGCTCCTGCTGGGTCTGCCCCGCGGGATTCGGATTCAGATTCGGGTTCTGCCCCCCTGGGCTGCGCGGCCCTTGGTTCGCTGTGCCAGCGGCCTGGCCTGCCGCGGGCTGTTGTTGTCCGGTCTCGGGCGTGCCCTCGGGGGTTTCGCGGGGGTATGTCTCCAAAGCCGGCGGCTGGATAATCTCGGACTTATAGACGGGGCGCTCCATCGGGACCGGAAGGATGTTGTCGCCGTTATAGTCGAGGATATAACTCGCGCTGCTGTCGGTCACGATCGCCAGCGCGGTTTGCTCCTGGCTGGTGATGTCTTGCTTAGCCTTGAACTTCAGATACAAAACTGGATCTGTGCCGCTAAGCTGCGTAAGCTCGGTATTTGCATCCACCGCCAGTAGCACTTTGCCTTGAGTTTTATCCGGCTGGGCGTCGAATAGTTTGGCGTCAGGAGCATCGTCAAAGAACTCGCCTAACTCAGCGTCGCGGAAACTTAGCGCATTAATGTCGTAGGTCAGTGTAATCAAGCCCTTGAAAAACTCAGGGATGTTCTCACCGAGAATGCGGATGAGCACGTTGTCATCCTCATGAATCATATCAGGGAATTCATCAGAGAGGGTAAGCTTGGGCTCGCGCAACTCAACGGTGACAGGTAACTCGACGACATCGGTAAGGACATCCTCTTTGAATTTGGCGCGAACATAGATCGTCAAATCCCCTTCGCTGTTTGGCGTCCAGAGAATGAACGGTTCGGCAGTGATGAAGGAAAACTCGGTGAAACTATCCTCGGCGGTTTCCGGGCCTTCCGCCGACTCGGGAATCGCTGAACCGAGGGGCCGGCGGCGTTGCGTGCCGGATACGTCTTGCCAAGTACGGTATTCAGTGCGGAGCTCATCAGCACCGGCCTGCACGCTGCCGGTGGTGGTGGCGTTTTCTGCGCCGTCGCGATATTTTGGCGAGGATTCATCAGCCACGTTGCCAGTTCCGGAAGTGGAGCCGACCTCATTTAGTTCCGCTAGCGCCGCTCTCGCGGCTTGCACGGCGGAGTAGGCCGATGAGGACAGTCCAGTGGCATTCTCCGCGATTTCGCCACCGGATTCCGCCGGGGTGCCACTGGCTTGCGTTTCTCCAACAGGTTCGGCGGCCTCAGCGCTTTCAGCGGTTCCTGCTTCGCCGGCGGTTGCTTCATCACCTTCGGCGCTTGTCGGCCCGCTGACGATCCGGCGCTCAAGCAACATGGGATTGCCGAGCTGCCGGCTGGCTGGTACGGCTGAAATCAGTTTGCGCTTTAACTTATCCAGTTGCGCTTGCTCTTCGCTGGTAAGCGCAGTCGATTTGGCTTTGTCGATTAGCTTAGTATAAGCGCTCATCTCACGCGGTGAGAGGGCGTCAGCATTGCTGCCCGCCACAGCCGAGCCGGATCGCGCCGCAATTTCACTTTTTGTATCCGCAACCGCTTGCTCATTCGTGTTTGAGCCGGGGCTCGGGCTTCTTGTTGGCACCGCGGTGTCTGCTGCAGGGCCTGGGGAAGGGGCACCTACTGGAGGCGCGGTGGAGACGCCTGAAGGCTTTGCGGCTCCCGGAGGAGCTTGAGCCACGGGTTCCTTCCCACTTTTAATCGGCTGCGCTGGTGGCGCTGGTGGCGCTGCACCACCTTCAGCAGTCTCACCGGGGGCGGGTGTGCTGGCGCCCGGAGGTGTGCCTTCGGCCGGAGGCGCGGTAGCTTCGCCCGGGGCTGGCGCCGGAGTTTCGGTCCCTGGAGGCGCAGTTGAAGCCGCGCTTGCCGCCAGCGCCGCCGCTTTCTCATCCTCGATTAAAGTCGCCAGCCGCCCACGCTCGGCTTCCGGGACATCAAGAACCTCACCATTAGAGATTGACCATTCAAACTCAAGATCTCGGTTATCAGGGTTATCGACGATGGCGTAAACGTAATAGTCCTCGCCCGGATACACCTGCCCCGTTTCCATCCCGACCATCATCAAGGTGATTGGTGGATCCCCTTCCACGGTCCCCGGCTCTTGCCCTTGCTGATAGCCTTGGGCGCTGCGGGACTGTTCCCGGTACTGGCTGTCGTAGCCGGCATTCGTGCTCACCGAGGTCGCATTACTGCTGCTGGTGCATGCAGCGGCCCAAACCACAGCCACAAGCATCACGAGAATGGTCAACGTCTTTTTCATGCTAACTCTCGCCTTCCAGGTTGCGTTCTCACACCGATATCTA
>CAYXMN010000173.1:4081-5963 GCA_964465955.1 uncultured Planctomycetales bacterium
TTACGCCTGGTTACTGTTCGTAATCGCCTCAATCATTATACCTAGCGCGCGTGTCAGCGGACAGGGGATGTTGCGCGCTACACCAATCCGAGCGACTGCCAAATTCATGCAGCTGATCTCGGTTTCACGATGGGCACGAATATCTTCCCGCATGCTCGAGCTGTTTGACCCGGTAGCCATGATTAGTTGGAGGAGTGATTTCCGGAGTGTGGTTACGCTGTAACTCCAAAGATTACCAAGCTCCGCAGCGGCAACCTTGGATCCCTCAGCAAGTACGCCGTTAATGACAGGCGAGTCAATCCAGGCGAGTAATTCGCCATTCGGCCGGTCGAGCAATGCCGATAGCGGATTTATTACACAATTCAAGCACAACTTGTGCCACATCCGCTTCACGATCACCTCGTTTGCACCACAACGCAGCCAGGGCGATGTCAGCCACGGGACTAGCTGCGGTCCTGCGTCTCTCGCACCTGGCAGCGCGCCGGTAAACAATTTGCTGTCCGGGGTGATATGCAGTATGCCATGATGCCACCGGGCGCCGCCGTAGAGCAGCCCAAGGTGGTGCGGAGCTGTCTGTAAACCATTTGCTGCAATGAGCACTCTAACCGCCGCGTGTGTTGGCAGGGCGGCTAAGACACCGGCGACTTGTTGAGCTTTCACGGCGATGATGGTCCAATCGCACGGGGGCAAGCTGCCGGTCGTGCTGATTACGGTTCCTACGGGTATGGCCAGGGTGTCTGCCTTGAAGTCGACCTGGATCGTGAAATGCGCCAACGCTTCCCGCCGCTGCGGATTACGTACCACCCACTTAAACGGCACTGTGTTATGCAACAGCGACGCAGCAAGTAAGCTCCCGACTGCTCCGGCGCCGATTAAGCCGATCCGTGGCTGCTTAGTCATGCTTCTCCTCCATAAACTCTCGCGCCCATCCCAAGCAATCTTGATACCGTCCCGCCTTGAGCTGCGGGCCGGGCAGGCTGTCAATGAAGACTCTCCCATATCTCGCCCGCATCGCCCGGCTATCTAGCAAAAACACGCAGCCATAATCAGTCGTTGAACGAATCAGCCTCCCGAATCCTTGCTTTAGCTGCATCACCGCCAGTGGCAGGCTGTACTGCTTGAAGCTGTCACCTCCATCCTCATCAATCGCGCGTTGCCGCCCGGCGTGGATTGGATCTTTGAAGTTGGCGAACGGCAGTTTCGCCACCACCACGCATTGCAGCGCGTCGCCCATCACATCGAATCCTTCCCAGAAGCTGCGTGTGGCGAGCAGCACGCGATCACCCTCGCGGCGGAAGCGTTCAGCAATTTGTGCGCGCGGACCGCTTTGGCCTTGGATGAGCAGGCGATTTTCCAGCGGCAGGCTGACGCGCTCAGCAATATGCTCCAGATCGCGCCAGCTATTGAACAGCACGAGCACGCCTTGGGGGAAGATATCTGAGACTTCGAGCACGACGCATTCGAGCTGGGCTAGGTAAGTTTCGCGGGAATCGCCGGTTGGTGTGGCCATATCAGTGCCGACAAGCAACAGAGACTGGCGCTGATAATCGAAGGGGCTGTCCAGTTTGAGCCAGGTGGATAGCCCTGCCACTTCCGGCGAGAAGCCTAGGGAAGACTGCAGGTAATCAAAACTGCCTGCGACAGTCAAGGTGGCGCTGCAGAGCACCAGGCAATCCTTGCGCGAAAGCAGGTCTTGGAAGATAGCGCCTACCTTGAGCGGGGCCGTTTTATATTCCCAACTTTGCTCTGTCGAGGAGAGGTCAGCGTTAAACCAAGTGAGCTTTCCCGCGTCTCCCGGCTGCCAGTTAGCCAGCGCCATGTGGTAGGCCAACAGGTCGGTGGCCAGCGCCTTTAAATCTATTTGCAGCATGTCGTCATCAAT
>CAYXMN010000174.1:0-877 GCA_964465955.1 uncultured Planctomycetales bacterium
TTAAGGCCGAGTCCAATTACCACCCAGCGAAGGCCGTCGGGGTCAACGGTGGTCTCGATCAACACGCCTCCTGCCTTGCGCCAGCCCGACGCTGTCAGCACCAGTAAGTCATTCGGCCATTTCACCGCGGCCAGGCTCCACAGCGGAGGAAGCGCTTCCCCGGCGCGCATGCCGTGCAGGTACTGCATGCGCTCGACAAGCACAGCTACGAGCCCGCCGACGAGCAGGCTGAGCTGGGGATGCGCCAACCGCGGGCTGGATTGAGGCGCTGCCGCCGAGAGCGCGAGATCCAGTCCTAAACGCTGCAATTCCTCGGCAGGTTGGTGCCAAGCGCGTCCGCGGGTGCCGCGCCCGTGGCTCTGCCAGTCCGTATACATCAATGTGCGGCAATCGAGCCGCCCCTGCTGGATTTCTTCCTTGAGCAAGCTGTTGGTGGAGCCGGTTTGGGCGATATATCTGAACGCACAGCCTGTATAAACCTGGCCGAGGTTGTGATACAGCTGGCTGCCCGAAAAACCTGTTTCGTCTATATCCACAAGTTATCCCCGAATCTTTGACCCAAAAGCTACGTCCTAATATAATATTAGATGAGCAATTGCAGGGGCGCGAAATGTTACGCAGCGTTTGGGTGATAGCTGGCTTACTGGCAGCGCTAGTGCTAGCGCCTACTTGGGCGCGGGCGGTTGAGCTGAAAAGCCACGAAGTTAACGACGACGAGAAGGTGATTCACTTCACGTTCAAACTGTCGACAGAAACTCAGCCCACTGAGGAATTCTTTTTCGACGGTAACTTTTATTCCCTGCACATCCCCGGGCTCGTCCTGTCGCGCCAGCAATTACGCGCCGGCGAAGTGAAAGCCCCCAAACACCTCCAGGAT
>CAYXMN010000174.1:887-5930 GCA_964465955.1 uncultured Planctomycetales bacterium
AACCTGAAACAATATCCAATAGTTTTGTTGTCGTCCACGATTTTTATAAAAGCATCCGCTTTGTACAAGGCGAAGGCGAGGCGCAACTGCGCATCTACCTGTCGAAACTTTGTTCGCCGGCTGATCCGCAGTTGATGGGCTATGAGCAGGGTGTGATCAAGGTTGACCTGGTCAAGCCGCTGTTCAAGCTGGAAGGCGAGACGGCTGCGGCTCCGCCCGCCGCCGGCGGCAGTCCGAACGAGACCGCCCCGCCAAGCGGAGGCGCAGAACCGGGGTTCATCCCTGACAGCCAGTCCACCCCAGCCGGTCCGACGCCGACCGGCGAGACCGAGCCGATCCCGGCCAACTCCCAGCAAGCCCCGGTGGAAGCGCCGGGCGGCACCCTGCGCACCGGTAATCCAATCAACCCGGCGGGCAACGGTACTAGCGTCGGCGCCACCAAGCCTGCATCAGACCAACAACAGCCGCCGCCGGACGAAGCTCCGCAACCCGAGGCCACGCAGCCTGAGGCGGTTGGCGCCGTGCCGGAGTATGGCGCAACACCCACCGGCGAGCTCATCGGCGGCGCTACCCAATCCGCTCCGACAAAGTATTCGCGGCAAGATCCGCCGCCGGCCCAGCAGCCCCCGGCAGGAGATTTACCCGGCGCCGGCAGCTTCAGTTCGGGCCCAAGCTATAAGCAGTTCGATTTATCCTCCGTCGCGGCGAGCAACGTGGAGATTCGCGCGCTGCCGTTCCGCCAGGCGATTATGGAGCTAGTCGCGGACTGCGGGTTTAACGTCGTCGTCGACGACAGCGTGGACAACACCGAAGTGAACTTAAACTTCACCCAAAAGGAGCTGTCGCTGAAGAGCGCGCTCGACTTGTTGTGCATCGCCTATGACTTGTCCTACCAGGTTGAAGACGACGCCATCGTCATCAAAGCGAAATGATAAAGTATTGCTGTAGCGGATAGTGTCCTGCGGCGCCCGGTACAAGAGGAGAGACAGATGCGAAAGCACGTGCTGTTAGGGGTTTGTGCGGTGATCTGGTTGCTCGCGGCCAGTGCCATGGCGGCTGATTTCACCCAGCCGGAGAGGGATGTGGAATACGCTAAGGCGTCGAAGCGGTTGGACGCCAAGATGGATTCCTATTTCGGCGACATGCTGCCTGGCGCAATCACCTTCGCGCACGAAGGCCGTTTCCGGGTGGCGGTGATGCGCAACCGCCTCGAACGCCGGGTATCGCTGGTGCCGATCAATTTGGCACCTTACGCCTCGCTGGAGGATTTAAAGGCCAGCGTCTGGGGTAACCACCTGCCGATTGGCTACTTGGATCTGCCGTACGCCAACACCACGCCCGCCATTCCGCCGGGCAGCTACCTGATCAAGTTCGACGGGCTGAAGGTGCACCTGGTGGACTATGTCGGCTACGAGTGGGCCAGTTTCAATGCCAAGATTGAGCTGCCGGGGCCGGATGCGCCGGTGGATGAAGGGCAGGGCAGCCTGGACAAGGCCCGTAATGGCGTCGCGTACATCACGCCGGCGAGCGAGCTGTTGCTCTATGTGCAGTTCAGCGACGATAACGGTAAGCCCGCCGCGGACGAACAGGGCTTTACCAAGGCAGTGGTGAGTTTCACCATTCCCGGTTTGGTCGATGACGAGAGCTGCGAGAAACCGGCGGAGTAACGCCGTCGCACTTGGCGGCTCACAACCGGCCGGCGCTGGCGCGTGACGCGGCGAACTGCTCCGCGCTAGAATCAGGGCATGCGTTACTTCATTTTTTGCTTCGCGTTACTGTGCTTGCTGGCGCCGGGCATGGCCTGGGCCAATGGCTATGACGCCTACGCCAATCCGGTGGCCTGGTCCCCGGATAGCAAGCAGGCCGCGTACATTCAGGCCGATGCCTGGCCGTACGCCAGCGGACCGGCCAACGGCGACCTGGTGCTGGCCGACACCCGCAATCATCGCGAGGTGTTGCTCAGCGGCGAATTGACCAGCCCGTGTTTCAGCCCGGATGGCAAATACTTGGCGGTGGTGCTGGACGGCGATTTGGTGGCTTACCAGCTCGAAGCAGGCCACGCCTACTGGCTGACGGTGCGCGGCGATGTGCTGGACTGTTGTTTCGCCCCGGTGCCGGGCAGGGATGGGGCTCAACGCGTCATCTTTTCCGCCGGCGAGCGTTTTTACGGCAGTAAGATTTACTCCATGCCGTTTTCGCCGGAGGCCGAAGCCCAGCCGGAATTAGTGACCAACACCGGCGCGGGAATCAGTTGTTTCGGCCCCGCGCCTGCGCCAGACGGCCGGCGCTTCCTGTTCCTGCACCAGTATAGCTATGAAGTCCCGGACAGCTCCGCGGTGTATGAGCGGCTGTACTGGCTGGCGGACGGCGAGGCGCAGGTTGCACAACAGCTCACCTTGCCGCAGCAGCGTGAAGATGATTACCATGAAAGCAATGTCTGCTGGCTGGACGCGGACACGATTGTGTTCCAGCGCGGCGGCTGGGGCGATTGGCGGTTGATCCGCAAAGACCTCGTCAGCGGCGACGAAAGCATCTTGTTCACCGACGCGCAGCAGCCCAGCCTCAGTGCGGATGGCGCTTGGCTGGCCTTCACGCGCCGCGATTACCGCGCCAAGGAAGAAGCGGAATACGCTTGGGACGTGCCCGGCAGCGTGTGGGTGCAGAAGGTTGGCACACGCCGCCTGCGCAAAGTGTCGGCCAACGGCCTGGACGCGGCGCATCCGGCGGTAAGCCCGGACGGGACGCGCGTGGCCTGGCTGCAGTGGGACGGTGTGAACCTTGCCTTGCGCCAGGCGCGGCTGGGCAACCGCTGACCCGCTCTTGCGGTCAGGGCCAATGCGGGATAAAATGTTGCTTGCGCGAAATGCGCACCCATGCCGAAGTGGCGGAATTGGCAGACGCAGCAGACTCAAAATCTGCCGGGGGCAACCTCGTGGGGGTTCGAGTCCCCCCTTCGGCATTTCGCATTGTTCTCATTGAACCAGCGCCAAGGCAGTGAGCGCCGGTGCACGGGATAGTAATTTGGAGGGACTGTAGGATGCGGATTCGGCTAATGCTGTGCTGTTGCCCCTTGTTGGCTTGCCTGGCGGCGTTGCCCGCTATAGCGCAGGACGCTCCGGCTGACGACGCTGCCGCTGGCGGGCCGCCGGGCTTTGCCCTGCGCTACGAGCTGTCCTATCCGGCGTATGTCGGAATCAACCCCACGCTGACGCCGGGCCAGCCGCCGCAACTGCTCCTGCAAGCGGTCGCGGACTGGGCGGCGCTGCAGGCGAACGCAGGCGCCGCGGCGGAGGAACCGCTGGCCCATTACTTCGACACGGAGTATGTTGGCGGCAGCTCGGTGCTCGTGCACCGGCAGATCGCCTGGTATGCGATCGATAGCGATGAGCCAGCGCTGCTGGCGGAACTGATCGAAGCGACCAGCGGGATCGAGTTTTGCCGCCTCACCGAGGTGGTGCCCATCAAGTTCTATAACATGCAGAAGTACCCGGAGTATTACAGCTCCCCGCACACAGTGACCGTGGACGGCGTCACGCGCAATTTCCCCTGGGACTTCACCTACGCCCAGCAGGACTGGCTGTATCACAGCTTCCTCTCACGCCGCGACAAGGGCGTGCCGGAATGGTCGGCGGGCAGCCTTGACTGGCTCAACGGTTCGGGCGCGCACACCACGGCGTACCGCACCGAGGCGGACAGCCAGGGCAACTTGATCATCACGACCATCGCCACGGAGCCGCTCACGCCGGAGTTCGAGCTGCCGCCGGATTTCATCTGCGTGACGATTCCGCAGCAGCACTCCATCGACACCGACGAAGAGGCCCTGCGCAGCTTGGCGCGCGATCTGCGCCGGGGCTACCTGCCAGAGGATCAGCAGGAGCAGGGGGACGGCGCGAGCTGGGTTGAGGTGCGGGCGATTGAGGTGCGCGTGCCGCTATTGCCCGAGGAAACTTGGCTGGCGGCGCTGCGCGGCGAGATCTCTGGCGAGGTGGATCCCGCGACGCGGTTGCTGATGACGGCGCGCAGCGCGGAGCTGCAGAAGGTGTTTGAGGACTGGCTGCTGACGCACCCTGAATTGCGTGATGAGATCGGCGTCTCACGGACGGGTTATGCCGATGAGGAGTGGCACATCTTCGATTGGGAGAAGCGCGATTACCTGCCGCTGGCGTTTGTCGGCGTGGTCTACACCGATCGCGCGGAGATCCAGGCCGAACTGCTGGCGCTGATGCGCGCCAGCCAGGACGTGCACGAGCCGGTAATCTGCGAACATCTTGCCCCCCGCCTGCAGCGCGACTGGCCGCCGACGGTGTGAGCGGCGGCGTGTCTCAGTAGCGTCAATCAGCGCTATACTTGCGCGGAGTTTATTCCTCAGTGTTGGAGTCGCGCTATGTTGCGTGTGTGCTGGTTGGGCCTGATCATCGGCTGTCTGCTCACTGTGTTGGGTTGCGGCGCGGGGGGTAAGCTCGCAGCGCCGGCGAGTCTCACTAGCTTGCCCGCGCCGAGCCAGTTGCGCGGGATTTCCTACAGCGAGTTCGACCGCCAGCGCGACGGCGCGCAGTATGTTGAGGACTTGACCGACGTGTTCTCCGTCGATGCGGATGGCACGACTGTCGAGTTTTTCCCCGACTATCCGGGCGACGGCGGGTTGGACAGCGTCTCATACGCGGGTTACGGCTTTGCGCTGGACGGCTATGACGGCGCGGCCACGCTGAACCTGGCCTGGGGCGCGCACACGCCCAACACGGGCGACCTGTGGATTGCGCTGTCGAACTGGCGCACTGACAGCTGGAGATGGTTCCGCCCCAGCAGCATGAGCCAGCTTAGCTTCAGCCCGCTCTCGGACTACTTCGAGGCCAGCACGGGCCGCTGCTATGCAATCATCGCCGTCACCGGCCCGTACACTGATCCAGACTGGCCGGTGCTCAACTCCATCCGTATCGGCGCCGAGATCGTGGTGCAGCAGCCGCCGGTGGCCGTACTCAGTGCGGACAACATCGGTGGTGCGCCGCCGCTCGACGTGAACTTCGGTACGGATCACAGCTCTGA
>CAYXMN010000175.1:0-5869 GCA_964465955.1 uncultured Planctomycetales bacterium
TAGGTAGTAAGTAGATCGTAGGGGCGAAGCCATGCTTCGCCCGCATACGGGCCGGATAAATCCGGCCCCTACACCAAACGCAAACCTCGAACCCCGAACACCGGACTCCGGACTTTCCCGCACCTCCCCCCGCTATAATCCCTCCCGTGGACACAGGCGCGTATAAGGCAGCCACCGCGGGTAAGTTCCCCATCGCCGTGCTGATCAGCGGCTCGGGGAGCACCTTGCGCAACCTGCTCGACTTGTCCGCGCAAGGGCTGCTCGACGCGCGTGTCGCCGGGGTGGTCGCCAGCCGCGATTGCTCCGGGCTTGACCACGCGCGTGAGTACGGCGTGCCGTGCGCCGTCGTCCCGCGCGCGAAGCCCTTCGACGCCGCCGGGTTCTCGAAGCGCGTCACGGCCCAGCTCGATCAGTGGAGTCCCCAGCTGATCGTGTTCGGCGGCTTCCTCAGTTTATACCTGCCCGCGCCGCAGTACCAGGGCCGGACGATCAACATCCACCCCGCGCTGCTGCCGGCCTTCGGCGGGCCGGGCATGTACGGCGACCGCGTGCATGAGGCCGTGCTGGCCAGCGGCGCGCGCATCACCGGCTGCACGGTGCATCTCGTCGGTGAGGAGTATGACGCGGGGCCGATCGTCGCGCAAAAGGCCGTCGCCGTGCGCGAGGACGACACCCCGGCCACCCTGGGGGAGCGTGTGCGCCGCGCCGAGCGCGAGCTGTATCCCATCGTGATCAACTGGTTCGCCGCCAGGCGCGTCAGGTTGGACGGCACCGGCCGCGCGCGCGTCGCCCCGCGCATCGTTCGCGGCGGATTGATCTAGCCTTATTCTTCCTTGGCCAGGCCGCCGTCGAACAGGATCATCCGCGGGCAGCCGCCCTGGCCGATGGTGACGCCGGGGCAGGCCTGCTCGAAGTAGACAAACTCCGTGCCGTCGCTCAGCACACCGGTGATGGTCAGGTGGGTCAACTTCACGTTTTTCGTCGTGTTGTTCACCAGCACGGCCATTTCAAAATCCGCGGCGGGCATATCGATCAGGCAATCATATTCCTGCTTGCCGTTGTGCGGGCCGGTCAGCGTGATGTCGCCCACCTTGCGCATCTTCACATCGCGCAGCCACAGGTGCATCTCGTCGCCGGCGGTGCTGACGCCCTCGGCTACCACGCGCAGCCCGTTCAACTTGGCGGTGCCGGTGTAATGCGTGAAGGATGGGCACTTGCAGCCCATGCTCTCCGCGCCGCGGTCGCCCCCGCAGCTAGTGCATTCCGCCTGCGCCAGCAGCGGCAGGGCCAGCAGTAAAATCAGTAGTGCGATCAACATCCGCATGCGTCTCTCCTCGCGGCGGCGCGTCCACGGGCGCGCCCCATCACGAATGGCAGCGATTTTAGCGCGATTCCGGGAGCTGTCTATGGTTTTTACCAAAGGTTTGGAACGCGGTTTCCGCTAATTCCCGGCTAAATGAAACTCGCGGCACCGGGGCGTGCTCTGAAATGTAGCGGCGGGGCGGCGGGAAAGGCAGGTGCTTTACAATGAACCGGCAAGCGATCACCCTGGGAGGCGCAATAGGCACTGTGCGGGCGGCGCAAGACGAGCTGGAACTATGCCGCCGGATCACGGGCGGCGAGCGCCACTTGTTCGGCGGCATTGTCGCGCGCTACCAAGGCTTGGTCGCCGGGGCGATCAGCGCCCAAGGCGTGCCGGCCCATGAGGTGGAAGACCTAGCCCAGCAGGTGTTCATCAACGCCTACAAGGGCCTCGCCGGCTTCCGCGGCGAAGCCAAGCTCAGCTCGTGGCTCTACCGCATCGCGATCAACGTGGCGCGCCAAGCCAAGCGCCGCGCCTTGGCCCGGCCCAGCACCGAGAGCATGGAGCAAGCGTTGGAGGCGGGGCGCCAGCCGGCGGATCCGCAGACCGCCGCCGCCGCCGCTGTTGCCGTCAGGAACGCAGCGCTGGCCGGCGCGCTGGCCCAGCTCAGCACGGCGCAACGCAGCGCCTTGGCCCTGTACTATTTCGAGGAGCTGAGCTATGAGGAAATCGCCGAGGCGCTGGAGCTGAACCTGAACACGGTGCGCACCCACATTCGCCGCGGCAAGCAGCAATTGGCGGAGCTGCTGGATGAAAGCGCATTGGCGGAGTTTTAGCCGCGCCGGTAAGATGATTATGGACAACGCGATGAACGAGAAAAAACTAGAGCAAGTGGAACGGCTGCTCAGGAGCCGGGGGCCCGCGCCGCTGAGCCCGCAGTTCACGCGCAACGTGCTGGCGGCGCTGGAGGAGCTGCCCGCTCCGGCGCTGACCGCCCCGCCGCGCCCCGCCGCGGGCTGGCGCTATGCCTGGCGCTTACTCGGCGCGGGCGAGAAGCTGGGGCTGGGCCTGCTGGCCCTCGGGCTGCTCGCCTGCCTCGCCGCGCTGCTCGTGCCCGACCTTGCCGCCTACCTGCAGCTGGCGAGCTGGGAGCTGGGAGAGCTGACCTGCACCGTGAACATCGGCGAGACCGCGCTGTCGGTGAGCCTCGTCTCCGTGCTGGCGGTCCTGGGGCTGGCCGGGTTCATGGCCGGCCTCGGCACATACGGCGCGCGCAGTAAACTAATCGGAGCGTAGCCCGTCCGGAGGGTTGCACGCCCGCGTATTAAAGGCCCGCCGGCGGGCATCAGGTATAGCTGAGGAACAACTACCCGCTGGAGGCAAGTATGGAAAGCGCAACCCCCGTCCCGGCCCGTACCGTCGGCGACGCATTACCCTGGGTTAGAATGACCCTCGACTACACCGAACAGCTCGCCGCAGCGATCCCCGAGGAGCTGCTGGACTGGCGGCCCACCGATCCGACCGGCAAGTTCTGCTTCTCGCTGGCGGAAATCGTGATGCACTGCGCCGATGCGCGGCGGATGTTCGCCGGGCAGCTCTCCGGCGAGTGCCACGATGACGAGTTTTGGTCCTCCGGCCCGAATGCTGCAGGCGCCTGGCCGTTTAAGGAGCGCCCGGACAAGGCCGCGCTGCTGGACAGCCTGAGTGCGGTGCGCGCGCTGTTCAAACCGTATCTCGAGCGCCCGGCGGAGGAGTTGACCGCCGAGACCGCGGGCACCCGCGCGGCGTATCGGAAAAACATGGAGGCGCTGAAGGAGGGCGGGCACGACACCGCCATGCTCGAACGCGCGGGCGTGCCGAACATCGTGCGCGTGCTGTTCGCCGTGGCGGCGCATGAGGCGGGCCACCGCGGCAGCCTGCAAACGCTGCTGCGCCAGCACGGCGTGAACCTGGGCGAGGAGTAACCGGACGCTGGGAGCGCGGGCGTCCCTGCCCGTGATTAATGGCGGCCAGGGACGGGCCGCCCTCCGGGATATCCCACCTGGCCTTAAGGCCGGGCTACCTGTCCTGCTTACATCTTACAGCTTACATCTATCCCAACGCTAATTCCTGTCCCGCCGCAGCATCAGGATCACGCCCGCCGTGAACAGCAGCAAGTTCGGCGACCAGGCCGCGATGAACGGCGGCAGCACGCCGACCGCGCCGAGCTTCTGGCTGACCATCATCAGCACGTAGTACACCAGCACAAGCAGCAGCGCCAGCCCCATGCCCAGCACGCTGGTGCTGCGCTGCGGGCGGATCGCCAGCGGCACCGCGACCAGGATGAAGATCAGCGGGGTGAACGGAATCGCGAACTTGAAGAAGTAGTTGGTCTGCAGGTCGAGAATCGCCTTGTCGCCGGCGGGCGTGCCCGAGGCGCGCAGCTCGCGAATCAGCCGGCTCACCTGCAGCGCGGTCAAATCGTTGGCGTCCTTGTTGCGCACGGCCAGCGATTCCGGCGTGATGTTGAATTCGGGTATGCCGATGCGTTTGCCCTCGCCGATCAGCCGGTTCTCGCCCTGGCTGGTGTCTTCCAGCGTGACCATGCGCATGTCGATGAACACCCAGTGGTCGCCTTCCCACAACACTTCCTCGGCGCGCACCCAGAAGTCCTTTTTCTCGTCCTTGGGGTCGAAGTAGAACAGCTTCACGTCCTTGAGCGTGGTGCCCTCCACCTCGCCCGCGAAGAGCTGCCAGCGCAATTGCCCGCCCTCAATGATTGGCCAGCTGATGCGCTGGCCCTTGATCTGGCCGCTGCGCCCGGACAGCACGCCTTGCTTCAGCTCCTTCAGCGTGCTGTTGGCGGCTGGCACAAGGCGCTCCGTGCCGAGGAAAGTGACGCCGGACAAAAAGACGCCCATCACAACAAACGGCAGCAACACGCGGTAGAGGCTGATCCCGCAGGCGCGTAAGGCGATGATCTCCAGGTCGCTATTGAGCCGGCCCACGGCGATCAGCGTGCCGAGCAGCGCGCCCATCGGGATCGAGAGCACGATGAATTGCGGCGTGGCCAGCAGGAACAGCTTTAAGAAAAACGCGGCGGACAGGTTGTAGCGGATCACGAAACGCGCCGCTTCCTGCAGCACGACCGTCGCGATGGTCAGCATGGAGAACATCGCCACGCCGAACAGGAACGGCGCAAAAGCCTCCTTGAGCACCAAGCGGTCGACCGCCTTGAACATCCGCCGATTATAGCCTGCGAGCCCGCGGGCGTGGCGGCGCGGGCCGGTGTGCGGCAGGCGTGCCGGTTCGCGGCAGGCCGGCGCGCGGGCCGCCGTTGGCAAATCCCAGGCCCAGCCGGCGGGAGCCACCCATGTTTGCAAATTATTTCAATTATGATCCAGTGCGTCGCTCGCTAAAGCTTGAATACAATTGCAATGATTCATTCTGGGTTAACCGCCCGGTGCCGCACTGCATTTGCTTATAAGTGATCAGTATTAGTGCTGCATGAATTGCCTTATCTTAGGATGAATATGTTTCTGTATTTGGCAAATGCATTTACATGAATAGTTTTAATAATGGTTAAAAATCATATTTTAACTCGATCTTCTAGAAAACTTGAAGAATTCAGCTTACACTATTGGATGTCAGTCAACGGGGCAGATCGGATAAGCGAATTATTTAACCTGATTTTATCTTGGTATCATCCATGATTCCAAGAATTCTACCAACAAGAGGGCGAATATGAAGCAAAGCATTAAGACCAAGATTATGCTGCTTAGCATATTATCCGTGGTTATCACTGCGGGTGTATTAGCATTCCTCGTGTTTATCAGAAGCGGACCATTGGTGAATAAAGTTGAGACCGATTTCAAGGAACTTGGACGCAGCGAAACCGGCAAGATCGCCAAGATGGTGTACGACCGCTGCGCCGCCGCATATGAATCCCGGCAGGAGATGGTTAACCTCTCGCTACTGGTTGCGCATGACAACTTGAAGTCCTCCGGCGCAATCGTCTTGAACCAAGCCAAACCGGTGGCGTGGACGGCGGTCAACCAATACTCCAAGGATTCAAAAAGCTCAAGCCTGCCGGCCTTTGAGGTCGGCGGAGTATGGCTGGGCCAAAACAAGGACGCGAACACGCCAACACCGATCGTGGATAAGATCGTCGATGTGGTCGGCGGAACCGCCACGATCTTCCAGCGGATGAATGACCAAGGCGACATGCTCCGGGTGGCCACGACGGTCATCGGCGAGGATGGCAGCCGGGCGATTGGCACGTATCTTCCCGCGCTGATGCCGGACGGAACGCAGAACAACGTGGTGTCCGCCGTGTTGCGGGGGGAAACCTACAGCGGCAAGGCGAATGTGGTCGGGAAGAACTATCTCACCGCTTACGAGCCAATCACAGACGCCTCCGGGAAGGTTGTCGGCATCCTGTACGTCGGTGTGGAGGAGCTTGATCCCGCGCTGCGCGAGTGGGTGATGAACCTGGTCGTCGGCACCACGGGCTATGTCTACGTCCTACAAGGCCAAGGGGAGGGCAAAGGCAATTACGTCATTTCCAAGAACGGCGAGCGCGACGGC
>CAYXMN010000176.1:0-5800 GCA_964465955.1 uncultured Planctomycetales bacterium
TTTCGGTGGACGCCAAGACGCGGATGTGCATCCTCGAAGGCGTGAACGAATTCAAGAAGCACCAGAAACCAACCCGCCAGAACCAGCAGGGCGGCATCATCACGGTGGCAATGCCGGTGCACCTGAGCAACGTGATGGTGATCGACAAAGCCAGCAATAAACCGACGCGGGTGGGCCGCCGGGAAGTGAAAGGCAAGCTATTGCGCTACGCCAAGAATAGCGGCGAGCTTATCGACGCCGAGTAGGCGGGAGAGATAGATCATGGGATTGCCGAAGAGCAGATTGCAGGAAAAATACGATAGCGAAATCCGGGCGCGGTTGATGACCGAGGGCGGCTTCCGCAATATGATGGAAGTCCCCCGGCTGGTCAAGATTGTCATCAACGTGGGCGCCGGCGAAGGCAAAGAGAACCCGAAAGCGCTGCAGAACGCGGTGGGCATGGTGCGCATTATCGCGGGCCAGCAGCCGGTGGTGACCAAGGCGCGCAAGAGCGTCAGCAACTTCAAGGTCCGCCAGGGCATGAAGATCGGCTGCGTGGTGACGCTACGCGGGCACCGCATGTGGCACTTCCTGGACAAGCTGATGAACGTGGTGCTGCCGCGCGTCCGCGACTTCCAGGGCATCAGTGTGAAGAACTTCGACGGCCGCGGGAATTACAACCTCGGCCTGAAGGACCAGTTGATTTTCCCGGAGATCATTTTCGACGAGGTCGAGACTCTCAAGGGCATGCAGATAACGATAGTGACCACGGCCAAGGACAATGTCGCCGGCGCCCATTTACTGGCGTACCTCGGCATGCCGTTCAACGATTACGCGTCTGCGCAGAAGGTAGCGTAGCGCAGCGCGAGGAGTTTACACGTGGCGAAGAAAAGCATGATTGCGAAGTGGGCGAGCAAGCCGAAGTTTGAGGTCCGGCACCACAACCGTTGCGAGTTGACGGGCCGGCCGCGCGGTTTTATGCGCTATTTCAAGATGTGCCGTAACCAGTTTCGTGAACTGGCGCTCAAGGGGCAAATCCCCGGCGTGACGAAGAGTTCCTGGTAGGAGAGAGCAGGTCATGAGCCAAAGCGATCCCATCGCTGATTTCATCACTGTCATCCGCAACGGGTTGCATTCCCGCAAAGGCAGCGTGGATGCCCCCTTTAGCAAGATGAAGGCTGCGATCGCCAAGATACTGGCGGATGAAGGCTTCATTGATGGCTTTGAGGAGTATGAAGTCACCAACCACAAGGGCAATAAGTTCAAGTGGCTTAAGGTGCACCTGCGCTTTGCGGACGATCTAAAGCGCATCACGCCGCTGAACCAGCTTGAGCGAATCAGCACGCCAGGCCGCCGGGTTTATGTCAGCCGCAAGGAGCTCCCCAAGGTGCGAGGCGGATTCGGGATTTCGATCCTGTCCACCAGCAGCGGGGTGATCTCCGACAAGGAAGCGCGCAAGCGCAATGTCGGCGGCGAGTTGCTTGTGAAGGTCTGGTAGCCCAAGCGGTCGAGAAGGAGAGAGTCATGTCGCGCATCGGCAATCGAATTATAAAAATCCCTGAAGGCGTCGAGGTATCCGCGGCGGGGCCGGAGTTCACCGTCAAGGGTAAGCTCGGCCAGCTTAGCTGCGTGATTCCCGCCACCGTGGGCTATGCCATTGAGAACGGCGAAATCAGCTTCACCCGTTCCAGCAACTTGCCGCAGCACCGGGCCAACCATGGCCTGGCGCGCGCGCTGGTCAACAACCTCGTCATCGGCGTGACGGACGGGTTTAAAAAGCAGCTGGAGCTAGAGGGAACCGGTTACAAGTGGGAAGTCCGGGGCAAGGACATCGTAATGAACCTGGGGTACAGCCACCAGGTAATCATCCCGATCCCCGAGGAACTTAAGGTTGAAATTACTGGCAGCCGCTGCCTGGTGAGCGGCATTGACAAACAGCGTGTCGGCTTCCTCGCCGCCACGATCCGCAGCAAGCGCAGAGTCGAGCCATACAAGGGCAAGGGTATCCGTTACACCGGCGAGTTCGTGCGGCGCAAGGCCGGGAAGGCAGGAGCGTAACATGTCACTCAGTAACCGCAGTAGGCGGCATATGATGATCATCCGGCACCAGCGGTTGCGTACCAAGCTGGCGGGCAGCCCGGAGCGCCCGCGCTTGAGCGTGTTCCGTAGCACCCGGCATATATATGCGCAAGTCATTGACGATACCACCGGTAAGACGTTGGCGGCGGCGAACACCCTGCAGGCGAGCGTGAAAAGCGCAATCGCGGGGAAGAAGCCGCTGGAAGCAGCGAACGTGGTTGGCCAAACGTTGGCCGGGCTGGCCAAGGCGGCCGGTGTGACCGCTGTGGTGTTCGACCGCGGCGGGCTGAAATACCATGGCCGGATTAAGGCATTGGCGGACGGCGCGCGCGCCGGCGGGTTGGAGTTTTAGTAGGAGTAGGTAATGGCAAGACAGGCACGTGGCGGCGGTGAGCGGGATCGGCGGGACGATCGCCCAGGGCGTGGACGCGGTCCGCAGGAGCGCGCTCCGGAGCCGGAGAGCGAATTCACCGAGGAAGTGGTCCACATCAACCGTGTGGCCAAAGTGGTGAAGGGCGGCCGTAAGTTCCATTTCACAGCGCTGGTCGCGCTTGGCGACAAGGAAAACCGGGTCGGCCTGGGCTATGGCAAAGCCAGTGAAGTGGTGGATGCGATCAAGAAAGGCGTGGATGAAGCGCGTAAGAACATGATCACGGTCTACAAGAACGGCTCGACCATTCCTTACGAGATTAAAGAGCAGTACTGCTCCAGCACCATTGTGATGCGTCCGGCGGCGAAAGGCCACGGCATCATCGCCGGCGGCGCGGCTCGCCCGATCTTGGCGCTCGCGGGTTACGAGGATGTGACCGCGAAGTTCATCGGTTCCAACAATCCGGTTAACACCGCGCGGGCGACGTTTAACGCCTTGCGTAAGATTCAAACCCCTGATTACATCAAGCGCATGCGCCGGGGCGAGAAGGTCGACCGGTTGGGCCGCTACAGCACTGAAACCAAGCGGTCAGTGGCAGAGGAAGCGATTGCTGAATTCCGAGCCGAGGAAGCCGCGGCCAACCGGGAAACAGAAGAGCGTCTGGCCAAACCCAAGGACGCCAAGCCAGTTGCGGCGCCGGTTGATCCGTACACCGGCGAGAAGATGTCCGGGCCTGGTCAGACCAGCCCGGCAGGGGAGTAAACCATGGCAACCATTGAGCGCATCCAGCACCCGAGCAATATTAAGGAACCGAAGCGCAAAGGCCGCGGACGCGGCAGCGGCATGGGTAAGACATCCAGCCGCGGCCAAACCGGCCAGCTATCCCGTAGCGGCCACAGTAAAATGGCCCCGCGGTTCGAGGGCGGACGCACCCCGGATATCCGCCATGCGCCGAAGATTGGCGGGTTTAAACACCACAGCAAGGTTGTGTATTACCCCGTCAACCTGGGTTGCTTCGCGGAAGCGGAAGACGGTACGGTCGTCGACCTGATCTTCTTGGCGGAAAATGGCTTGCTGCCTAAGAAGCTGCGCGGATTACGCGTTAAGCTGCTCGGGGATGGAGAGTTTGCCAAGAAGCTGACATTCAAGCTGCACGCTTTCAGCCATGCGGCCAAGGCCCGCGTGGAGGAAGCCGGCGGCACCTGTGAGGTAATTGCATGAGCGCAGCCGCCAATCCGCAAACCTTGCTGCAAAGCTGGAACGTGCCAGACCTGCAGAGAAAGCTCAAGTTCGTCTTGTTCGCGCTGCTGATCTTCGTGCTCTGTACTCATATTCCGGCGCCAGGTATCGATCTTGAATTAGTGAAACGCTTCTTTGCGCAAGGTGCGGCTGGCAGCGGCGGGTTGTTCAATCTAATCGACCTGTTCAGCGGCGGTGCATTAAAGCAGTTCAGCATCATCGCGCTTGGCGTCATGCCGTATATCAACGCGTCAATCATGATGCAACTGCTGGTTGCGGTTGATCCGAAGCTCAAGGAAATTCAACAGGAAGGCGAAACTGGCCGCAAGAAGATCAGCAAATGGACCCGCTATCTGGCCATCTTCCTGGCGTTCCTCCAGGGTGGCGGCTTATTGATCTCAATCCACGGTGGCATCGGCCCAATCTTCGCGGATGCCGCTACCTTCTTCAACACGATCGTGGCGATGTTCGCAGTGGTCGGCGGGACTTGCTTCCTCATGTGGCTAGGCGACGAGATCAGCCAAAAGGGCGTCGGCAACGGCGTGTCCATCATCATCATGATCGGTATCGTCGCCAGGATTCCTGCGAGTATCTGGCAGGAGTTATCGCTGACGCAGTTTAACAACACCCGTGCTTTTGCGTTGCTGTTGCTGCTCATCTTCGCCATTGTGGTGGTGGCGGCGATTGTTTTCATCCAGCTATCCAGTCGCAAGGTCCCAGTACAGTATGCGCGGCGCCAAATCGGCCGGCGCATTTACGGGGGTCAGAGCACCTATTTGCCGATGCGCGTAACCCAAGCCGGCGTGATTCCAATCATTTTCGCGATTTCGGTATTGATGGTGCCGCAGACGTTATTACAGTTCATGCCCAACCTGACTTCCGCTAACCGTTGGTGGGCGAATTTCCAGGCAAGCTGGTGGTATGTCCTGGTCGAATTCAGTCTTGTGTTCATCTTCACCTTCGTGTATACGGCGGTGACGTTCAACACGCAAGACATCGCGGAGAATTTAAAGAAAAACAACGGGTTTATCCCCGGCATTCGTCCAGGCAAGCCGACCTTTGAGTTCCTCGACAAGGTTCTGCACCGCGTGACATTTTTCGGCGGCTTATTCTTGTCGTTGATTGCGGTCTTGCCGGTCATCATTAATAATCTGGTCGGCTTCATCACCGGCCAGCAGATCACCAGCTTCTGGCTCGGTGGAACGAGCTTGCTGATTGTCGTGGGTGTGGCGCTGGATACAGTGCAACAGATGCAGGCGCACATGGTGATGCGCCATTACAGCGGATTCGGCAAATAGCCAAAGGGGCGTTTGATGATCATCGTATTTCTTGGCCCGCCAGGTGCTGGAAAGGGAACCCAAGCCGACATCCTCAGCGAGCGGCACGGATTTCTCCATTTTGATACCGGCTCGCACCTCAGGGCTGAGATCGCGACCGGCAGCGAATTAGGCGTGCGCATCGCATCCTTCACCAACGCCGGTAAACTCGTGCCCATCGAGATCATCCGCGACTTGATCTTGAAATTCTTGCGTGAAAATATCAGCGCACGAATCATGTTTGACGGCTTTCCGCGCAACCTCGAACAGGCGAAGGTGCTGGACGAAGCGCTGAACGAGTCGCAGCAGTCGCTGACATCCGCGGTATACCTGGCCATCGACGAGGACAGCTTGATCGAGCGGATCGTGAACCGCCGGTTCTGCAGTAAATGCGGCGAGATTTACAACCTGGTGTCGAAACCGCCGCAGGCTGAAGGCAAGTGCGATTACGACGGCGCGGAGCTGTACCAGCGTAAAGATGATACTGAAGAAGTGTTCGGCACCCGGCTCAAGGTGTACCTGACCGAGACCGTGCCGGTGCTTGATTATTACAAGCAGCAGGGATTGCTGCATAACGTTGACGGGGATTCCGGCATTGACGCGGTGACTGCCGCGGTTGAGCAGGTGCTGGGAGTCTAAATGACGATCCGCCTCAAAACCGCCAAGGATATTGCAGGCATCTGGCGCAGTGGGCAAGTAACCGGCAAGCTGTTAATCGAGATTGGCTCTTTGATAAAACCTGGAGTTACGACCGCCCGGTTGGACGCCTTTGCGGAGGAGTTCATCGCCAAGCACGGCGGCCGTGGTGCGTTTAAAG
>CAYXMN010000177.1:0-5774 GCA_964465955.1 uncultured Planctomycetales bacterium
GCAGCGGTCCAGCCCCGCCCTTGAGCTGCGGCATAGAGGGCGCGATCTTCAGGTCGCCGTCCAGATTGCGCGGGGGGGATCAGGCGACTTTGTGCCAGGTGACGCACAACCGCCCCGGCGCTTCGCCGCTCAGCACCGTCACGCGGATCTGCCCCGCCTTGCTGGTTAACTCGATATGTTCCATACATAGTAAAGTTTCTACTTATCCCGAAAGAACAAGCTAATCAATACCTAATGCAGTTTTTACTTCAAGTTCAATTGTGGCATGTGAGGCAATGCCCCAAACACCACACGGTTCAATCCTTTCTGGCAATCGCTCCCCAAATTCGTTATAACAAAAATAATTTATCGGTGATTCAAAGCAATGAATTGGCAAAATGTCTTCTTCTTCTAATACTGAATTATTGAGAAAACAAAAATAGCCCTTCAACCAACCTTGATTATTGGCAATTATCGGCGGAATAAGTAATTGCGATGGTGTTAATTTCGGAATATTTTCAATTGATGTTAAAGACACGTTATAAGTGTAAATCACATTCATATCATGTATTGTTAACATACACGCGTTATTCCTAATAACTCTTCCTATATATATTGCTCCATCTAGCAATTCGAAATAGAAGTAGTCTCCTGGTAATGGTTTGCGTCGAGATTTTTTTATGAACTTAAAGATCAAGTCATCCATCTTCTCATACTCCTTAATTTCCAAGATACCATTCTGCGAAAGCCTTCATGTCCTTATAAATCGGATTCTTAGGGCTAATCGGATTAATCTTGTTCGTAAATTAATAATCCTTCGGTAAAGAGAGACTTCTTTCTCGTATCACTTGTTCAATGCCTTTAGCATGTTGCCTATTTAGTCCTGGTGTTTCAAGCGGTACAAGAGTGTATTTACTTCCATGCTCCATAGCTCTTCGAGCTAGATTATTGGTAGTTCCAACATAAGTTGGATTAGGATTTCCCCTCTCATAGCGGAGATAAACAAACACATCTCCATAAGCTTCAGAAGGGAGGATTTTTCCAGCTGGATTGAACTTCGATAATCCAAGTTCCTCCTTAACAACCATAACCCCAGCGCGTTCCAGGCTATTTTCAGCGGTCTCACGAACCTCAGCCTTTAGCACCGCGCCGAGTCCAGCTTTCAAACCTGCCCCGCCTGCCGCCTTCACGGCCCCAATGCCGCCGTAGATCAGTGTACCAAAGTCGATGGCATTACTGACAGCCTGAACATACTTGTTATCAAGATTCATCACGCTGCGCAAGTTGTTCCACTGCGTGCTACCGAACACCTGCGCCCCAGCTTCGTCGATGTAGTTTTGCGCCGAAACCGCGGCTCCGCCCACCCATTGCAATGCTTCCGCGCCCCATTTCGTACTATTCACCGCATCCACAACTTTTCCACTTAACCAGCCCAGGCTGTGGTCATACAGCCAGTTCACACCATCAGCAAGATCGTCTAGGCCTTCATACCATGGCATTTCCGCCTGCTCAAGCCCCCCTTGGTTAACAGTGCTATAAGGGCGAGGATTTCCGACCTGGTTGGTATTCCCGTTCCCGCCGCCGCCGCTTCCCCCATCCTCGGAATCACTCATCAGCCCGACTCTTTTTAGTGCATTTTCTGTTGAGTCTGTAAGCGCGTCCCAGGCGTCCTTAATCCAATCCCCAAATCCCGGATTCCCCAGCAGCGGCTCGCCGCCGCCGCCGGTGGGTAGGCCGAGCAGGCCGGGGTCAAGCCCGCGTGGCACCAGGGCCGGGCCGGTCTGCGGGCCACCGGGGCCGCCGATGCTCCAGCCCACGCCGGGCTGGGCCGGCAGCGGCAGGCGCGCGTTGCGGCAATCGTCGCACCCCAGGCTCCTCGTCTGCCGCCCCGGCGCCATCCCGTGGAACCGCTGCGCCGCCCACATCCCCGCCATCCGCTGGTCCGCGATGCCCGCCTGGTCCACCGCCGCCGGCGGCGCGCCCACCGGCGCCTTCTCCGTCCCCATCCCCGGCTTGCCCCGCTCGCTGATGGGCAGCCCCAGTTCCCTCGGGTCGATGTACGGGTCCGGGCGGAACGGGCCGAGCTCATATTTCTGCCCAATCCTGTCGCGCATGCTCCACGGTCCGTTGCGCTGCAGGAAGCCCGCGTTGCCCGCCGCCCCCGCGTCCGGGTTGGCCGAGTTGCCCAGCCCCGCCGCGCCCCCTTCCTTAGCCCCTTCCAACGCGCCGATCCCCGGCGTCATGTCATGACAGCGGCCCGGCACCGCCTGCCAGGGCCGAACTTAAGCTGTGTGCGGGCAGGCCGGGACACAGATCAACTTAGACTACCTAACTTCTGTTAAAGCCTGCCCATGGCCAGCAACAAGCCGTGAATCAGGCTGCGTGGATGCGGCGGGTCGCCGGGTATGTATACCGCCACCGGCAGCACACTATCCACGCCGTCCGCGCCCGCGTAGCCGCCCCGATGCAGCCCCCCGCTGATCGCGGACACCCCCGCGGCGATGACGAGACGCGGCTCGGCCAGCGCAGCGTAACAGCGCCGTAGCGGCTCCTGCATCGCCCGCCCCACCGGCCCCGTGACCAGCAGCGCGTCGGCGAAACGCGGCGAGGCCACGTAGCTAATGCCGAAGCGCGTGAGGTCGAAGTCGGCGTTGGTGGTAGCGTTCACCTCCGCATCGCAGCCGCTATCGCCGGTGGACACCTCGCGCACCTGGAGTGACTTGAGGAACGGCCGCGGCGCGCCATG
This sequence comes from uncultured Planctomycetales bacterium, assembly GCA_964465955.1. Lineage (GTDB taxonomy): Bacteria > 4484-113 > 4484-113 > 4484-113 > JAFGCY01 > CAYXMN01. The sequence continues at coordinate 2,726 of CAYXMN010000177.1, forward strand.
CTCCGGCACGGCAGGAGCAGCCTGAGGCGCACCCTGCCTGAGTACCAGTTCGCCACGCGAGCGCACTGCCGTCTGCATACTGCGATCAGGTTCCAGCGCGCCTGTGGGGCAGGCCCGCACGCAGGCGTTGCAGCCCAAGCACCGACCGCGATCGAGGACGGCACCCGCTGCCGTCAGCGTGATCGCCTCAGCTGGGCAAACCGCTGCGCATTTCGCACATCCCGCCGCACAGGGTTCCGCGTTGAACTTGGGCAAGCCGTGCGCTTCCGGCGGCAGTTCGGGGAACCACTCCTTCTTCGTCACGATACCGGCTTTCGCGAGAATGTATAGCGCACTGGCCACTGGCTGGGCCTCCTATAAATCGTTTCCGCTGTACGACAGGTTAAAGCTTTTGTTACACACGGGGAAATCCGCCACGAGGTTACCGGGCATCGCTAGCGCTAGCCCCATCCAGTTATTAAAGCTGGGATCCTTGATTGCGTAGCGCTGGATCGCCCCCGCGCCATCGGTTGTCACCCAGTGGATCAACTCGCCGCGCCAAGCTTCGACAATGCCGATCCCAGCAGCGTTAGGCGTAAGCTGCGCCGGTGCGCCTTCTGCCTGTACCGGGCCCGCGGGTAAGTCGCCGATCAACCGCGCCAACACCTCGCAACTTGTACGCAGCTCAGCCGCCCGGACTTGCGCGCGCGCCAACACATCGCCGGTCTCGTAACGCGCCGGGAGGGGTGCTTGCGCCGGGTACGCCACATGCGCGAAGGCTTGGCGCGCATCGTAAGCGCTGCCGCTGGCCCGTGCCGCCGGGCCGACGAGGCCCAAATCTTCTGCTAATTCAGGGCTCACGCAGCCGATGCCCGAGAAGCGTTCGATCACCGGCGGGTTGTTGAGGAGCAATGGCAGCAGCTCTTCCAAGCGTAGGCGCACCTTTTCCAGCAGGCTCGCGAATGCAGTTTGGCGCTCAGCATCAAGGTCGCGCGCCACGCCGCCGGGCAGGATGAAGTAGCGCTGCAACCGGGTTCCGGCCAGCAGCATGCCCAGCGCCAGGCACTTCGTGCGTAGCAACGGGAATTGCGATGCGGCGGGGCTGTAACCGATGTCGCCAGCTAGCGCGCCGAGGTCGCTCGCGTGGCATGCGAGGCGTTCCACCTCAAGCGCTATGGTGCGCAGCGCCTGCGCGCGCGGCGGCGGGGTGATGTGCAGGAGTTGCTCCAATGCGATAGAGTGGGCCAGCGCGTTGCCGATGGCCGTATCCGAGCTGGCCGACTCCGCGAGACAGGTGGTGCGCTGCCAGGGCAGCCCGGCCAGACGCTCTTCCACGCCGCGATGCTGGTAACCGAGGCGGATCTCCAGATTGGTGATCACCTCGCCAATACAACTAAAGCGGAAGTGCCCCGGCTCGATGATTCCCGCGTGGATCGGCCCCACCGGAATCTCATGCACGCCTTCGCCTGCAACCTTAGTGAACTCATACGGCGTGCGCGCGGGGCCGGCGCTGCCGCGTAGCGGCGCCAGCATCGCGGGCCAGGTTCCGGCATGAAACAGCAGTGACTTCCAGCAGGGGTGGCCGTCCGCCTGCAGGCCGAACATATCGCCCACCGCACGCTCGGCCCAGTGCGCCGCGGGCAGGCTAGGCGTTAGCGACGGAAAGGACTCTGTGCCCGCTGCCAGTGGCGCGGTGAAAATAACGCCGCCGCCGGTAACTGTATCGAGCAGCAGGACCTCCAGCGCGAACTGGCCCGGCGCGGTTCGCCGCGCGGTGAGATGACCGTAACGCCGCCCTGGATGGTCGAGCCACGCGGCCACGGCTTGGGGTAGGCCGGCAGGAGCGACTACCTCGCTAGTGAACTTGCCGTGCAGGGCTAGCATTAGCGGCCCCCCAACGCGATCAGGCCCGCCAGAGCTTGCAGCGCGGTCGGCGAGATCACGATGCCCAGCACCACCGACAGCGCAAGCAACACAGCCGGGGCGAAGATGCGGGTGAGAATGGCAGGAGCGGCCAGCTTGCGGCCCCGGCCCAGGACGATGCGTCCGGCGTGCCTGGTGATGGCGATAAACGCGATCGCCAAGCCCGCGATCACAGCCCAGGCCGCCAGCGTTTCACCCGCCGCCAGCGTATCGCGTAACAGCAGCCACTCGCTGATGAATGTACCGAACGGCGGCGCGCCTGCGATTGCGAAACTGCCAAACAGGAACGCGCTGCCTAGCGCTGGTGCGGTGCGCAGAATACCGTTCAGGTGCGATAAAGTGCGCGTGCCGTACAGCTGCAGGATCAGCCCCGCCAGTAGGAACAACGCCGCTTTGGCCACGCTATGGTTCAACGCATGCAGCATGAATAGCGGGCCAGAGCCGATGCCGATCGCGAGAGTGAGCAAACCGACGTGTTCGATGCTCGAGTAAGCCAGCATGCGCTTCAGATCGTGCTGGCGCACCAGCATCAGGCTGGCGGCCACCACGGTGATCGCACCGGCGGGCACGAGCAACTCGCGCACCAACGCACCTTGCCCCGCAGCTTGCATCATGGCGCTCAGCCGCCAGATCGCCACCAACGCGCAGTTGAGCAGCGCTCCCGACAGCATCGCCGACACCGGTGCGGGAGCTTCGCTATGCGCATCGGGCAGCCAGTTATGCAGCGGGAAGATGCCTGCCTTCGTGCCGTAACCCAGCAAACAGAAGACAAAGCCCAGCGCCAGCAGCCGCGGATTATCCGCTTGGCTGGTGAGCAGGGAGTCCAGAACACCGCTGCCACCCGCACCCGGCTGCGAGGCGAAGATCAGGGCAGTGCCGAACAGCGCTAGCGCGATACCGACGCTACATAGCAGCAAGTACTTCCAAGTGGCCTCCAGCGAGGCGCGGTTCTGGTGGTAGCTGATCAGCGGGACGGACATCAGCGTGGTGGCTTCTACGGCGACCCACATCAGGCCGAGGTGATGCGCCAGCGGCACCAGGTACATCGAGGCTAGAAATAGTGCCGCCAAGCTGAAGAATCCGCAGAAGCGCCGGTTCGAGACTGCGCGTTCGCCCTGACGCGTCGCGGGTAGCGTCAACGCCGCCT
>CAYXMN010000178.1:0-5719 GCA_964465955.1 uncultured Planctomycetales bacterium
GATGCTACGATAGTCCATCGTGAAACAAACCATCCCGCTCAGTCAGTTTGCCGGCAGCAACGCGCTGCTCAACGCCTATGCCACCCAGTTTGCGCGTGTTGCGCCGTGGTTCCACTACGATCCATTTGACGCTCAAGCGCTAGCCCGACGGATCGCCGACTTGGAGGCTGGCCCACTGCTAGAGCTACAAGGGGCGCAACGCGGGCCGCTGGTGGCCGCGCTGGTGGCCTTGCAGCAGCGCTGGGGCGCCGGAGCCAAAGCGCTGGCCGCGGCGCGGCAGCTTGGGCGCGAACGAACTTTCGCCGTGGTCACGGGCCAGCAAGCGGGGTTGTTCGGCGGACCGCTCTACACAATGCTTAAGGCCTTGACGGTGATCAAGCTGGCCCGCCAGTTCAAGCAGCAAATGCCAGAGTGCCACTTCGTGCCGCTGTTCTGGATCGCCAGCGGGGATAGTGACTACGAGGAAATCCGTCATTGTTACTTGCCTGGCCCGCGCGGGGCGGTGCGAGATCTCGCGTTACAGCCGGAGCCGGAGGAGGACAGGCACAAGTTGCTCGCCGCGCGCGATGCGACCGCGGCTCTGGCCGCCGCGCTTGAAGCGCTGGAGCAGTGCCTGCCCGCCGGGCCGCACCAGGCCGAGGTAATGACGGCCGTGCGCGCCGCGTATTGCGACGGGAACCTGGTGGACGGTTTCGCGCGCTGGATGGCGCGGCTGTTTCAGGACACCGAGCTGGTGCTGGTGGACTTTCAGGATCCCGTGCTTAAAAGCTCGGCCAGCGCAATGTTCAGGCGGTTCCTCACCGGCGCCGAGGAACTGGAACAACGTCTCAATGTGCGTGATCGCGAACTGGAGGCCGCGGGCTTTGCGCGCCAGGTGCAGGCGCTGCCGGGTGATACGGTGCTGTTCTATAGCGGGCACGAGCAGGTGCGCGATAAAATCGCCCGCGCTGGAGCGGATTTCCAATTGCGCAGCAGCGGCAGGCGGTTATTGCGCGATGAGCTGCTGGCTATCGCGGCGAACTCGCCGGAATGGATCGTGCCGGGCGTGATGAGCCTGCCTTTATGCCAGCACAACCTTTTCCCGATGGCGGCCTGGGTTGGCGGCGGCGCGGAGCTTGCCTACCGCGCGCAAGCCACCGCCGTCTACGACTTCATGAACCAGCAACTGGCGCCGGCGTTCTTCCGCGCCAGCGCCACGCTGCTCTCCGGCAAGGAAGCGCGCCTGCTGACCGAGTTGGGTTGGGAACTGCCCAGCCTCTACACAGTGCCGCAAGACGTGGCCGCGCGGGCGATGGAAGGCGAGGTGCCGGAGGAACTGGGAGTGGCGCTGGCGAAGTATCGCGAGGTACTGCTCAAGGCGGATGCGCAGCTCTTGCCGCTGGCGGAGAAACTCGATCCGAACCTGGCGAAGACCTTCGCCACCTTCCGCGATAACCTCGACAAACATGCCGATAAAGTGGAGAAGAAGATCATCTCAACATTAAAAAGCCAGCGCCAAACTCAACTTGCACGGGTGGAACAACTTCACCTCCAGGTGTATCCAATGCTCAGCGCGCAGGAGCGCGTATTGTCGGTGCTGGGCTTTTTGCCCCGCTACGGATTTAAGCTTGTCGAGCGCTTACTGGAACAAATCACTGTGCCGAATTGGGAGCACCAGGTTATCATTTTGGATTAGGTTAGGGCATGGATACTGGTATCTGCACGCTCGTGGATTTGGACGTGCCGTTGGCGGAATTATCACGCGCCATCGCCGCCGCCGGCTTCAGCCACATCAGCCTCAGCCATGATGTCCTGCATTCCGGCTACAGCTTTCCGGGCAAGCTGGCGCCGTTACGCGAGCTGTGGGCGGAGTTGGGGCTGAAACTGGATTATGTGCATGTCCCGCTGGCGTATTACCTCGACTTGACCAGCCTCGACAACCAGGTGCGCCGGGCCAGCCTGGAGATTAATAAACTCGCGATTCGCGTGGCGGCGCAGCTCCAAGGCCGCGGCGCGGTGGTGCACGGCATGAACGGCGACATCGGACCCGGCGAAACGGCCGCGCAACGCGTGGAGACTGGATTGGAATCGCTGCGTGAGCTGCGTGCATATGCCAGCGATCACGGCGTGCGCATCGGGCTGGAAAACCTGCCGCTCGACCTCGAGTGCGGGCAGGTCAGCCTGGGCTTACTGCGGGCGAGCGCGGAACTGGCGGATGTTGGTATCTGTCTCGACTCTTGCCATGCCTGGATTAAAAATCCGCAGGCTCGCGACCTGGTCCGTGAACTCGCGCCACGCGTCTGCTTCACGCACCTCAGCGACACGCAAGGTGAATTCGATAGCCACCTTATCCCCGGCCAAGGGGTTGTGGACTATGCTTACGTGGCGCGCGAGCTGGGCCGCGCCGGTTTTAACGGCGTGGTCGATCTGGAATGCAGCCTGTGGATGTTGCGCAACCGCCGGCGCAAGGACTGCCCGCACCTAGGCGATCCGCCGGTGGTCGGCTTGGCTGAGTACCTGGCCACGGCACAGGCTGCGGCGCAGCGCATCGCGGACGGCATCGCGGCAGCCAAGAAAATCAAATGTGTAAACGGCTAGTTCCTCTAGATGAAATAAACCTCCGCATAACCAGGTTTGATCAAGCAGTTAACCTTGGGAGCTGAAATGCGCGTGGTTGTATTAGGACTGGTTGCTGCTTCCGGGATCTTGCTGGCGCATCATTCAGCCTCTGCGCAGGTGGAAGGGATGGAGCAGGCTCAAGTACATAACATTTGCTGGCTGGAATTCTGCACGCCGGATCTCGCCGCAGCAAAGCAGTTCTTCGGCGATGTGTTCGGGTGGCAAACCGAGGCGTTCATGGATGGTTACGAGGTGTTCACCACCCCCGGCCGCCAGCTGGGCGGTTTTTCCTCGCGCGCTCCGGAGGGTATGCAGCAGACCATACCATACATTTACGTGGCGGATTTGGCGGCGGCGCTTGCTGGCATCGAGGCTGCTGGCGGCAAAACGGTTTTCGGCCCGGCACAGGTTGGAGAGGACGGGCAAGTCGCGATGTTCACGGATCCGGCGGGAACCCTCTACGGCCTGGCTGATAGGCAGTCCCCTCTTGAATTCTCGCCTGACCCGTTCAAGATGTATGGGGGCGACAGCCCGCGCCACAACTCCTTTTGCACCATCGAGATGTTTGGCGGCGACTTCACGGCCACCCAGCGGTTTTTTAACGGCCAGTTCGGCTGGATCTGCACTGAGACCATGCCGCAATATATGGCCTTCAACCCCGGCGCCGGCGTGAGCGGCGTGTTTCAAAGCCACACGCCCGCAATCAAAGGCATGGCTTACCTGTGGTCAGATGATCTGGATGCAACCGTAGCGCTCGCCAAAGCACAGGGTGCGATGCTCATCGGCGATATATTGGTGGCGGACCACATGCCGCGCTTCGCCTACCTCACCGCGCCTGGTGGAATCGTCGTCGGCATTATCGGCAAGTAACCAGCGCGCCGGATCGAGCTAGGCGCGGATTGACTGCCAGGTGGATCAAGGTCTCACGCACACCGGCCTGCGCTTGACGCTGCGGACGCGTGAGCCGCACTATACAGGCGTGAGGCTGCCTGCCAGCGCTACACGCCGACGCTGGCGCCTTCCAGGGACGGGCCGCGATCGCCGCCCGGCCGGCTGCCGCCCTGCGGGCCGCGCCCTTCCGCCGCCGCCGCGCTGATGAGGCGCTGCAGGTTGCCGACGTTGCCCGCGTGGGCCATCGCCACTTCCAGCGTGATCAGACGGTCGATGTAGCGGTCGCGCAAGCACTGGTCCATCGTCATCATGCCCAGTTTGGCGTGGGTCATCATGACGGAGTGGATTTGGAACTCCTTTTTCTCGCGGATCAGGTTGCGGATCGCCGGCACGTTGAGCATGACCTCGAAGCTTGCCACGCGGCCGCCGCCTTCGGCGATCGGCAGCAGCTGTTGCGACATGATGCACTGCAGCGAGTTGGCGAGCTGGGCGCGGATCTGGTCCTGCTGCTCGCTGGGGAACACGTCGACGATACGGTCGATGGTCAACGGGGCGTTGTTGGTGTGCAAGGTGGCGAACACCAAGTGGCCCGTCTCGGCGGCGGTAATGGCCGTTGAAATCGTTTCCAGGTCACGCATTTCACCGACGAGGATGACGTCCGGGTCCTGGCGCAACACGCGTTTGAGCGCGCCGGCGAAGGACAGGGTGTCGGAGCCGATTTCGCGCTGGTTCACGTTACAGCGCTTGTGCTGGTGCACGTACTCAATCGGGTCTTCCATGGTGACGATATGCAGGTCTTTCGTCTCGTTGATGACGTTGAGCATCGCCGCCAGCGAGGTTGACTTACCGGAGCCCGTCGGGCCGGTGACAAGCACCAGGCCGCGCGGAAGCATGATGACTTCCTTCATGATCGGCGGCAGGATCAAGTCTTCCATGCTGGGGATCTTTTCGGAGATGGCGCGCATCACCATGTAGACCGATTCGCGCTGGAAGCCGAGGTTGCAGCGGAAGCGGCCGATACCCTTCTGGCTGTAGCCGAAGTCCAACTCGCGTTCCAACTCGTACTTCTTACGCTGGTCTTCCCGGATCATTGAAAACGCCAGCGCACGCACATCCTCGGGCGACAACGGCTTGTAATCGAGCCTGAGCAGCTTACCGTGCACGCGCAAGGTGGGCGGCACGCCCGCGGTCAGGTGCAAGTCCGAAGCCCCGTGCTCTACAAGCTGGACTAACAGATCCAGAATGGTGTAATCCATAACGCTCCACTCCACGCCGGGCCTGTCCGCCCGGCCTGACGCCGCCCCTTGGCATGGCTGCGGCTAGCAGACTATTTTATCATTCACCAGGCCTATTTATCATTCACCAGGCCTAATTGCGCAATCTTTTGCGTCAAGCCGCCAGGCGGCTGGGCGCTAACCCTACAGTGCGCTGAAAGACTCGACTTCCGCCAGCGTCGGGGCCGCAGGCGCCAGGTAGCCGGTGCGTCCGCGGGTGGGCGCTGTCACCTCGGCTTCCTCGGCCTCTTCCTCGTAGTCCGGGCGGGCGACGCGCAGCAGCTCTTCCAGGCTGGTCATGCCGCGCAGCACCTTTTTCACGCCGGACTCCCACAACGTCAGCATGCCTTGAGTCCGCGCCAACCGCTTGACCTCGTGGATGGCGGTGGATCGCATGATCAACGCGCGCATTTCGTTGGACATCGGCATGATTTCAAACAAGCCGATCCGGCCCGAATAACCCAGGTGGTTGCAGAATTTGCAGCCGCGGCCGCGGTACATCACGAGCTTGTCCTTGTAATCGGCCGGCTTGTACGCGCCGGTGATCAGCTCGAGCTCCTCTTCCTTCGGCGTATACGATTCCTTGCAGTGTTGGCACAGCTTACGCACGAGGCGCTGGCCCATCACACCGATCACCGACGCGTTAATCAGGAACGGCGGCACGCCCATGTTGTTGAGGCGCGGCACCGACCCCGGTGCGTCGTTGGTGTGCAGAGTGGAGAACACCAAGTGGCCGGTCAGGGCGGCGTTGACCGCCAGGTCCGCGGTTTCAAAGTCGCGGATCTCGCCGACCATGATGATATCGGGGTCCTGGCGCATGAAGGTGCGCAGCGCGGTGGCGAAGGTGAGGCCCACCTTCGAATTCACGTGGACCTGGTTGATACGGTCCAGCTGGTATTCGACCGGGTCTTCCACCGTCATCACGTTGACGCTCTCGGTGGCCATCTTGCCCAACG
>CAYXMN010000179.1:0-5615 GCA_964465955.1 uncultured Planctomycetales bacterium
TGCCATAGTCTACTTTCTCCTTGGTTGGTTCTCACTAGGCGGATAAACGCCCGCCCTGCAGGTAGGGGCGATGCCATGCATCGCCCAGGGTGAATCCCTACAAAATCAACTACTGCTGGACGGCCAGCACGTCGTCTTCGCGCAGGATGAGGTAATCCGCGCCGTCAATCTTCACTTCGGTGCCGCCATATTTGCTGTGGAAGATGGTGTCGCCAATCTCGACGAGGGGCTGGTTTTCCTTGCCCTGATCGTTGCGGCTGACGGTATAGGCCACCACTTCACCGAGCTGCGGGCGCTCCTTCGCGCTCTCAGGCAAGTACAGGCCGCTCTCGGTACGATCCTTTTGATCCAGCGGCTTGACGATGATCCGGCCCGGCGCCGGCTTGAACTTGAACTTAGACGCAGCTTTCGCCATCGCTAATCCTCCAACATTACTCTTAGTGTATTCGCGCGGCGGCTCCGCCAATTCTTGCTGGGAGCCTGCCCGCCGCCCATCAGCCCCGGAAGACGCTTGCTAGCACTTGCATGTTCAATCCTGCTAGCACTCTATCGCCAGGACTGCTAACTGCACAGTATTATAACGGAGGAAATGGAGTTGTCAAGGAGACTGAATAGAGGTATCACGCACTAAATCAGATAATCTGAGTGATATAGCTTAGGTTTATCATTAGGTACTAAGAATTCGCGTCTGGAAACCAGCAAGACAACGATGAATATGAGCGGAGGAGTGTACAGCACCTGTTCCATGGGAACCCGTCAGCTGCCGTTATCAGTGAGGTGGAAATAGGCAAACGGCGCGGCGAATCCCGCGGCGAATGTCCACAATGCCAGGTAGAGTGCGGAACCTCCACGCGGGCGAGTTAAGGCCAGCGCGTGTGACACAGCCCACATCAGCAGACAACAGGAGGCGGCTGCCGGGTGCACGAAGCGGAAAACGCCCAGGCGTGGATCTCCTCGCTCGCGGCGCTGCGGTTATTTTGCCTCGCCTGCCACCCGGCGTGTCAGCACTTCGCGGATCGTTTCAGCCAGCGTACGCATCGGCACAGGCTTGGTGAGGTAGGCGGCCAGGCCGAGCGTGCGGATCTTTTCCGCGGAGAAGCTGTGGTTGTACCCGGTGATCAAGATAATGGGCAGGCCGGGGGTAAGTTCAAGCATGCGCCGGGCCAAGGAGTCGCCGGTGAGCCTGGGCATGGTTTGGTCAGTAATAATCAGCTCAAAGGCGGCCGGATCTTTTTGAAACGCCGCCAGCGCTTCCAAGCTGTCATTGTAGGCGCTGACCTGGTAGCCCAGGCTGGACAGCGAACGCTTCAGCATCGTAGTCAGGCTCGGCTCGTCATCGATTAGCAGAATGCGCTCATGTCCGCCGGGGAGCATGCTGGCGGAAGCAGGTTCCTCAGGGGCTTCAATGTTGGCCAGCGGCAGGTAGACTGAAAAAGCGGTGCCGCGGCTCACGGTGCTTTCGACGGTGATCGCCCCGCCAAGGCTTGTGATGATGCCATGGGCGACGGCAAGGCCCATGCCGGTTCCGCCGGTCCCTTTGGTAGTGAAGAACGGCTCGAAGATTCTCGGCAAGATGTCGTCTGGGATTCCGTGCCCGGTGTCAGTAACTCTAACAACCAGGAATTCGCCGGGGGGGAGGGTTGGCGGTCCGGAGGTTTCATCCGAAATAACTATATTGGATACACTCATCTCCAAGGTGCCGCCGTTTTCCATCATTGCCTGTCCGGCATTAGTGCATAGGTTGAGTATCACCTGATGCACCTCCGTCGGATCGGCGATGATCGTCGTGCGCTGGGTCAGCAAGCGCTGGGTAATCGAAATTGTAGTTGGTAAGGTGGAGCGCAGCATCCTGGCCACTGATTTAACGACGTTGGCAACCTGGACGGCGACCGGGCGTTTTTTCGTTTTACGCGCGAATGTCAGAATCTGCTTGACCAGGTCCGCGGCGCGTTGGCTGGACTCGACGATCTGCGCGATTGATTCGAGAGCGGGATTGCCGGCGGGGATGGTTTCCCTAGCCAGTCCAGCGTTACCCAGGATGGCAAACAGAATGTTGTTGAAATCATGGGCGATGCCGCCGGCCAGCGTGCCGATGGCTTCTAGTTTTTGCGCTTGACGGAATTGCTCCTCGACTAGCTCCTTCTCAGCTTGTAACCGCAAGTGCTCTGAGATATCCCGTTTGACTGCGATGAGGTTGCTAATCTCACCCGCGTTATTGAACACCGGTGAGATAACAGCTTCCTCGAAATAGGGCGTACCATCCTGGCGCAGTCTGGCAAGCGTCCCTTGCCAGGTCTCCCCGCGCTGTAGCACATCCCACATCTCGACAACCTCCGCGGCATCCGGGGCATCTTTGCAGAATAGATTCGGCAGCTTACCGAGCATATCTTTCAGCGGGTGGCCGGTTAGAGTCTCGTATGCCGGATTGGCGTATTGCACTTGCCCCATGTGATTGGTGATGACGATCGCTTCCGCCGCTTGCTCGATTGCTTGTTTCAACCGGGCATTCAGCTCTTCAGATCTGCGCCGCGTGACGATTTCCCAGGCTAGATCCGCTAAGCGTTGCACGGTCTGCACGTCTTGATTTGTATAAGCGGTGCTCTTGTTTCCAACGCCAAGCACCGCCACGATGAGATCGCTGCGTAAGACTGGGACGATCAATTCACGGATAATTGGCGCGTGCCCCTCGGGGAGTCCTTTCTTGTGCGGCAGGCTTTGGTAATCGTTGTGAATAACGGGCTGGCGGTCGCGAACGCCGTCAATCCAAACACCGGCCTCGGATAACGGGTAATGGAAACCCGAGCCAAGAGCTTGGCACATATTCGTCGTGGTGTTGGTCGACCAGGCTTGCAGGGACAAGTGCTCTTGATCCTCATTGACGAAATGGTAAAACCCCACCTCGCTGTCTGTCAGAATCTCTGCTTCGTCGAGAAACTTTGTTAGCAGTTCCTGAACGGAATGGTTGTGGGAGTAGTCCGCCAGGCGATGCTGGGCGGCAAGGATGTTTTCGTGGTGCTTGCGCTCGGTGACATCGGTATGCGTGCCGGTCATGCGCAACGGGAGTCCTTGGGCATCGCGCTCAGTAATCCGCCCACGGATGCGCATCCAGTGCCACTCATTGGCCACGTCACGTATCCGGAGCTCTGTCTCAATAGAATCATTCCTGTTGTCGCCCTCAGCGGTGACCAGATGTTGCATTTGCAGGAGATCGTCTGGGTGAATGCGGCTCTGCCAAAATGCGATGCTGTTTTGATGCTCCTCCGGCGGAAAGCCAAGCAAGGCCAAGTAGCCAGGACTGTAATACAGCTCTTTATTGGAGAGATTCCAATCCCAGACACCGTCTCGGTTGGATTCCATGGCCCGCTTGAATTGCGCCTCGCTTTCTTGGAGGCGTAGGTTGTTCTTCACGTCTTGTTCCAGGATGCGGAAGTAACCAAAGAGCAGCATCGTTGCGATGGGGTACGTGATTAGAATCGTGACACCAAGATCGCGAACCACTGAATAGCCAACGCGGTCCGGCAAGAAAGTGAACAGCCACAGCATGAACAGGTGGACGACCACCCCAAGCAGCCAACTGGCCCAGGGATTGTTCAGCCGTTCATGGCGTTGGCGAAGTATATAGAAGACCGAGCCCAGGATTGACGCCATCGCGATGACAGCAATGCCAACCGCAGTTCCGCCGCCGCCAATCACAGCACGGCTGACAATGCTAATCACTGCTGCGACTAACGCTGTGATCGGTCCGCCCGCCATCCCGCCTGCGGCAAGCACAACCGATCGGGCGTCGAAAATCACGCCGGGCGTGAATTGCACCGGTGTCAGCATCCCAACTACAGCCACGCCTCCGAAAATCAAGCCAGAGATGAACTGATAGCGCCGGGAGGAAGAGCGAATCCGTCGCAAAATCAACTGGTGGATCAAACTCAGCGCAACGAGGAGCGCTAAATTGTGAATGAGATTCAGATAAGCCATGCCACTTTTCTCAACCTCACAACAACATATCAAAGAAGGCTACCAAGTAATAATACGGTATGCCTGGAAACAATTGCTTGGCATCGGCGTCAAATCTGGATTAACGGGATTTACGCTGGGAGGTTGAACTTGCGGCAGAGGGGTAGCCCAGTATGGGTGGTTCATTACTACGTCGTTGCCCGTCACAATACTATACGCGGTACAGTTAAGTCTGGCTGAAATAGGATCTGCCCGCTCTTTTCGTGGGCAAAATAGAAATGGTTTTCCTTATCTATCCGAGGTACAACTGTGGTTTTACGATATCGGTTGATTCTGATCCTTTGCATCGCAATGGCGCTTTATGTTGCATTAGCGTACCTGATCCAGAGCAAGGCAGTTTACCCGAAGTTCCTCGTGCTCGAAGAAAATTATGCCGATCAGGACTTAGAGCGTGCGGTTAACGCCATTGAGCGCGAGATTGATTATATTGAGACTTTCACGCACGACTGGTCGTCGTGGGATGATACCTACAATTTCATCGAGAACGGCGATGAGCAATACATTGAGGCGAATTTCGTCGACGAGACCTTCACTGAAAACGCGATGTCGATAATGTATGCAGTCCGGTTGGACGGCACCGTGGTTTATGGAAAGGTGATGGACTTAGCGACAGAATCATACATCACTGTACCGGGCTTGCCGCAGGACAAAATGCCGCCGGATAGCCCATTCCTCCTTGAACCAGATGACTTAGTCGGCAAGGGCGGGCTGGTGCTGCTAGAGGGCCGTCCAGCGCTGGTGGCCGTCATGCCAATCCTTACCACGCTGTCGCAGGGTCCCAGCCGCGGCATGCTGATCTTCGGGAAGTTCCTCAATGATGAGTTGATCCAGTCAATCAACGCCTAGACCAGGGTCCACATGCAACTGGTGTCACTAAACCAAGCGAGCGCAAACCCAGAGACCGCCGATGCCATCAGCGCCTCAGCCAAGCCTCCCTACCTGCATCACATTGACTCGAACGAGGCACGGCATGTGCACTGTGTTTTTAACGATATCAGCGGCAAACCCATTGTGTTACTCACCGCGCAAGTCTCGCGCTTCATATCTCAGGAAGGGCACGCCGCGGTGGTGCATGCCATGATCTCAAACGCCCTGGCCAGCCTGTGCGTCGTGCTGCTGTTGATCTTAGTCACGGACGTTTTTTTCGCCCGCCGGGTGAGCCTGCTGTATCAGGACGTGACTAACATCGGCTTGAGCGGTAACCTTGCCGCCCGGTTGCCGATCCGGGGCCATGATGAGATTGGCAACTTGGCGAAACAAATCAACGCGATGCTGGCGAGTCTAGAACGGATGGAAAAGTCACGGATGGCCAGTGAAAAGCAAGCCGCCGAGCTGGAAACGATCCACAGCACCACCGCGACTTACGCGCATGAGATCAACAATCCGCTGACCGGCATTCTCGGCATTGCGCAGATCCTGCTGGAGGATGATCTGGATTCAGGCGCGTGCCGTGACATGCTTGGGGATATCCTGGAGGCAGCGGTGCGCATTCGCAATGTCATCCATAAAATGGAAAAACTGACAGAAGTCCGGTTCAAACCCTACTTCGGCAGCACCGAGATTCTTGATCTAGAGAATAAATCGCTGCCGCCCTGCTAAAACAT
>CAYXMN010000180.1:0-3701 GCA_964465955.1 uncultured Planctomycetales bacterium
TTGACCGGGTTGTCGCCAACGGCGATTCCACATGGATTCAGGTGCTTCACCACCACTGCCACGCATGGGTAGGGGTAGTTTGCCGAGATCGCATCCGTGACTGCCGCAGCATCGAGAAAGTTGTTGTAGCTCATCTCCTTGCCCTGCAGCACCTTAAACCCGACGGTCGGCAAACCTTTGATGCTGTAACGCGCCGCCGACTGATGCGGGTTTTCACCGTAGCGTAATTTCTGGTTCTGCACCAGCTCGAAATTAAACTTGGCAGGCAGAATGTCCGCATGGGCGGCGGCGGCTGCCGGTGCGGCGGCTCCCGCTTCGTCCTCGTCGGGTTGTACCGGCGCGCGGCTGGAGAAATAGACGCTAATCGCCCGATCATACTCCGCAGTTAATTTAAATACTTCGCTGGCCAGCCAAAGGCGGTAGTCTTCTGGCAGCTTGCCGTCGTGCTCCTTCAACAGGCGGATCACCGTGCGGTACTGCTCAACATTACTGACTACAGCAATGTTGCGGTAATTCTTGGCCGCGGCGCGCACCATGGATGGCCCGCCGATGTCCACCAGTTCCACTGCCTGCTCAAGCGGCGTTTTGCTCTTAACCTTTTCGTCGAAAGGATAAAAGTTCACCACGACCATATCAATCGGGGTGATTTTCCGCGTCTTAAGCTCCTTAACATGCGCGGGATTCTGCCGGTCGGCAAGCACGCCGGCGAACAGGTTTTGCTGCAGCGTCTTTACGCGACCATCGAACATCGCCGGAGCGCTGTAAACCTTGGACAGGTCTTTGCAAGGCACCTGAGCCTGCACCAGCTTGGCATGCGTCCCACCTGTGGAAATGATCTCGTAATCCAACTTCGCTAAATCGCGGGCGAAGGTGGTGATGAATCGTTTATCCGAAACACTGATAATTGCCCGGCGCGTTGCCGCCATTTGAGCCTCCAGCGGTGAAATGCCGGGCATATGATACCATGGCTGTCAAGGGGCTTGAATAGCAAGGAAACCGCTACTAATCTGGGCTCAATCAAGGTTTGCCATGTCCTCGAAATATTCGGGTGATTCCATGCGTTTCTGTTCGTAAATCCGGTGCTCCAATGCGTCGCGCACCGCGTGGTACACCTGACGTTTAAGCAGTCCATCAAAGGCATCGTAAGTTTGAAAATTCTCGGTGCAGAACGGACAGGTCAGGGTCGGACGTCCACTGAGGCTGCGGCTGGCCAATTTAAAGCTTTGCCGGCAGGCAGGGCAGGTGACTTCCACTTCTCCAGGCAGGCTGATTCGCACCATTTATGACTCACTCCTCGCGACCAGCCAACCGGCCAGGCTTAACATAGGGGGCGAAGTGATCCAGCAGCCGCTGGCGGATATCACCAACCTGCTCGTAATGGATCACATCGTGTTGCATATGCTCCATCAATGGCACCTCCTGCAAGCTCGAATTCTTCAACATCGCCAAGCGGATGCCTTGTCCGTAAACAATGCCTGCAAGGAACACCGCATTTGTGCTCCAATCATCTAGGTTGAGCAGTACGTAATCGCTCTCCTGGATGTTCTCGCAAACCCGGCACATCATTTCATCATCCACGATTTCGTCATCAATGCGATAAGGGATCAGGTTCAGTTCCTTGATGGTAGGCTCGATGGATGCCTTGTACAACTCGTTGTTGCGGTCATTATGTTTGAGGATTACGGTCACCTTATTGGTCGTGTAAACCGGCAGCTTGCGGCAATACCCTTCAGGAAAGCGCCAGCAGCGGATCGGGCGTAGCGGCGGCGCCTCTGCGTCGCGGATTTCGTAATCCAGCTTGATATCCCGCGCGATCTCCTCGATGAGCGATTCGCGTATATTAAGCTGGATCTCGGCTGTCTCCTCCTTATAACGGATGACGTCCGCCACCGAACTTACTTCGCTGTAGAGCGGGCACTCCTCGCAGGTTTTCAAGCTGTACAACTTGATATTCAGGGCCCGGCAGGCCATCGCCGTAACCAGCTTGCCTTCGCCACGGTATGGCTTTAACTCGGTACCTAGGCTTAAAAACCGGCAGCGCGGCTTAGCCAGGATGTTAGGCACATCGCAGTTATGGCATGCGAGCGGATCCACTTCGCTGACGTGGTTGTCTGTGCTGATCGTGCAGTGCGCGCAGCCGAAGCTAACCCGCCGGAACGGGCAGGGCGGCGTGCTTAAGAAGTTCTCATCTGGACGGGAAGCCATGCAACTACCTATACCACAGAGCTTTTAGGATTACGACCCAAATCCCCCCAGCGCCTGGCGGGATTCCGCTTGCGTTGCGTGTATGACGTTGCAGGCTACTATAATGTTCCTCTTGCCGGGAAAAGAGCCACAACGGATTGTGATCATTGATTGGTCCATGATCGGGGACCTGATCATGCTTAGCCCGTGCGTGGCCGCGATACATGCCAGTTTCCCGCAGGCGCATCTCGCTATGCTCGGCCAACCCACCAGCATTGCCGTATATGCTGGCCATCCGGGCGTCAACGAACTAATCCCTTACGATCGTTCCCAAGGCGACTTTAATATCGCTAGTTTCCGGACCACGCTCCAATTGGTCCGTGACGGCAATTTTGACCGCGCGTACATCTTCCACAACAGCATCGGCAGCGCGTTAATGGCGTGGCTCGGCGGAGTGCGCGAACGGATTGGGTATCGCCACGAATGGCGAGACCTTCTGCTCACGATGCGCTTGCACAAATCCGATCTGCGGCAGCACCTGATTGAAGACAAGGCCGATTTGCTGCGCATGGCCGGCTTGGAGGTGGCGGATCTCACCGAGCGAGTTTATATCGACCAGCAGGAAGCTGAGCGCTGGATTCACAAAAAGCTAGGCCCGAACCTGGGACGGAATCGCCCGATCGTCGCGATCAGCATCGGCGCCACTAAAGCCTATAAACAGTGGCATGCGGCCGGCGTGAATGCCCTGCTCAATAGCTTTCCGGTCAATAGTTGCGACCTGCTGTTCCTGGGCGCACCGAACGAACGCGCCATGTTCGATGGCGTGTACTCCTACAACAACACGGTTGTTGATCTTATCGGCCAAACTACGCTGAAGGAGCTGTCGTGGGTGCTGGACAACCTGGCCTTGTACATCGGACCGGACAGCGGACCTATGCATATTGCTATCGGCCGGCAAACGCCAGTCGTAGCGCTGTTCGGTCCAACCGACCCGGCGCGCTGCGGTCCGTATCGCTATATTAAAAGCCGCGTAATTCGCTCAGAGCGCATCTGCCCGAGTTGTGAAAAGCAGTTTGGCAAGGTGGTGCGCCAGTGCGTGCACATGATCGAACCGGACCAGGTCTATGCTGCCGCAGCCGAGTTGTTGAGCGCACATTGCCGCCGCTGGACTGGCGGGAGCCCGGCTTAGATTCAAGAAGGAACTGGCAGCTAACGATAAACCTATACCCCCTATGGTATACTTGCGCAAGATGCGGCACCAGCAGGTTCATGGGTTGTTTAACCTTGCTGGAGGTTTTCACGATCATAGGAGCAGGTTGAGCATGGGTAATTGGGCAAAGGTACTTCTTGTTGTTTGCGGCGCGCTGACTGTCATGAGCTTAGGAGCCCAGGCGCAGTGCCCGCGCAGCGGCATCGCCGCTCCCGAACTCACGGGCAAGGATCTTGCCGGGCAAGACTTGAACCTGGCGGATTACCAGGGCAAGTGGGTGTACGTCGATTTCTGGGCAAGTTGGTGC
>CAYXMN010000180.1:3711-5605 GCA_964465955.1 uncultured Planctomycetales bacterium
TCCGTGGTTGGTCTGCACAATGAGCTCAAGAACCGTAGCGATTTCGCGGTGGTTTCAGTCAGCCTGGACGACAGCCGTACTAAGGGCGACCTTGACAGCGTATATAGCAAATACGGGATTTCCTTCCCGGTGGTTTACGACGGCAGCGGCTTTAACAGCAACATCGCCGACAACTGGTGCGTGAGCGCTATTCCTTCCACGTTTCTGATTGACCCCCAAGGGCAGATTTATGCCGCGGAGATTTCACCTGAGGAAGCCCAGCGCGTGATTGAACAGCAGTCTACAGCCCCGGCTGTTGCGCTGCCTCAGCCTGACCAACTCACGCCGGCGCCAGCACTGCCGCCATCAGGCACCGTGTCCGCGCCGGCGGCCAGCCCGGCACAGCGTCAGGCGGAGCCTGCCTCCCGTCCGGCGGACTTCAGCTATCGCATGCAACTGCTCGACCATGCACCGAGTTTCGGTGCGAAAGATTTACATCAGGTGCAGCTAAGTTTGCCTGCCAGCGCAATCAGCGGAGCGGTAACCACCTTTAAAGTGAACGCCGCATGGGTGGACGGGGCAGGGCGGAATCACGATGACGAATACCGGCTGGCGATCAAAACCGATCCAGCCCAGCCGTTAATGCCTAGTGATGTGTCCATTACCGGGGACCTGCACTTCTTCATCGATCAGACTGCCGGCGCGTTCATGCTCGAAGTCGCCGTACCGTCGGAATACATCTCGCTCAAGATGAATGTAAGCAGGTATGACGCTGCCGCAGGAGTTTATCTGGCAGGTTCGATGCAGCGCTAGTTCACGCCGCGGTGCGATAATCTAGCATGCCCTTACACCCTATCTGGCTTGAACGAGCAAGGCTTTGGCTTATTCTCGACCGCCACGCCGCACAACCGCGCCGGCTTGAGGAGGTCACCGCGCAATGTATCGCCGGAGGCGTTGACGCTGTGCTGTGCCGGATCAAGGACTTGCCACAAGCTGAGGTGCGGCCCATGGCTCGCCTGGTTCGTGAAGTGTGCGGCGCCCAACGCATTCCCTTCATTATGAGCCATGACATGGAGTTAGCTGGCGAGCTCGCGGCGGATGGCATCCAGTTGGGCGTGGACGACCGGCCGCTCGACCAAGTGCGTTGTGCGCTGCCTGCCGGCACTGTGATCGGAAGCTCAACTCACAGCGTGGCGGAAGCCTTAACCAGGAAAGGGGAGGGGGCGGATTACGTGTTCCTTGGCCCGGTCTTTCCCACCCCGGCTAAGCTCAAGTATGGTAATCCATTGGGCCTTACTGTCGTGCATGAAGCGCTTGGCCAGCTTGCCGGTTATCCCATCGTCTTCATCGGTGGAATTAATCTTGGCAACTTGCCTGAAATGCTCGGACTGGGTGTTACACGCGTCGCCGCGATTGCCGCGCTGCAAGCCCAGCCCGACCCGCAAGCAGCGGCGGCTGCGTTCAAACAGCTGCTAGCAAGAACAGATTAGCTGACAACGGTACTACTTACGAGTTTCCGAAGCGAATGCTGAAAAACCGCTGGATTTAAGCCGATCCCGTAAAGCGGAAGCTTCATCCACTCCACTGAAAGTGCCCACCAGCACGAGGAAATTCGGCTGCTTTTCAATGATGGTACCGCTTAGGCCTAACGCACTGAGGTCCTTGACCTGCTGCTCCGCATCTTCGCGAGTGTAGTGTGAACCAGCATACACCTTATACAGCACCTTGGATGCTCCGCCGGTGTTAGCAGGCTTGGCCTCCTCCGGCTTTGCATTAGGTTTTTCTTCTGGCTTAACCGCTGGTTTTTCTTCCTTGGGTTTGTCTTTCGGCTTTTCTTCCGTCTTAGGTTTTTCTTCAGCCTTAGGCTTCTCTTCCGTTTGCGGCTTTTCCTCCGCTTGTTCTTCTGGCTGGGCTT
>CAYXMN010000181.1:0-5563 GCA_964465955.1 uncultured Planctomycetales bacterium
GATTCTGCCGCTGCCCAACACACATCGAGCAGTGCAAACTCTGCCCCTGAACCACCGCCAAGCCTGCCAGTCGAAGCAGGTGGGAAACTGCATCATTCAAATGAATATAATCCAACCGGTGATGAAAGATCGGCAGGTAATAGTGAAAGTAATAGCAATTGTGAAAGCACCGTTAGCGATAAAAACAACACGCCCGTAGCTCAGCCGGTAGCTGCAGTGGCAGAGGTGTCTCCAGCTAATAAAACGATGAGCTTTGCTGCTGTTTGTCCCTTCTGTGGTAACCATGACATCAACCACGAACAGCCGGGAATTTGCGGACAGTGCCACCGTAATCTCAAGGTGGTGCTAGAGCGTGCCGATGCGCCACAGTGCGAAACATGCGAAGGTCTGTTGGTACGGGGTGCGAAGCATTGCCATCACTGTGGTACGCCGATCGGTGAAAGCGACTAGTTATTTCAGTCGAGGTTTAAGATGAAGAATCCACATCAAACGGTGCAAAGATTGCGAAATGTATAAGCTGCTTGGGCGGGAGACGGAGCTTCGGATACTGCTTGAAGCGATCCGAGGAGTATTCACGCAGAATCAGATTCGCTATGTGCGCATCACAGGTGATCCGGGCACTGGCAAGACGCGGCTGGTGCAGGCATTATATGAGCAACTAAGCCAACTCTACGATCCAAAGCGTACTGAAGAACGGCACGGCTACTGGCCACCACTCTTTAGTCCCGGTGTCAGTCCCGAGGTGATCAAACCAAGTTTCTCTGATGGCAAGCGTCCGGCTCTGCCGTACTTATGGTGGGCACTAAGGTGCCCAGAAGGCAATCAGCATCAAGCCGAGTCTTTCACGCCCTACACTGACGGTCTGACCCAGCTGGAGTTGCACCTATTGGATAGGCGCAAAGCCTTTTTGATGTCACGTCTCGCGGGAACCGCAATTCGTCAAGCGCTAGTGGGCGCAGCTGCCAGCATTCCGGTGGTAGGCAACATAGTGGGGGCGGCGGATGCGGCAGCTTCCGCGCTGGAACTGGATGCCGAGCGTCGCGACATCAATAAGCAGAGCGTGCGAGGCGCGATGTCTGTTGATGAACTACAACTGGAGAGCGAAAAACTAGAGGATAAGATCATCGCAGAGCTGGCGCGATTATACAATCCAGCTAATAAAGCGCATAAGCCTGTTCCTGTCGTGATTATCATTGACGATGCACAGTGGATCGATCAACGCAGCCTGTCATTCACGAACCGGTTATTGTTGTGGGCAACGGCGAACATGCATCCTTTACTGGTGCTGACCACAGCGCGCGGCAATGAAATTGCCGCCCTGGGGGAGTTGGATGAGGACAATCCTAATCGCCCACCTGCTAGCGTCCTGAGTCTGGAACGGAGGCTTAGGCGTCACATCAATGAGCAAGCCGCTGAGGTGATCGAACTGGACAGCGAACTGGCGCCGGAGGCCGCAGGGGAGCTAGTTGCAGAAGTACTGCCCCAGGCTAGTGCGGATGCTCGTCGCGAGATTCTTAACCGCGCCAGCGGACACCCGTTCTTCCTGGTTAACTACGCTAAGTACATTGAGGAGTGTGGCTGGTTAGGTGAGGACGGTGCACTGAAGTGCACGAAGGATGACCTGGATCGCGTGCCTTGCAGCAGCAAACAGATCAGCCAACTGATCGACGAGCGCCTCGGATTACTTGGTAAAACCCTGCGCGATGTACTGCGCTGGGGAAGTGTGCAGGGAACGCGGTTTGTCGACGAACTAGTGCTGCGCACCGCTGAGGAGTTTGACTGCAAAAAAGCCACGGTGAAAGTCGCCTTAGCCACGCTACGTGATGTACATCACCTTGTGGGTAACACTCCACCGCCACCGGATGCGCCTCGCCGTTATGACTTTCAACACCGGCTGGTTTACGAGCGGATCCTGGCGCAGTTGCCGGATGAAGTGCGCGAGGTTGTGGATGAAGTCCTTGGTGACTTGCTGCGTGAGTATCTGGAGATGCAACAACTGGAAAGTTGGAATGCGGAAGAATTGCTGCCAGCGATGGAGTTCCTGGCCGGTTTTGCCAAGGATAAGTCGCGGCACAGTCGGCAACGGGAGAAATGGGAAGTGACGGCAATCCGCGCGGCGAGCAAAGCGATGGAGATGCTAATTGCCCGGCAGAATTTTATAGCGGCGGAACCATACACTGAGCACTTACTGGTAGTGCTGGACTGGGATGAGGAGCGGATTAGGCAAGAAGCATCCTGGTTTTCACGTGAACTACTGCCTTGGTTGAAATTCACTGCAGAGAGTGGAATCTGGAAAGGGCGTGAGCAATTGGCAGGGCAACTAGAAATCGCTACCAAATACGCCCCAAGAGACCGGTCCACGGCAGAGTTGATGTGGCGGATCGGAGAAGTTCACAGAGAACGAAAGGAATACACTACCGCAATCGAATACTACTCGAAAGCACTAGGTATTGCCGAAGAGATTCAGGATAAGTTGCAAGAGGCTAATGCGCTTTCATGTCTTGCCCTAGTGAACTCGTGCATTGAGAATTACGATGAAGCTATCAATAAGTATAAAAAGAGTATCGCACTTTACGAGACGATTGACGAATCAAGAGAGCGAGTCAATACGCTTAATAACTTAGGGATTATGCATTCTTTAAAGGGAGAATATATTGAAGCAAGAGATATCTGGGAACAGTGTGAAGTTCTCTATCGAAAACAACAAGATCATCGAGGATTAGCGATTGTTAGATTAAATCTAGCACTTCTAAGTGAAAAAGCATCTGAATATGAAAAAGGTATCATTGAAACTAAACAAGCGCTAGATATACTCCAGGCAATAGGGGATTATGGAAACACGGCCAATGCCACAAGCTTTCTAGGTGTTCTGTTATACAGACAAAGTAAATATAAGGAAGCACTGACTTATTTCATCCAGGCGAGCAATCAATTCGAAGCATTGGAGTTTGACGGGGGTAGAGCGCTCGCCACGATGAATATCGCGGATACATACAAAGCGCTGGGCCAGGTAGATCAGGCTTTGGCATACTACCGGCAGTGCCTACCCTTGCTGGAGCAGCACAAGGAAGCATACTATGCCGGACTGTCGGCAAACAACATGGGCCTAATACATGAAGGACAGGGGGAACATGAACAATCGTTGGAGTATTACATACAGGCGCAGCAGTTATTCCAGGAAGGTAAGAAGGAGCGGGATCAGGCGATAGCCACGATGAATATCGCGAATACATACAAAGCGCTGGGCCAGGTAGACGAAGCTCTGGAATACTACCTGCAATGTCTGCCTGTGCTTCAGCAAGATGGTGAAAACTACTCAGCTGGGTGGATAGCAAACGAAGTCGGTCTACTGCTTGAAAGACGAGGTGAACACGAAAAGGCGTTGGAATATCTCGAAGAGGCCAGGCAACTTTATCAGGCGGTTGCAGCAGAATGGAATGAAGCTATTGTCACGAAAAACCTTGCAGGCACTTACATGGCGTTGGGTCAATTGGATCAAGCGCTGACGCTATACGGGCAATGCCTGAAGGTGTTTCAGCGGGTGGAGGATAAGCGTGTGGCAGCCCAAGTGTTGGACAATATGAGCGTAGTATTTAAGGAACAGAACCGACTCGCAGATGCCCGGCAAACATGGCGCAAAGCCGCCGAACTCTATTGCGAATGCGGACTGGAAGAAGATGCCGTTAAGATCGAGCAGTGGCTCAGCGAGTTGCCTGAGGAGTGATGACGTGCTTTCCACCCAGCAGCTGTACGTATTACGCTGGGGAGAAACCCTCGCGTAAGCTGGTTAGGCCAGATTTCACGTGGTTCTCAGCGCATGTATAACGCATTTCCCCGGTTGGTTGCGTTTAGGAATTATCAAACACTACTAGGAGACTGGGATGAGTATCGGCTTTGAAGACCAAATAACGAAAAACAAAATCGCTTCGGTGATGCTAATACTGGTCTTCCTGCTCATTGGCGGGGGGATCGCATATTTCATCGGCCTGCTATTTAAAAATGCAGCATATATCTTCTTCGGCGTGGTTGTGCTCTACACGATCATTCAAGTTATCAACGGTTATTACAACGCGCACGAAGTAATCCCGCGGCGCGAGAAGGCCCGCCCGGCTAACCCGGAAGTGTACGAGGAGAAGTACCTGATTGACGCGCTTGACGGCCTGGTGCTTGCCTGCGGGTTGCCGTCCACGCCAGCAGCTTACATCCAGGACAGCGAGCGCAATCCCAATGCTTTCGCATGCGGTAGGGATCCTGAACACAGTGCTATTTGTGTAACGAGGGGGTTGTTAGACACACTAACGCGGGAAGAACTGGAAGGCGTTCTTGCGCATGAACTGGCACATGTCTACAACCGGGACAGCATGGTGTCCGGCATATCATTTACATTGTCCGGCTCAATCGTGAACTTCTGTAATGGCCTGCTTAGGTTTTTCACGTTTGTGTCTGATTGCGACAGGAGCGGAAAGAATGGCGGCGGGATCTGGTTGGTAATCACCTTCATCCCTCTGTTATTGGCAAGATCTATGGCTAGATTAACAACTTTTGCTGTCAGCCGTAAGCGCGAGTTCCTTGCGGATGCGACCGCTGTGCAACTGACGCGGAATCCAAATGGCCTTCGCAGTGCGTTGATTAAAATCTGCACAATCCCAACGCATGTGAAATCCGCAAGTCCAGCCGGTGCATCGCTATACTTCGGCGATCCGGAGAAGGGCGTCAAGAATTGGTGGGCCCAGCTGTGGAGCACACACCCAACACTTAAACAGCGAGTCGCTGCTCTTGACCGGATGTAAACGGTTGACTTTTTAAGGAGCGATACCAAAGAGAATACTTATGAATCGGGTAGGATCGAGCCTCTAGAAGGAGGCCAATATTGAAGAAGCAATTTTCGGAAGAGCAGATTGCCGACGCGCTGCAACAGGCTTCGGCAGGATGGTTTTGGGGGATGTGATGGACTTCCCCCGAAATAGTGGACACCTGGAATAGGGATAGTATTGTTGAGGAGGTGTTCAGTGGCGGAGCGGAGGAAGTTTTGCCGGGAGTTCAAGCTAGAGGTGGCCCAGTCGATCGTTGACGGCGGCAAGAGCCTGGCGCAGGTAACGCGGGAGCTGGAGATCAGGCGCAACGTATTGCAGCGCTGGGTGGCGCAATACAAAGCCAGTGGAACGCAGGCGTTTCCCTGACCTTCCCCCCGGGTTAGTACCATTTCAGGAGACTGAATTTAGGATACTTCATGCCGCTTGCTGCGCATAGGTGCTGGGCGGCAGGCCATTGAGCGCACTATGCGGTCGGACAGTGTTGTAGTGCACGCGCCAGGCGTCGATCTCTCGCCGGGCTTCCGCCAGATCGCGGAACCAGTGCTGGTCAAGGCAATGCTCGCGGAACTTGCCATTGAAGCTTTCGACGAAGGCGTTTTGCGTCGGCTTACCGGGCTGGATGAAGCACAGCTCCACACCATGGTCTTTCGCCCAGTGGAACAGGGCCTGGCTCGTGAACTCCGGGCCGTTGTCGCAGACGATCTCCGCGGGCAGCGCCAGCCCGTTCTGGCTCAGTTCACGGGCTACCC
>CAYXMN010000182.1:0-5540 GCA_964465955.1 uncultured Planctomycetales bacterium
CTGTCGGCACCGAGATTGAACAGGGCGTGGACGGCATCGTCATCGGCCACGGCACGGATACGATGGGCCACACCGCCGCCGTGCTCAGCTTCATGGTGCAGGACAGCCCGGTGCCGATCGTGATTGTGGGCAGCCAGCGCTCCAGCGATCGCCCGAGCAGCGACGCCGCGCTCAATCTGATCCACGCCGTGCGTTCGGCTGCTTATGGCGACATCGCCGAAGTGCAGGTCTGCATGTTCGGACCAACCTCCAACCGTTACGGGCTGCTCCACCGCGGCACACGCGTGCGCAAAATGCACAGCTCGATCCGTAGCACCTTCCGCAGCATCGGCGACATTCCGCTGAGCATGGTCAGCACGGAGAGTATCGATCACATAAATGACGACTACCTCCGCCGCGACCGCCACCGCCAAGTGAAAGTGGATGCCGTCTACGACGATCGAGTGACGATCCTGTACTATTACCCTGGCATGCACCCCGACCTGGTCGATGCGCTGGTGGAGAAGGATTATCACGGCATTGTCATCGCGGGCACAGGCTTGGGTCACGTTAACAAACCGCTGTATCCGGCGCTCAAGCGCGCGATTGACAAGGGTGTCCATATTGTGATGACGGTCCAGACGCTTTGGGGCTACACTCAAATGTACGTGTATGACACGGGCCGCGACCTGTTGGACATCGGTATTATCCCGCTGGATAACATGCTGCCGGAAACGGCGCTGATGAAACTTGGCTGGGTGCTGGGACACACGCAGGACCATGAGCAAGTGAGACAGATGATGCGCACGCCGGTTAGCCATGAGATCACGTCGCGCGAACCGCATAACGGCTACCTCGTCTACCAAGGAGGGATACCGGAGTTCGAAGAATTCAGGCGCGAACACGTTCCATTCATCTAGCTATTACTGGTTTAGCCTATGCCGGCCGGTCGGGCTGGAGAAGCGGATTGACGCCCAGGTCGTGCCGGCGCGACCAAATGGCAGCGCTTCGCCTGATAGCAGTTCGAGCGCAATATCGGTGAAGTCATTTACACCGAGATTCGCACCGTGCGGCAAGACTATTCCTGGATCACGACCACTCGGGTTATGTTGACCAGTGGGACAGAGCGTGTGAGTAAACCTGAAGATCGCAATCTAGATTTCCTCAAAGATGTGGTTCGAAAACTCTGGAAGGTGATGCGCAAGATCGGGTTGGCCGTCCAGGCTGCCTACCCCGCGTCGACAGGTTCTCATCCGGATTTCCTGGAAGAGCTAGCCAACTTCCACGCCGGGGAAATCCTGCAGATGGATCCGGACTTGCCGCCTAAGCAATGTGAGACCGAGTTCATCAAACTGACGGGAGTTACGGCTCCCGCTAATCTTGATCTGCTATGGCAAAAATTGCTCGGTGCCAGGTTCACCCCCGGCCGTCTCGACGGAATCAGTTTGCCCAGCAATAACGGCCGGTACTACTTGGGCCAATTCCTCGGAGTCAATGGTGGTGCTTTCCTGGCGCAGCACGGCTAGATCGGTTTTACCCAGGCGCAGCGCGTAACCATCCTCAAGGGCATAGACCTGGCTGGGTTCGCAACGCTCATGGTTCACATAGGTGCCGTTGGTGCTGCCCAGGTCGACGATTTCGAGCGCATCCACGCTGGCGATAACCTTGCAGTGCTTGCCGCTGATGTAACCATCGCCACGCACAACCATGTCCGCTTGGTCGGGCTTGCGTCCCAGCACGGAATCGCCGAAGGGAAGGAAGAACTCCGGCAAACCGTCGCGCGTGAGCACCCATGGTGAAGGCGCAGGCTTTACCTCCACATGCGCAGGCTCCAGTCCATGTATCTGCTCCAATGGTCCAGCCACTTCTCCGCCTGCGGTATGTTCAGGTGCCTCCGCGGATGATTGAGTTGCTTCGGCAGCGGGATCCGTCAGAGCACAGCGCTCCAGCGTGAATTCCCGCCGCCCCAGCGCTACTTTCGCACCCGGCGCCACGGGCTGCACTGCCTGCGGGGTGAGGCGTTCGCCATCGACAAATGTGCCGTTGCTGCTGCCTAAGTCCGCCACCGTCACCTGGTCTGCGCTAACCGCAAAGCGCGCGTGCGCACGGCTGATGTAACCGTCCTCGATGCGTAGCGCGACCTCGCCCCTGCCTGCAATAGTCTCGCCGGCAGGTAAACCAAAGCGCTCGCCGGAAGCTCCCACCAGCTCATACAACGCCGGGCCAGCCGCTGCAACCGGTTTAACGGCGCTGTCCCCGCCCCAGGTTCCGCGTTGGTAGCCGCACTTCAGGCAGAATTGCTCGCCAACCGGAATTTGCGCCTGGCAATGCGGGCAGGCTTCCGCTTGCCCCGCCAGCGCGCTGTCAAGCGCATAAATGCCCTGCTCCGAACCGAGTATCTTTGTTGCGTCCATTCATGCCACCTCCGGCCCGTTACATAGACCACACTGGCCTATCCGCGTTCCAGCAGACGTTGTAAAACGGAAATATCCGCCAAGCTTGTTTGATTGTAGCTGAGCGGTGTAACCGACACATACCCCTGGGCCAGCGTATGTGTGTCAGTGCCGGGTACTTCTTCCTCGTGTACACGCTCACCCGCGATCCAGAAGTAATCCTGGCCGCGCGGATCTATGCGCCGCTCGACGATGTTCGCGTATCGCCGGTAGCCGCAACACGCCCACGCGATCCCTTTGATCTCCGCCAGAGGTACCTTGGGAAGGTTCACGTTAAAGCACGGCGTAGGCATGGCCAAACTGGGCCACGGCTGCGTTGGCTCCGGATACGTTGCCGCGCCGTCCAACGGCGGTCCTGGTGGTTCGGTCCAGGCTAGGTCCAGCCTGTCGGGCCCTGGAGTGAACGGCGGCGCATCCGCCGGCAGCTTGTTAAAGAGGAGTTGGGTGAACAGCCGCTCGACAACGCTGGCCGCATCGGCGAAACTCATCTGGGCCTGGTGCGCCAAGCTGATTGCGAAGCTCGGAACTCCGTTGATCGCGCCTTCCATCGCCCCGCCGAGGGTACCGCTATATGCCGTATCCTGCGCCACGTTCGGCCCATCGTTCACACCGCTGATGACAAGGTGCGGCCAGTCATGCTTCCACAGATGATGCAAACCCAGCATGACGCAATCCGCCGGTGTGCCCGTGCAGGCCCATGCGGCAATACCTTGAAGGTTTGCGCATGGACAATCGAATCCGGACATGGGCAGGAGCCTGAGCGGTTTATGCAAGGTAATGCTCTGGCTTTTCGCACTCGATGGCTTCACCGGCGCAACCACGAGCACCTCGCAGCGCTCGGAGATCCGGCGCGCTAATTCCGTTAGTCCGGGGGCGAAGATGCCGTCGTCATTGGTCAGCAAGACGCGCAGCACTTACCCGCCTCCCTGTCCTGTCATACCTGCCAAACTGGAAGGCTGGAAGTCGAGCTGGCCGAGGACTTCACCGGTTTCCGTATCCACCCGGTAGGTGGCGATTAGCTCTTCCTCTGGAGTGATGTATGCATCAATCTCATAACAGATCCGCTGTTTTTTCCCAAGCTCGTACTTGGCTGGCCCATACAGCGTCTCGTCTGCCATATCAATCACATAACGGACGTTTTCTGTATCGAACCGGACCGGCGCATCCTCGGGGATCGGCATTTCACCTTCGTTGCGGATATAGAACAAAGCTTGATCCATCGTTAGCGAGAACGGTTGTTCAAAAATAGGTTCAGCTTTACTAATGCTCAATTCGGCAAACTCGCCGGTCTGGCTATTAATCCGCATGGTGGCTTCATAACTGATGATCCATTTATCCTTAGCGGTCTCATCAAACCAGTATCCATCTCGATAAAGCAGGATATAACTTTGCGACTGGCCGTCATATAGCGGGTTGTCCCCCGGCTGGTAAATCGCCCGTGTCTCAGGATTCAGCCAGCCAAGCCTATCCAATGTTTTATCAGCGATGGCCTTTGATTCGTAGTAGTCTAGTTCACCGCCGTCGGCGGAGGCCGGTTCATGTGCAAACATATAGCCTTGAGGGAACCACGCGGCAACAACTTGATCTTCGTCTATTGAGTACCGCATTAACACGAATTTGCTCGGCTGTTCTGGGTTGTACATCTGGACCGATACTTCATGTGTCTTGAGCCCCCAGCGCTCCTCGTATTGGCCCTGGGCATTCTCTGTGCCGGTAAAGCCTAGCTTTTCCAAAAAACCGGTGAACTTGGGTTTGAACTGGTCGAAATAAGCTGCGCTGATATAGCCGTCAACCTGCTCGGGGGTTTGGGAGACCGGCATGGAATACAACACTCCGCTATCGATGAAGACGGCATGCGTTAGCGCTTGATCCAGTGTGATCCCCGTCACCTTACTGGGTAATTCCAGTTGCACATACTCCTTTTGCGCATCGATATCGCAGAGGACAATCTGGTTGTTATCCTGATCCTGGCCAACAGCGAATCGACCATCCTGCACAAGATCTACATAACCGAGGTAGTCGCCCAGCAAGCTTACTTCCTGCGGCGCACCACCATCCAGCGGACAGGAAAGGCGAATTGTTTCCGTATCGATGATCTTTGCGTCCAGATCAATCCTGTTATATAGAATGTGAAGCGTCTTCCCATCTTGGGTCAGCTCAAACGTTGATGGAGTGCCAAGGAAGGCGCATACCTCCGTAAGCTCGCCTGTCGCGAGATCCACCCGGTAAAACTTATTAGGAATAGCTGGATCCGGGACCATCGGCTGCGGCCATACCAACACAGCCTCCCGGTCCACCGCAGCGAGGAAGATGATGGAGTCTTTGAATTCTTCCGGAGCGGCAATCGGTAAAGTCCGCGCCACGCCGTCGTCCCAGATCAACAGCACGGTTTCAATGTCCCGCTGGTCATTATAGAAATCCGACATGCCTTGGCGTTCCGCTTCCGTCGGCGGCCCATCCTCAGCGGCAGTTAGCTGTCGCTCAGCAAAGAACGCCGTTACCGCGTCAGATTCCAGCAACTGGCGTAACTTGGCTACCGTTTCTGTCCGCTCTTGTTCTGGTATCTCAGCACCGCGTTCGCGCAGGTCCGCTTCAATCGCCAGCCAATCACCGAGCATCCGTGCCATCGAGAGCCGGTTCATGTTATATGAGACCGCTGCGATAAACGTTCCATCCCTGTTCGGAATGGGGGTTAACTGGTTATTGCGGAAAGCGATGAACGGTTCAGTTTTAAAATCAAAGAGCGTTTCTTCTTTGCCGGTTTCCACCTCGCGCCGCATCGCCACTGCAATCTCTTTCGGATAAGTCAGCTTTGGATCGTCGATGTAAGATTCCTGATCGCGCTGCCGGCAGTAAACGAGGTATTTGCCGTTCGCCGCAACCGCCAGCGATCCCTCCTGCAGTTGCGGTATCTTCCCAAGAAACCGGCGTTCTAAGGTCGCCGGATCGCGCATGTAAAGCTCATTCTCGCTCTGTCCCGGCACTGCATAGAATACCTGCCCCGTATCCCGCGCACCGGCCAAGCCAGATGGACTTTCTCCAAGATAGTCCAGCGTGGTTACGGGAACACCGACGTTCTTTCGGTGAAAGTCCATTCCCGATTCGGTC
>CAYXMN010000183.1:0-5521 GCA_964465955.1 uncultured Planctomycetales bacterium
GGGCATCGCTGGCGCAGCATTCACCGAGAACCGTCCGGTCATCAGCTCTGACTCACGCCAGGATTCCCGTTGGTATGCGCAGTTTGACTCCCGGGCCGACTTTGTCACCCGCTCGCTCATCGCCGTTCCACTCAGTGCGCGCGGCAAGACGATTGGTGTGCTTGAGGTGGTGAACCGGCAGGGCCCGCTACCCTTCACGTCGCAGGATAGCGAACTCCTGCTCTCCTTTGCCGCCCAGGCCGCCATCGCTATTGAGAACGCGCGTCTATTCACGATGACGGACCAGGCTTTGCAGGCCCGGGTCGAAGAGTTGACGACGATCCAGGTGATCGATCGCCAGCTCAACGCAACGCTCGAATACGATGCGGTGATGGAGCAGACGCTCGCCTGGGCACTGCGTATCACGGGAGCCTCGACCGGTGCCATCGCGGCACTTCAGCAGGAGGATGGTGGGGCCCGGGGTCTGCGTTTCCTTGCCCAGCAGGGCTATGACGAAGCGCTGCATGATAGGGCCGACGATGGTCAGATCTGGCCGTTGAGCCGCGGCCTGATTGGAAAAACAGTGGCGCTGGGAAAGACGACACTTGTCAACGATGTTGTTCGCGACGCCGACTACGTCCCCATCGTACCAGGGATGAAAGCCCAGCTCACTGTTCCCATCCGGCGTGAGGCACGCGTTATCGGAGCCATTGCCCTGGAGTCGCCCGCTTCAACGAACTTCACACCCGAGCGCGTCGCAGCCGTTGAGCGCCTTGCCAACCACGCCGCTATCGCTATCGACAATGCCCGGCTGTTCGAGCAAGTCCAGAGTGCCAACGATGCCAAGACGGAGTTCATCTCGTTTGTTTCCCACGAGTTACGGCAGCCGATGACCTCCATCAAGGGCTATGCCGATCTGCTGAGCAAGAATATCGGCGGTCAGCTCAACGAGCAGCAAGCACTCTTTGTCGATGTGATTCGTGCCAACGTCACCCGAATGGACCGCCTGGTACAGGATCTGCTTGACGTCTCGCGCATTGAGTCCGGCAAGCTGAGGCTGGAGATTGAGCCGGTGGCGCCCGCGGAGATTACCTATGAGGCAACGCAGGCCTTCGAACAGGCCATCGCACTGAAAGATCAACACCTTCACATTGATGTTTCGCCCGATCTACCACCCGTGATGGGAGACCGGGGCCGCCTCATCCAGGTTCTGACCAACCTCCTGAGCAACGCGAACAAATACACGCCCGAAGGTGGCCACATTAGCGTTCGCGCGACGGTCGCGAAGACTGATAGCCGGGCTGTGAACTGGCAGGTCAGCGACAACGGCATCGGAATGACACAAGATGAAGTGTCCCAGCTCTTCACAAAGTACTTCCGGTCCAAGAACGATATCGTGCGCAACGTCCAGGGCACCGGGCTGGGCCTGGTCATCACGCGCAGCATTGTCGAGCTCCACGGCGGGCATATGGCTGTGGAAAGCGAGAGTGGCGTTGGCACTACGTTCAGCTTCACACTCCCTGTACGATCATGAAATCCCACGCGACAGAGCCCAATACCGTGGCTTTGCCGTCGATGTTATAATGAGCATGAACCTGTTACCACGAAGGAGCTAGAGCCGATGCCCAAGAGCCACATCCTGGTCATTGAAGACGATGACGACGCTCGAACGATGTACGGCATCATGCTGCCGGCAAGCTTGCTGGTCCCGTAAAGGTACCAGGCCTTGGTGGCGTCCAATTCCACCAGCTTGTCCGTGCCGAAGGTGGCGTAATCGAGCACCTGCAGCTTGGTGGGCAACGCGCCTTCATAATGTGCCGCACTGAACTCGTACACGCAGCCCAGGCAGACAAATTGATGCGTTGTTTCCTGTTTGTCGATCATGAACACAGCGTGAACCTGGGTTGCACTCTTGTTCATGAACATGCCGCAGTTGTCGCAACGCGGCGCCTCGTCCTTTTCGGCGGCATACACCGCGGCGAAGATACCCAGCGCCATTACAACAACTAGCGCCAGCAAGTTGAACTGCAATCTCATCTGCTTCTCCTTAGATTGTTCGTGAAACCCTACTTCCATTGCGTTGTTAATCCGGCGAAATCCATTAGGTCGCCGCCCAGTTCCGGCAGGGCCGCTTCCGCGCCGGCCCGCGTGGCAAACGCCGCCACGTACGGCGGCATGCTCATTTCAATGCGGCTGGTGCCGTAGAGATACGTCGCATTGGCGGCGTCGAGCCAGCGGTCGTCCTGCGTAGTCGCGCCGTGCTCCAGCACCTTAGCCCGCGCCAGCGTAAGCCCCTGCTCCGTGCCCCAGGTGAACAGGCAGTCGAAGCAGTCATGGTGCGTGTGCGTCCCGTCGTCCCACAGCGCGACGGCGTGGGCCAGGCTGCGCGTGCCGTCCATCCCGCAGACCGGGCACTCCGTGTCCGTGTGCCGGCTTAAGTCCGCGAGCGGGTCCGCCGCCGGGACGGCGGTGTTAGCTTCAGCCACCGTCGCCTCCGCCGGGTCAACCGCTGCAGGCGCTGCGCCATCGCCGGCCCCCGTCAGCTCCCTAGGTTCAACTTGACCCGGCAGCCCGGCGGCTTGTCCAGGCTTGGCCCCGTCCATACCGGCGGTTGATTCCGCCTGGCCGAGAAACTTCGCGAACGTCATACCGGGAGTGAGCCAAATGTAACCCGCGACGCCGATGACCGCCAAGGCGATGAGCGCGACCACCACACCGAGGGTGTCGCGCCAGCCCAGCCGCGGAGCCTCTTCATACAGCAGCGGCTCTTCATCGTCACTGGGTGCCGGCGGCATGGCGCCAGCAGGCTCAGTGCTGGAGTCCAGTTCATGCAGGTTGTGCTCAGGCTTATTCATCGGGCTGCTCCTTTCCGCTCTGGGTTGGCGCGAACGGGGTGTAGAAATCCGCGGCTGTGGCTGCCGGCGGCACCGGCGGGACAGCAGCGGACCAGGCTTGCGCTGCTGGCTCAACCACGCCTTGCAGCAGCAGGCGCGCCGCCTGGCTGCGCACGGCTCGCGCTTGGCGTTGAGCGAGCAAGGCGATCGCGGGCGCATCGGGGGCGGGCGCCGCCGGCGGCAACCCTAAGGATTCAACCAACTCCCCGGCGACCGGGGGTGGCGGCGGGACGGCGGTTCCAGCCTGGCCCGGCGGGGCCAGGAACAGGCTGTCCAATTGCGCCTGCTCTTCGCTGGTTACCTGTGCTTCGACTCCGCTTGGCAGTACAGCGGGAATCGCGCTGGCGACGCCCGCTGCTGCGTTGTTCAAATAAGGAGCGGGATCGAACGCACCGGCGGTGGCGATCTGCAACTGGGTTAGTGTCGCGAGATAGTCGATGGATAACTGCTGCAGCTCTAATTCGTAGTCCAGCAAAGTGTCTTGGGCCATCAGCAGCTCGTCCAAGCCGGTCTGGTTCGCCGCGTAGCCTGCGATCAGCGAATCCAACGCCAGCCGGGCCTGCGGCACCAACGCCGTGCGAAAGCGCGCGGAGAGCTCGGTGATGCGGTCTAGGTCGAGCTGCAACAGACCGAGCCGTGTGGCCAGTTCATTTTCCAGCGCAGCCTGCTGCTGCTCCAGCATGTCCGCGCGTGCGGCCTGTTCTTGCACCATCGCGTCCTGGCGCTCAGCTTTATGGGTGAACACGGGGATGGAAATGTTGAAGGCGAATAAATCGCGCACGCCCCAGCGCATGCCGTATTCGGCACTAACCGTGTAATCGGGGCGGTATTCGCGCGTGGCCAGTTCGATGCGCATCTGCTGTTGCTGTTGTTGCAGCATGAAGCTTTGCATGTCCGGGCGCCGGCGCAGCATTTGCTCCAGCAGCGCATCTTGCGCCAAGGCGACCGGTTGCGGCACCGCATAATCCGCGCGCAGCGAGAGCGCAGCGGGATCGAACCCCGCTGGCCGGCCCAACGCGCCGTACAGCGCTTCCGCCTGACGGGCGAGCTGCTGTTCCAGCGCATACTGCCGCTGCTCCATGTCCGTCAGCTTCACCTGCGCCGCGGCTACTTGGCCTTGCGGCGTGAGGCCTAGCGCGTACTTCCGCTCGGCCAAGGCCAGCAGCAGTTTGAGCAGTTCGATGTTTTGCGCCAGGGCCTCCTGGCGGGCGCGCGTGGCGAGAAGGTCGAAGTACTGCATGCTGACGCTATCGATCAGCATCAGCTCTTCGCTGGATAAATCCAACTCGGTAATTCCAGCATCAATGCTTGCGATATTCCGTTTAAGGCCGCGCTTGCCGTAACTGATGAATTCCTGGCTCCAGCCGAAGTTGAACATCGCCATGGGCTCGTCGGCGAGCTCGAATTGCGGCAGCGGGATCGAGGCGACGCCAAACATCGCCATCGGATCAGGCTTGGCGCCGGCCTGCCGGGCCATGGCGCCGGCAACCGCGAGCTGGCTGCGCAGCGGCTCAAGCGCGGGATTATGCTGAAGGGCGAGGGCGATGAGCAGCGGCAGCTCCTCGGCAGTGGGCGGCAGCGTCTCCGGCGCGCCGCTGCGTTCGGCGGGCAGGGCGTGGAGCTGGGCCAGCAGGCTGTCCATCTCCTGCAGCAGGCAGCCGACGCGGCCCATCAAATCATCGTCCTGCCTCAGGTAGTG
Source organism: uncultured Planctomycetales bacterium (assembly GCA_964465955.1). Taxonomy (GTDB): domain Bacteria; phylum 4484-113; class 4484-113; order 4484-113; family JAFGCY01; genus CAYXMN01. Next base: position 4,573 of record CAYXMN010000183.1, read on the forward strand.
CTTGTCCTGGCTCAGCGCTTGATTTGGCAGGTACAACCCGGTTGTACCAATTTGGACGGGCACGGCCTCTTCCGCGTGCGCCAGCCCCGCTGCCAGCAGCACTGCGCTGAGGATGATGAACTTCCAGTTGTGCCTTCCACACCGCATGAGATAATTAAGAACAGGTTGCAATTCCGCTTGCCTGCGGTTACTATACCAGCTAGTAGCTGCTAGTGCAATAGTAGCTGAAATATTTCATTCCGGCGCGGAGATTTTATGCAACTAAAACCGGAAGTTAGCGGGGCGTCCTTGGGGCCGCTGCAGCAGCGCGTATTGGAACATGTCTGGGACAATCCCGGCGTCACCGCGCGCGGCTGCTTGGAAGCGCTTAACGCGGAAGGCGGCAGGCAGTACGCCTACACCACGATTAAGACGGTGCTGGATTCCCTGTGCAAGCGCAAGCTTGTCGCGCGGCGGCGCAATAAAACCGCCTACCACTTCACCGCGCGGCAAACTCCAAGCGGGCTGCTGTCGCAATGCCTGCGCGAGTTGCTAGCCCGGTTCAGCCTCGCGCCGCAACCGGTGGCGAGCTCGCTGGTGGACGTGCTGGCGGAAGAAGCCCCGGAGCAGCTTGCCGCGTTAGCCGTCGAATTGAAGCAGCGCGGGCTGCTTAAGTGAAAAGTTGTGGGAGGTTGTAACCGGCAGCGCCGCTGCGTGATTCGCAGAGGCGTTGCGGTATAGAAATACTGGCATGGCGCTGGCGTTGGTCAAATCAGTGGCGATGGGCTACTTACTCGGTGCGGCAGCCATCAGCCTGGCGGCGCTGTGGTGGCGCTGGCTGAGGCTGCGGCTGCCCGGCCACTTGCGGGCGACCGCCGGCTTCGCGCTGCTGACGGGCGCGTTGGGCGTCAACACGCTGCTCACGCTGGCCATCTGCCTGGCGGTGGTCGGCGGGGCGATGCCGATGACG
>CAYXMN010000184.1:0-1112 GCA_964465955.1 uncultured Planctomycetales bacterium
AGATCGAGCCGTCGGATCCAAGGGCGACCGTTACCGCCGTGTCGTAGTATATAGCCGCATCGGCACTGGCGATCACCGCTCCGGTCAACCGGTCGATGGCGAAGATGGTGACGTAGCGGTAGCCGAGTCCGGTGTCCTGCGCCTCGGCGATAAAGATATAGTCCTGGTAGACCCTAGGTGATGAGCGCAGTAGATAATTCCCGAGCGGCACAGCGGTTGTCCATTCCAAAGCGCCGTTGGCCGTGATGGAATTCATGCGGATCTGTCCGTTGTTGTCGAGGTAGGGGTAGTAAATCCGTTCATCCCCCGAGCTAATTACGCCGTCCGGATTATGCCAGGCCGGCGTCACGGGGAATGTGCCAGGGCTAGCGTTTGAGGGGATGTAGGCCCACTCAATGTTGTTCGTGTAACAATCAGCGCAATTTAAGATGCCGTAGATACTGCAGGAATAGGCATGGTAATCATCGCTGATGACAGCCTGGCTGAGATTGTTCGCGCCGTTGAACGTGCTTAATGCGTCAAGCGCGGTCATGTTGATGCCGGTAGTGAGGGCCTGGGATGACGCATTGGCCACGGTGTTTCCTGCTTGCGGCCAGGCTAAACCTGGAACTGCTGGAGTGCTGCTAGTTTTGCCTGCCCCGGCTGTGGTTCCCCCGCTGGGACTGGAAATGCCGCTTTGTCCGCCGCACGCAGCTATAACCAGTGAGAGAACGCACAGAAGTAGCACGATGTGTATCGTTGCGATGCGCATGGTTGGTCTCCCTAGTATGTTGTAGCAGTCTGAATGCTAGCAATTCAGAACCGGAATAGGTATAACAGCTCGATTAGGCGAATAGTATAAAACCAGGTTAAATATGAGTGTTACGTCAAGATAACGCGTGTTGCGTTGTTTGTTTTGTAGTAATTAATGTTTGCGCCGGTGACAGCTTGGCATAATCTTCAGTTGGACCTCACTTCATCTAGACTGGCTGGACGGTGCGGCTTCTACCCCCTGATGCGCCCATCCACCTCCAGCAGCAGCTTGCCTACCGTCTCGCGCGCTTCCATCGCGCGGTGCGCCTCGGCCACCTGGCTCAACAGGTGCAGAACCTCCTGCTGGCTGAAAGGCTGCC
>CAYXMN010000184.1:1122-3735 GCA_964465955.1 uncultured Planctomycetales bacterium
CCGTTGATCACCGACGGCAGCGTGGCGCGGATCGAGCGCTTAGTGATCATTTCGTGCAGCACGTGATGGTACAGCCCGTAGGCCATGATGCCGCAGCTGCGCCCCCACAGCACCTGCATGTCATACTTCGGCGCCCCGCTGGCGTAGCCGAACACCACGACGCGCCCGAAGTTGGCGATGGCGCGCATGTTGTGGCTCACCATCGCCTTGCCCACGCTGTCGCAGATGATGTCCACGCCGTGGCCGCCGGTGATCTCGCGCACGCGCACGTGCCAGTTCGGCTCCTCGCGGTAGTTGATTGTCCACTGCGCCCCGTGCGCCCGCGCGTGCTCGCACTTCTCCGGGCTGCCCGCCGTGCCGATCACCAGCAGCCCCGCGTCGCGCGCGAGCTGGCAAAGGATCGCCCCCACCCCGCCCGCGGCGGCGTGGATCAGCGCCCACTCGCCGGCCTGGGCTTTACCGCTGATGTGCAGCACGCCGTAGGCCGTCAGCACCTGCAGCGGGTAGGCCGCGGCGAGCTTGAGGCTCATGTTGCTCGGCATCGGGATCGCGGCGACGGCGTCGGCCACCGCGTACTCGGCGTAGCCCCCGCCGCTGCCGGTCAGCGCGCAGACGGGCTGGCCGGGGGCGAGGTGGGTCACGTCGGGCGCGGTCTTGTCCACCACGCCGGAGACCTCGCCGCCGAGAATGATGGGATACTTCGGCTTGCGTAAGTATTTGCCGCCGCGCGTCAGCACCTCGAAAAAGTTCAGCCCGGCGTAGGCGACTTTTATGCGCACTTGGCCCGGCCCCGGCTCGGGAACCGGCACATCGTCGCGCACCTGCAGCACCTCAACGCCGCCGGGCTCGTTCACTACCACCGCTCGCATCGTCTCAGGCATGGCCACATGATACGCGATCTCGCTAGCGCTGTCGACTTGGGATTCGGCGGCCATCCAGAACCGGCTCAAGCAAGCGACGCCCGGCCGCTGGCTTGCCGCCGCGCAAGCAGTTCTCCAGGTTAACAAAAGCCGCGGCTGTGCGCCGCGGCTCGTTAGCTCAAGTTAGGTCACAGCGCACTTGCGCCGCTTGGCCTAGGCGTCCTGATTCTCGGCAGGCGGAGCCTGCGGGGCCTTGCCACGTGTCGGCGGGCGGTCCAGCAGCTTCAGGCCGAAGCCGGTAATCGCGGATTTGATGTTCTCCACGTTCGCGGTATCGCCGCGGAAGTCCACCACGATGCGCATCTGCGCCGGGTCGACATAAGTGCCTTCCACGCCGGACAGCGCGTTGATCCCCGCCACCAGCTTGTCGGTATTCTCCATCGTCGCCAGGCCTTCCACGAAGAAAGGCTGGCGCAGGCAGCCTGTCGGAATCTCCGGCAGGGTCGCCTCGCCGGTGGGATGGTCCTGGCCTGCGCCGTTCTCGCACGCGCCGCCGCAGCCGGCGCCCTGGCCGCTCTGAGCCGGATCGCCGCACTCGCCGGAGCACTCGCCGCTGCCGCCTTCCTTGCCGCAGGCGCAGCCGCCGCCCTCGCCCGCCAGCGCGTTGAGGTCCGGGGCGCCCGCCGCCAGCGTGGCGGTGTAGCCCAGCGCGTTGATGCTCTCGATCAACTTGGCGTCGGTCACTTGCGCCGGGTCATACTCAACCTTGGCGCAATGGTTCGTCAGATCGACCTGGCACTGCCGGACGCCCGGCACGGCGGCCAAGGTCTGGCTGATGCCCGCCACGCAGCTTTCGCAGGTCATGCCTTCCACGTTGTAGGTGGCGTTGGCCAAGGTCACGGCAGGTTCAGCGCCGGGCTGCGCCGCGCTCGCGGGCGCCGCCGCGGTTGTATCCGCGTCGGTTTTGGGCGCTTCCTGGCAGCTGCAGAGGGCCAGCGCCAGCAACGCGACCAACGCCAATATCCCAGTTTGTTTAATCATCGCGGGAAAACCTCGAAATACGTATTGTCAAGATTAAGTACCAGGTAATACCTGGGCGACAGGGGATAATAACGCAGTCCGGGCGCAATTGCGAGGGCCAGGTTAAGCCCGCCCGGCGAGGTGGGAGTGTATGTCCGCGATTGTCGTAACTGGTGGCGACGCCTTGCGCGGCGAAGTGCGCGCGTCGGGCAGCAAGAATGCCGCGCTGCCCGTGCTGGCCGCGGCGCTGCTCAACGAGCAGCCGGTCAGCTTGAGCAACGTACCGGGATTAAAGGACGTGGCGATTGTGGGCGAGGTGCTGCGCAGCCTGGGCTGCCAGGTCAGCGGCACCGGCGAAACCAGCGACGTGGCGGTGGACGCCAGCCGCATTACCAGCACCGCGCCGCCCTATGAGCTAGTGAACCAGATGCGCGCGAGCTTTCTCGTGCTCGGCCCGCTGCTGGCGCGGTTCGGCGAGGCGGCGGTGCCTCTGCCCGGCGGCTGCGCCATCGGTGCGCGCCCCGTCGGCGAGCATCTCGCGGCGCTGACGGCGCTCGGCGCGGAGATCACGCAGGAGGCGGGCTGCATCGTGGCGCGCGCCAAGCGCCTGAAGGGCACGGAGGTATATCTCAACATCGTCTCCGTCGGCGCGACCGAAAACACCGTGATGGCCGCCGCGTTGGCCGAGGGCGCGACAACGATCTACAACGCCGCCGAGGAACCCGAGGTGGTG
>CAYXMN010000184.1:3745-5505 GCA_964465955.1 uncultured Planctomycetales bacterium
CCCAGCGGCCTTGAATCCGTGCGCCGCGGAAAAGGCGCCGGTGAGGGAGTTGAGTTTCAGCCGGCCGCCGTCGATGACGGGCTCCCTGACGGCCCACAGTATCGCCGGGCAGCCGAAGCGCCGCATCAGCGCCGCGGTGGACTACACCGTCATCCCCGACCGCATCGAAGCGGGAACCTACCTGCTCGCGTTGATCGGCACGGGCGGCTCCGGCGCGGTTACCGGCGTGGTTCCGGAGCACCTGGAACCGCTGGTGCTCAAGCTGCGTGAATGCGGCGTCAAGGTGGAGGCGGGGCCCGACAGCTTGCGCGTCGACAATGGCCACGGCCTGAAATCCACGCGGCTGCGCACCGCGCCGTACCCCGGCTTCCCCACGGACTTGCAGCCGCAGTTCACCACCGTGCTGACGGCGGCCAGCGGCGTGAGCACAGTGCAGGAGCTGATCTTCGAGAAGCGGCTGGCGCATGTGCCGGAGCTGCGGCGCATGGGGGCGCGCATCGAGATTCAAAGCGGCAACACGGCGATTATCGAGGGTACGCCGGGCGCGCTGGCAGGCGTGCCGGTGGAAGCCTACGACCTGCGCTGCACGGCGGCGCTGATTATCGCCGGGCTGATGGCGCGCGGCGAGACGCGCATCGACGGGTTGAAGCACGTGGTGCGCGGGTACGAGCGGCTGCCCGAGAAGTTCGCCGCGCTGGGCGGCAGCGTGCGCTACGAGCTGGAGGAAACGGCGTGAACATCCCGGTAGCCCGGCCTTTAGTCCGGGTGACCGGCAGTCAGTGGCGCAGCCGCCCCGGCTGCGGGGAAAGCTGGAGCAGACACAGGCGGCGCGCCTGTGCCACCGGGGGCCCACCCCGCCGGTTTGCCCACTGCGTTACATGCTCTTGAGGGCGTCGATCCGTGCGCGGATTGGCGGGTGGGTGGCGAACAGCGCGGCCAGACCGCTGTCGGCGGCTTCCAGTTTTTGCGGGTGATCGATAAACAGCGCCGACAATTCGCTCTCCACAAACGGCATTTTCGCCCCGCTGCCCGCGATTTTACTAAGCGCGCCGATCAAGCCTTCCGGGTTGCGCGTCAGCTTCACCGCGGTGGCGTCGGCGAGGAACTCGCGCTTGCGGCTGAGCATGAAGTTGAGCAGGTTGGCGAAAACCGGCGCGAGGATGATCAGCACGATCGCCACAACGATCAGCGGCCCGCCGCCGCAGCCGCCGCCTTCCCGGTCGCTGTCCCGCCGCCCGCCGCCCCAGGAGAACAGGCGCAGCAGGAAGTGGCAGAACATGCTGATGCCGCCGACGAGTACCGCCGCCACGCCCATCAGCAGGATGTCGCGGTTGTAGACATGCCCCATCTCGTGGGCGATCACGCCCTCCAGCTCCTGGCGGTCGAGCGCCTGCAGCAAGCCGGTCGTCACGGCGATAATGCTGTGCTGCGGATCGCGCCCGGTGGCGAAGGCGTTGAGCGCCGGGCTGTCGATGACATAGGCGCGCGGGATGGCGGGCAAGCCGCAGGCCAGCACCAAGCCTTCCACGGTGTCGATGAAATACTTCTCGATGTAGACCATGGGATTGGCCGGGCGCGCGTTGACCATCGAGACGATGATGCGGTCGGCGAACCAGTAGCTCACGCCTGTGCTGATCAATGCGGCGACGATGAAGATCAAGCCCAGCCCCAGCCCGGCCAGCGTTTGCAGCCCGGCGTCCTGGGCCGCGCTCGCGCTGTCCACCGGGACCAGCAGGTAGCCCGCCGCCGCTCCGATGGCC
>CAYXMN010000185.1:0-5442 GCA_964465955.1 uncultured Planctomycetales bacterium
CTGCGTGGTGGAGGACGGCTGCCTGATCGGCATGGGTGCGATCCTGCTCACCGGCGTGGTGATCGGGCGCGGCAGTATTGTCGCTGCGGGCGCGGTGGTGCCGGAGCGCATGGTGGTGCCGCCGGGCAGCCTCGTGGCCGGGGTGCCCGCGGTGGTGAAGAAGCAGCTCGGGGAGCGGACCAGCGCCAGCTTGCGCTTCTGGGCGCAGAAATACCAAAAGGTCGCCCGCGCATTTCTCACGGGACGCCCGTTCAGGCCTAACCTGGGGCTAGAGCCTGACGCACCGGATCAATAATGCGTCGCGTCTCGTTACGACAGCGGGCCAGGGTTAAGTTACAATAAGCCCATGAGCGTCAATGTCGCTGCTGGATGGGAAGCTGTCATTGGGCTGGAAGTCCATACCCAGGTTAGCACCGCGTCCAAGATGTATTGCGGTTGCCCGATCGTGAACACCACCGAGCTGGCTGAGGCCAACCGCCACGTCTGCCCGGTGTGCCTGGGCCATCCGGGTACGCTGCCCCGGCCGAACCGCCAGGCGATCATCCGTGCGCTCACACTCGCGCGCAAACTCAACAGCAGAGTCAACGAGCGCAACGTCTTTGCGCGCAAGAACTACTTTTATCCCGATCTGCCGAAAGGTTACCAGATCAGCCAATACGACTTGCCCTTGGCGCAAGGTGGCGTGGTGCAGTACTGGCACAACGCTGAGCGGCGCGCAGTACGCCTCGTGCGCATTCATCTCGAAGAGGACACTGCCAAGCTGTTCCATCTGCCGGATGGCACGGCGGTGCTGGACTATAACCGCGGCGGCGTTCCGCTAATTGAAATAGTCAGCCAGCCGGACTTCCACGATCCGTTTGAATGCGTGAGCTATCTCGACGAACTGCGCAGCTTGCTTAGGCGTCTCGGCGTCAGCGAAGCAGCCATGGAGAGCGGCAACTTCCGCTGCGAACCCAATATCAGCGTGCGCCCCAAGGGCAGCACTGAGCTGCGCACTAAAACGGAAGTGAAGAACCTCAACAGCTTTGCCACGCTACGCCGCGCAATCGATGCGGAGATTGAGCGCCAAATCAAGCTGTATGAGCGCGGCAGCGAAGTTCAGCAAGCCACGCTGCGCTATGACGAGGCCCGCGGCATCACCATCCCGATGCGCATCAAGGAATCTGCTGATGATTACCGCTATTTCGATGATCCGGACATCCCGCCGCTGCAGATCAGTGCAAAAATGCTCGCAGAGGCAGAGGAGCAGGTGCGCGCCTCCAGCTTCGAACTGCGCCAATTGATGGTGGAAGAGGACGGCTTAAACCACGAACTGGCGAGCATCATCGCCGCCGACCAGACGCTGCACCATTTTTACCGTCTTGTCTGCAAGGACGGGCTTGACCCGCGCGTCGTCGCCAACTGGGTGACCGGCGACTTCAAGCGCTTGCTCGGCGAAGCGCCGCTGAAAATCCAGCCAGGCTCGCTGAGCGCCGTGCTCAAGCGGATGGAAGCAGGCAAGCTTAACAACGTCCAAGCCCGGAGCGTCTTTGAGGCGGTTTATCGTACCGGCAAGTCGCTGGACGCGGTGATCGAGGAACAGGGGCTTGGCGACGGCGTCTCGATGGATTTGGAACGCATCTGCACCGAGGCAATTACTGCAAATCCTAAAGTGGTGGCGGACATTCGCGGCGGTAAAACTTCAGCGGTGCAAGTTCTGGTGGGGCACGTTCTACGTGCAACTAAGGGCGGGGCTGAACCGCAGAAAACTCGCGAACTTCTGCTGAAACTGCTTAAGGTTTCTTAGAATTAATTCCGTTTCTGTTATAATTAAAACGAGATTTTGATTTATTGATTTCTGAGGGGGTTCGAAAATGGGATTGTTAATTCTCGGTTTGCTGCATGTCGGAGCGATTTATGCCGGTTGCAGTATTGCGCAGCTCGAGTATGTTGACATCTGGCGCAGCGTGCTCATCGCATTCATCAGCTACATTGTGATGATCCTGCTGACGTTGCTGCTGATGCCCCTTCTCATTGGCGCGGCGCTAACCGGCTGGCTCTCGTACTTTTTGTCCGCGCTGCTTGGCGCGGGTATCCTCCTGTTGGGCACAGCAATGGCTGCCAAGATGGTGCTGTCTTTAGATTGGAAGGAGTCGTGGATTATCGCGGCGACGGCCGGCGTGGTGTACTTCTTCGCGTCCTGGATGTTTTCAGGCTGCGCCAGCTAAGCCGGCAGCGGAGGATTCACATGATGTCCTTAGCGTTAATCAATTTGCTGCTCGGCGGCATTCTATTGTTTAACGCATACCGGGCGCTGCGCGCCCCGTTGCCGCAGTACACCTTGCGTTACACGACGGGCACCCACCGGCAGGTGACGGTGCTGTTGCTCTGCCTGGGCTTGCTGCTGATCTGCGTTGGCTTAGGGTTAGGCGTTAGAGCCAGCTTCGACACCTGGCTCAACCCGCCGGCGTGCGGCACTTGAGGTTAGCCCAGCCCCGTGCGGGCGGAGCACAGGACCGGCTGCGCGCCATCCATTAACGAGGAATGCAAACTCGCGGGATGAAGAGCATGGCGCATCCGGTTGTTTAGTGCGAGATCGCGTCGCCTGACGCTTGAAGCCGGCGGAATAGCTACCGGCCAGATTGCAGACGACTTCAACGATGTTTCTCCGGCGGGTTACGGTGCCTCCTCCGCAGGCAGGACGGTGATGGTGTACTCCTGGTACTCCGCATCTGCATTATAAGGTGGAGTAAAACCAAAACTACCGCTTAGCTTGATTCCGCCCAATTCCCTAGTTTTAGCTGAGTAAATCCGTATTGGCAAAGGTCCAGGCGTCTTATTACTATGTAACAGAAATGTAAACTCGACTGCATCATTCGTTTCCCCAGATAAAGGAGGATTTACAATCCAGGGTAAGAATACTACTTGGGTTTCACCTTGAGTACAAGTATTTGGTACAAACGCTGGTATTCCAACATCTTCAGGCAGATATCGTTCTGAAAGACTTTCAGGCAATCCATCTAACAACTCTGGATGAAGATTGCTACTAATGTGTAGAGTTATTGAAATAGTTTCACCCATTCGAGCTGTTGCTGGTAAATCAACCGACTCAATGTATGGCAAGTAAATTGTTCCAGGCCAGCTGTCAAAGTATGCATTACCATCAAGCGATGAAGAACAACTTATAGTTAGCACTGCTAACAAGATTGTTGTATAACGAAGACGAAACCACATGACTTCCTCCTGGATTAATAGGGCCAAGTAGAAACTGCAGTACTGAATGATAATAGTCCTGCAATTTCAACCGGTGGGTTATACCATGCCGTACTGGTATCGATAGTATCAATAATTTGATCCATCACTAGATGTCGATCAACATGGCTGTTATGCTGATCAGCAATATCGTAAAGGTGAAATGCTAAAGCTGCTACACACGGTGATGCAGCTGAAGTACCCTTAAAACCAACATAGCTTGCTGAACGGTCAATTTGGCAACTTAGGCACCAATTAGGTCTGATCACGCCAACTGGTGGGATCTGAGAAGAAATGTTATAGACCGCGTATAAACCTGAAACTGGATAGACTGATGTAGTCCAATAATTTGAACCTTCACCATCATCATAATAATGTACAACAGATTCAATATCGAAATACTCCTGTGTTACTATATTGTATTCGAGATGCGCCGATAGTCCAGTAACTCCAAGAACATTCTCAAATGCTGCTGGATATACAAGTGCATTCACCGTGAGATTGTTATTGCCTGCACTTGCAACGTACAGTCTATCATTCTTCTTCAAATCTCGATCGATGTTTGTGAATGTACCATTCCCTTCCGGGGAACCGTAACTACAGTTTACGACTCGAACTTGGAAGTCCCATTGCTCATCTGGATCTATTTCACCATGAGAGAAATCCATACGCAAAGCACGATATGCCTTGACAATACTACCGACATCGAACCAACCTGGCCCACCATTAGGATCGGCAAAATACCAAGCTCTAACTGGCAAGATCAATGCTTTTGGTGCTAGGGCAGGAATACCAATATTATTATTGGTATCCGCAGCTATTAATCCAGCTACGCTTGTACCGTGACTTCCAAAATGCTCAGTATCGTTGAACATTGGCTGACCACCGTTTATGCAAGTGTCATAGGTGGATGGCCAACAATCGATGCCAGTACGGACAATTTTACCGGAGAACAACTGAGGATCTTGTGGATTCCCTGAACACATCGACCAATAGCCAAAGTCCGGATGCCCCCAGAGTTCCATTGTAGATTCATCGTAACAAGGCCGAGCAACGCCACAGTCAATGACTGCAACCACCTGATCAGAGTAGCCAGAATTAACTATTGCCGGGATCTCGTCCACACCTAGTGCGGTAGCAAAACCTGCTCCAAATGAAGCTGGTGGTTCAATTGGCCATGTTAATCTAGCCTCCTGCTGATAGAAGTAATCATTTGGAGGTGAGTATGCTGCTTGATATCCATGGACAAGATTCGGCACCACGCACTCAACATTGGGATGCGTCTCAAAGAATGCCAGAGCATCATCAAGTGTGGGCCAGACTGTGGGATCGTATTCAAACTCGAAATAGGCAATCTCGTTGCCGCCGGTTTCGGCACCGCCGGTCAGAGTATCTAGTTCCGCTCCAATCCCGCTGCCTGTTTCAAGCCCGCTTTCCTCAAGCGCGTTAGAAGCGCTGTGATTCGCTGATTCCCCGCCTCCCAATTCCTCCATGCCCCCGCCTGGCGCAGCATCTGGGCCTTCAAACCAGCTCATCACCACATTCAGGTTGTAGGTGTCGATCAATAGTTCCAGCTCCTGCTCACTGATGGACTGGTCGAACCATACTAGGATTATGCGCTCATAGACCTGCACGGTTTCTTGCTCCGGATTCACCCAGTTCACCTTGGCGGGTTCCGGGCCGTGATAGTCCGGATCCCAGCACAGCTCGACCGGTTCATTGGTGGTGCGCAGCGTCCCGTCCTCAAGCTGGTACATCGCGGTAAACGGGTCTGGGCTGGCCAGTTGGTTCACCACATGCTCCGTGTCATCGGGCAAGGTGATGGTGTGGGTGGCGACAACCGGGCCCCAAGGTTCAATGGTCAGAAGATCATCCAAGCCTTGCGGATCACCTAGCGGCCCGGCCAGCACGCGCGTGGCGCTGCCGGTGAGATAGGTTACCGTTTCAACCTCAAGCCCGTTCGAAACCGTGCGCCCTGGAGTTGATACGACATCCGCCCCCGGTGCGGTGTTCTTCCCCCCGCAGCCCGCGTTAGCGAGGCACAGCATCGCGGCTAAGCAGAGAGAGAGAGAGAGAGACGCGCGAAGCCGCGCGCTTCACAGTACGTTTTGAAACTATCCTACCCATTAAGTCCCTCCGGGTTAGTGTAAAGTCATTATACCAGCGTAGGTACGCAATTGATTAGCTATTTGGTAAATCAGAGTCAATCTC
>CAYXMN010000186.1:0-5440 GCA_964465955.1 uncultured Planctomycetales bacterium
CCCACCTGCAGCCGCCGCAGCCGGTTGCGGATGGCGACGGCGATGGCGCGCTTGGCCGCGGCCTGGCGGACGATATATTCATCGAGCTGGGCGACAATCTCACGCGGCGTGAGGCATTCGAACTGCGCCAGGTGCTTGCGCTTCAGATCCATGGGCATGGTATCCGCCATGCGCTTAGTTTAACGCGCGGAGGGGGCCGGATACAGCTCGGGAACCCCATGCTCGGCTTTGCGCTCGGTCCAGATCTGCCGGTTGACTTGGCTCATGATCCCGGCGCGCTCACAATCCGCCAACAGGTGCTCGGTAAACTCGTTGATGAATAGCGGCTGATTGACCGCCTGCAGCGCCGCGCCGCAGTCCAATTCGCTGGCGGTTCCGCGCAGCAGGTTCAGCATTAGCGCGGTGCGTTTCGCCAGGTAGAGCCCCGAGGCCTCCTCCCAGCGCCGGCCCACTTGCTCGATGGCCTGGACCAAAACTTCCGTCCAGCCTTGCTTATACGCCTGCAGGGTGGCGAAGAACCAGAACTCATCATCCGCCAAATCCAGCAGGCCGGTGACAACGTCAAAAAACAGCTTGAAGCGCTCACGCGGGAAATCCTCGCCATTGTTAACAGCGAGATCGGACAGCACAACCATGCCAATCCGCGCTTGCATGAACCTGCTCACCGGTCCGGCGGTATCGCCATTGATCATAGCCAGGCATGCTTCCACCGCGGCATTCGTATCTTTCTCGTACACGGCTAAGATGCCCGCGCGAAATTGGGCGAACCTGATCCGGGCGGCCAGTTGCTCATCCTTGTTAAAGCCATGCGCGGCCAGTTCCGCTTCGGCTCGATCCACGACGGCAAGTTCCGCTTGCATCACCGTCCCTGGCTGCATGCGCAAGGCGTGGAATTCTTGCCGCACAGCCTTGGTGGTGCGCATCACCACTTCGAGCCGGGCCTGATCCGGCTTGGCTCTCCATCCCATATGCATATCATACCTTGGACGGCTGACGTTCGGGGGTCCATCTGGTATCATTTCTCAATGCGCGCCGGGGTGCTAACCAACCATGCCAGCTGGATCTGCAATCCATTGATCCGGCGCGGCTGGCAGCACGACGGGCGCAACCCTTACAATCCCGAAGATCCCCCGGTCAAACCGCAGAAGATTCCCAAATAATGCGTGGCCGCCGTTGATCATCTCCTATAACCTATCAGTATCTGGAGGCTTGCCATGCAGTTTGATCATCTATTCATCAGCGATCCGGCCACGGATGTTGAAGCGCGGATCATCAAAGAGACCTACGATTACTACACCGAGAATTTAAACCCCGGTTTCGTGACGATGAAGCGCAGCGCCAAGAGCGACGCCCACGGCGTGGAATGGCGCGGCGAAGGCGTGTACATGTACAACATCCACGGCCACCGCTTCATCGACTGCCTCGGCGGCTACGGCGTGTTTGCGCTGGGCCACCGCCACCCGCACGTAATGCGCCGCCTCAAGGAAACGATGGAGCGCATCGGCATGTACAGCCAGGAGCTGCTCAACCCGTTGCAGGCGGTGCTGGCCCACGCCATCGCCGAGCGCGCGCCGGGCGACTTACAGTATGTCTATTACCACTGCGGCGGCGCCGAGACCAACGACGCGGCGATCAAACTGGCGCGCCTGGCCACCGGCCGCCAGCTCCACGTCAGTTTCAGCAATGCGTTCCACGGCAAGACCATGGGCGCGTTGACGGCGACCAACCGCCCCGTGCTGAAAAAGCCGTTCCACCCGCTGGTCTACGGCTTCAACATCGCGCCGTATAACAACATCGAGCTGCTCGACAAGTACATCAACGAGCAGGTGGCTTCAGTGATCATCGAGCCGATCCAGGGCGAGGGCGGCATCATCGTGCCTCAGCCGGAGTTCCTGCATGCCGTGCGCCGGCGCTGCGACGAAGTCGGCGCGTTGATGCACGTGGACGAGGTGCAATCGGGTTGGGGCCGCACAGGCTATTACTTCACCTGCGAGCACTTCGGCATCCAGCCGGACATCGTCAGCCTGGGCAAAGCACTGGGCGGCGGCATGTTCCCGCAGAGCGCGTTGATCGCCAACGCTAAGGCGTTCTTCGGGCGCGAACACCACGGCCCGGACTTCAAGGGCATGACGGAAAACCCGTGGTGGCTGACCAACACCTTCGCCGGCAGCCAGCTTGGCTGCGCCGCCTCGCTGGCGACCATTGAGGTGTATGAGAGCGAGAACCTGCTGGCGGAGTGCCAGGCCAAGGGCGCGAGCTTCAAGAAGCAGCTCGGTGAGATCGTGGCGCGGTTCCCCGGCGTGTTCAAGGAAGTGCGCGGCCTCGGGCTGTGGATTGGCCTGGAGTGCCAGGCGCCGGAGATCGGCAGCAAGCTGGCGGATGAGCTGTTCCACCGCGACGTGCTGGTGGCGCAAACCATCAACAACCCAGCGGTAATCCGCATCCAGCCGCCGCTGATCATCACGGCGGAGGAAATCGGCTTCGTCCTGGGCGCTGTGGAAGCCGGCGCGAAGGCGTTAGCCAAGTAAGCCAGCGGTATCGTTCACAAACATGCGCGGATCACGGCCAGCCCGGCAGGGCTGGCCGAAGCTTAACGCGGCAGCGGACTGCTTGAGCCGGGGTAACCGAGATCCGCGCGTACGCCGGTAACAATTACCATGCGCGTGCTGGTCACCGGCGCAACGGGTTACATCGGCGGGCGGCTCGTCCCGCGGCTGTTAGCGCGCGGCTACCACGTGCGCGTGCTGGTGCGTGATCTGGCGCGCATCGCGGGCCGGAGCTGGATCGGCGAAGTGGAGCTGGTGACCGGCGATCTGCAGAGCCCGGTGCGCTTGGGCCAGGCCTGCAAGGGGCTGGACACTGCCTATTACCTGGTGCACTCGATGTATTCCGGCAAGGACTACGCCAGCCTCGACCGCCAGGCCGCGCTGAACTTCGTGCGGATGGCGCCGCGCCTCAAGCATGTCGTCTATCTCGGCGGGCTAGTGCCCGAGGTGCGCCGGGTCAGCCGCCATTTGCACAGCCGCGCCGAAGTGGGGGCGATCATCCGCGCCGCCCTGCCCGCGACGGAATTCCGCGCCGGGCCGGTGATCGGCTCAGGCTCGGCCAGCTTCGAACTGGTGCGCTATCTCACCGAGCGCTTGCCCGTGATTCCCGCGCCGCCCTGGATTGACAACCTGATCCAGCCGGTGGCCGTGCGCGATGTCTTGAGCTATCTGCTGAGCGCGCTGCCCGCCGGGCCCAGCGGCGTGGTGGAAGTTGGCGCGGACCGGCTGAGCTTCCGTGAGATGCTGGTCACCGCGGCGCGGGCGCGCGGGCTGCGCAGCCGGGTGCTGGCCGCGCCATGGCTGCCCCCCGCGTTGGCGGCGCTGGGCGTGGAGCTGGTCACGCCGATTCCCGCCACCCTGGCCGGGCCGCTGATCGAGGGCATGCGCCACCCGGTCACCGCGGAGACGGCGCGCGCGCGGGAGCTGTTCCCGCTGGTGCGGCCGATCCCGTATGCGCGTGCCGTCGAGCTGGCGCTGGCCAAGGAGGAAGCGCACGACGTCGAGACGCGCTGGAGCGGTGCGCTGGGCTCCGGGCCGGCCTATGAACTCCGCGACTGGCAAGGGCTTATTACGGAGGTGCGCACGCGCTGGCTGGCTGTTCCGCCGGAGCGCGTCTTTGCCGAGTTCACCAGCCTGGGCGGCGCGCGCGGCTGGCTGGTCTGGCACTGGGCCTGGTGGGCGCGCGGCATGCTGGACCGGCTGATCGGCGGGCCGGGGCTCAGGCGCGGACGGCGCGATCCCACCGCGCTGCTGCCCGGCGAGAGCGTGGATTTCTGGCGCGTCGAAACGGTGCTGCCGGGGCGGCTGCTGCGCCTGCGCGCCGAGATGAAGGTGCCGGGCCGGGCCTGGCTGCAATGGGAAGCCGTGCCCGACGGCGCGGGCTGCCGGCTGGTGCAGATCGCCGCGTTCGCCCCGCGCGGGCCGTGGGGCGCGCTGTACTGGTACGCGTTGTACCCGCTGCACAAGCGCATCTTTAGCGACATGATCGACGCGCTGGTGCGCGAGTGCTGTATTAATTAGTGGAGTACTTCTTTAACGCAGCCTCCCTCCGTGCAATGGAAGTAGTAGGAATGAGAGGCTACCTCACCGTTATTTACCCAATCTGTTTGACGATCATGAATCCAATCAGTGAACGATTGGGGCCAACTACAATCATATATTGCAGGTAGGACCGGCGCTAAACAAATGATGGCTCTTCTGACGCGGCTTGCTGGAGAAATGGAAGATGAGATTACGTCATCTAGTTGTCCGGTCGATTCACCGGTATGTAGTAGAATCACTGCACGATCAAAGTGGCCAAAGGTACACTCCGGTATCGTGCCACTGGTATCAGTTGTGCATTGCCAAGTTGTTTTAATATATCCTATTGAATCGAAATAGCAGACCTTAACAGGATCACATTCTGCTGGTGCTCCAGGAATTGGATATAATTCACAATTAGCACCGCCATTCTCACAAATATACGCATCGTTATACCAATATTGCTGAGGGATCTCGTTAGCTCTATCACCTCTGCAACGAAATACCACGCAGTCGGCGTCTAATTCGGTCATTTCCTTTGTTGATGCTTGTAAAATAGTCCAACTGCAACTAAAGAGACAAAACAGTGTAACGATAAATAGTGATTTCAAGGTGACCATGTTATCCTCCCTTAATGTAATCCTCGCTGTTACTTAGCTGCATCATGCAGCTTTTTAACTCGAACAGAGCTTAACCAAGTGAACTGATGAGGATCACGCCAAACGGGTTCACTTGCTGGCAGTTGAGTCCCGTTCCAGTCCCATACGCTTAGTAGTGCTCCGGTCTCCTCATCCCTGAAGAATATATAGCCATCTCGTGATGTAGACAGGATTCCTTCAGGTTTATCACGCAAATCAGCGTCATAATAGAGGTAAAACCAGGAACCGTTCTTTATAGCTTGTATTAAGTCACCGTCCTGACTATATCTACCAACAACAGTGCCTCCGCCACCGCAGCAATTGGATTGCCCACCCTTCTCTGCATCTCCAAGCAGGCCATGCGTCAGTACGTCGCCATTTGGCATGATCATCGCTTCGATTGGAGGGTCGGCCGCTAGCCAATCTGGTATCGCAGGATAATACTCCGCACTTACCGCATCGCTTGCGTGCCACATGGCGGCTTGAAGTTCAGGATCTACCTCTCCTTCTGCTCGTACCCATGTTCCTGTTGAATTTAGATCCACTAAGTTATTATTGGCAATTGCATTTTCATGCTTATTAACGCCAACTTCAAGCGGTATAAGATAGCCATCAGCGTCAACCGGATAAGACATGCTGCTCCAGCCCATGCCAGCTAGCCGGTGTGCCTCATACTCGGCCTTCTCTTCATCAGTCATATCTGCCCAAAGTTTTTCCTCTGGGACTTCTACCAAC
>CAYXMN010000187.1:0-5424 GCA_964465955.1 uncultured Planctomycetales bacterium
ATCTTGAGATTTTCGCCAATAACGGCGGGATCAACGACCTGCTCCTCAACAGCACCGGCGACTACGTCTTCTCCGGCGGCGTGGACGGACGGGTAATGGTCTTTGACGCTTACACCGGTGAGAAGGAAAGCGAAATCCTCGCTTTCGCGAATGCCGAGGTGTTGTGCCTGAAGCTGAATAACCTGGAAGCCTGTCTAGCGACCGGCGGGACAAACGGCGAGGTCAAGATTTGGGATGCCGCAACCGGCAGTCTGGTCAAATCCATCCGCGCCCATGCCGGGAATGTAACCCACCTGTTCTTCAGCGAGGACGATGCGCTGGTTGTCACCGGCGGCGAAGACGGCAAGCTGAAACTCTGGAATCACGACGCTGAGCTGGCGGGCAGCATGCAGGCCCACGTGCTGGGCGTGCGCGACTTCGTGATGAGCGATGACACGCTGTTCACCGCTGGCGCTGATTACAAGATCCGCGTCTGGGATGCGCGCTTCTAGGCTTAGGCTGCTTTAACTAGCAACTTCAACGGCCGTCCTGCCAGGCGGCCGTTTTTTTCGCCCGGCGTCCGGTCCGGCTAATTCGGAGCGGGTCTCACTTGGCTGTTGCAATCTATCGATGGTTTACATCAGCCCGTCGAACTGGTACAATATATCCGCAATAGCGAATATGCGAATAGAGGAGTTCGCAGTATTCGCAAGCGGACCCCTTCCCTTGGCGAGGTAACCATGCGCAAAGGCTACATAGAAATCATCGAAGACCGCTGTAAAGGATGTGAAATGTGCGTGGACGCGTGTCCGCGCGACTTGATCATCTTTCCTATGAAGACGCTGAATAAAGCCGGCTACTTCATCGCGGAATTCAACGATCCAGAGGAAAAGTGCCCGGCGTGCAAGATGTGCGCCGTGGCCTGCCCGGACTGCGCGATTGTTGTCTACAAGCGCGTCAGCGAAAAAGTCCCCGCAGGAGGTGGCATGTGAGCACTGCAGTGAACGCATCCGCGTCGGCCAAAGGCCAGCACGAACCGGATTGGCTGCCCAAGGGGCGCCAGTTAATGAAGGGCAACCATGCCGTCTGCGCCGGCGCAATCCGCGCGGGTTGCACGGCATATTTCGGCTACCCCATCACCCCGCAGAACGAAGCGATCGAATACATGAGCAATGCGCTGCTCGACGTGCCAGGCGGCGTGTTCATCCAGGGTGAGAGCGAAGTAGCCAGCGTCAACATGTTGATGGGCGCCGCCGCCACCGGCCGCCGCGTGATGACTAGCTCGTCCAGCCCCGGCATCAGCCTCAAGCAGGAGGGCATCAGCTACATCGCCACGATGGAGCTGCCCTGCCTGGTGATGAACGTCGTGCGCTGCGGCCCCGGCCTGGGCAACATCGCGCCGCACCAGGGCGACTACTTCCAGACCGTCAAGGGCGGCGGCCACGGCGATTACCGGCTGATCACCCTGGCGCCGAACAGCGCTAACGAGATGGCGCAGCACGCGGCCCTGGGCTTCGATCTCGCCTGTAAGTACCGCAACCCGGCCTGCATCCTGACCGACGGAGTAATCGGCCAGATGATGGAGCCGGTGGACCTGGACGCCATCCCGGTGGTGGACTGGAAGAAGCCGGATTACGCGATGGGCACCCGCGCCAAGAACGATAAGCGCGCGCCGCACATCATCACCTCAATCTTCCTCGATCCCGAGGAGATGGGCCAGTTCCATGAGCGGTTGATCGCTAAGTACAACACCATCAAAAAGAACGAAATCCGCTTCGAGGAGTATTACACGGAAGATGCGGAGATTCTCTGCGTGGCCTACGGTTCAGTCAGCCGCGTGGTGATGGGCAGCATCAAGGAACTGCGCGAACAAGGCGTGAAGGTGGGCCTGATCCGGCCGATCACGCTCTGGCCGTTCCCCTACGCCAAGCTTCACGCACTCGGCGCTAAGGCAAAGTCGGTGATCACCTTCGAGATGAGCTGGGGCCAGCTGGTGGAAGATGTAGCGCTGGCGCTGCGCAATGTGCCGGTGCCGATCCACCTGGTGCCCAAGCACGGCGGCGTGACCTTTACCCCGCCGGACATCACCGCGGCCGTCAAGCGCATCTCCGCCAACCGCGAGGACAACGCGAGCCTGTGGGAGCCCAGCTAGGCCTTCGGCCCGGCGCACCAACGCAGTAAAGGAGCAGACGATGAGTGATGATGTGATGACTAGCCTAAGAGAGGGAGTGCCAGCCCCGCAGGAAGGGTTCGAGGTCGTCTACCAGCGGCCCGACGCGCTTAACGAGCGCCAGTTCCACTACTGCCCCGGCTGTATGCACGGCAATATCCACCATCTGGTCGCGGAAGTGATCGATGAGCTGGATATCAAGCACCGCATGATCGGCATGGCACCTGTGGGCTGCAGCGTGTTCTCCTACGAGTTCTTCGACTTCGACTTCATCAGCTGCCCGCATGGCCGCGCCCCGGCGGTCGCGAGCGGCGTGAAGCGTTCGGAACCGGAGAGCATCGTGCTCAGCTACCAGGGCGACGGCGACCTCGCTTCCATCGGCACGGCGGAGATCATCCATGCCGCCAACCGCGGCGAGAAGATCACGGTAGTGTTCATCAACAACGCAATCTACGGCATGACCGGCGGCCAGATGGCCCCGACCAGCCTGGAGGGGATGCAGACCACCACCAGCCCCCGCGGGCGCGACGTGCATCTGACCGGCAAACCGATCCACATTTGCGAAATGCTGTCCAGCCTGGGCGGCGTGGCTTATCTGTCCCGCCAAAGCGCGCACGACGTGAAGCACCTGCTCAAGTGCAAGCAAGCGATTAAGAAAGCGTTCCAGTACCAAATTGAAGGCCTGGGCTTCTCGCTGGTGGAGATTCTCTGCGGCTGTAGCATCAACATGCGTATGAAGCCGAATAAAGTGTCTGGTTGGGTGGAAGAGCGGATGGTGCCCGTGTTCCCGCTGGGCGACGTGAAAGACATTAAGGCGCAGGAGGGTTAGGCAATGCTGCACGAAATGATTTTCGCCGGCTTCGGCGGCCAAGGCATTTTAACGATAGGCATGATTGTGTCCTACGGCGCGGTGGATCAAGGCTTGGAGACCAGCTGGTATCCGAGCTATGGCCCGGAAAGCCGCGGCGGCACGAGCAACTGCACCGTGATGGTCAGCGACACGCGCATCGCCAGCCCGTCCACCAACACCCCCTCCGCGATCATCGCGATGAACGAGCCAAGCTTCACCAAGTTCGCGCCACGCCTGCGCCCCGGTGGGATCGCGGTGTGCAACCGCGACCTGATCACCAGTAAGGAAATGCGCGATGACGTGGATTTCGTCTGGATTGACGCGAACACAATCGCTAAGGAACTGGGCAATCTGATGGCGGCGGGTAACATCTGCCTCGGCGCGTTAAACGCAAAAGTCAGTTTCATCTCGCGTGAAGGACTCGAGCAAGGATTAGGCCACGTCTTCACCGGGAGCAGAGCTAAGCTAATTCCAATGAATATGACCGCGATTGATCAGGGGGCTAAACTTGCATTAAACGGCAAGGGATAGCTCAAAATCCTGTTTTAGTTCTAAGAGCATCTTCGCGTTATTTGAATTGATTCATCTAGCGCGAAGATGCTCTTTTTTGCTAATTGAAATAAGTTATCGAGAAGATATATTCTTAATGAATCCAAGGCTGCGGGCCAGGTGCAGCTTCAAAGTAGTGTAAAGAATATCTTTGGAGTGCGGCATACTTGGCGGGCATCCCAGGCCATGTCGATGAACTGGCCCAGACCGTGGCCGCTTTGAGGCATCTCGCGGAACTGGGGGACGGGTAAGCCAGTGCGAGCGCCAGGCAGCAGCGGGCCTGGCCCCCGTCCGCCGCCTGCTATGATCCCATGGATACAGGCGGGAGGCGTGCATGGAACTCTCCGGGTTGGAGCAGGCGCTGATGGCAGCGGGACTCAAGCACCTCGCAGGCTGCGACGAGGCGGGGCGCGGCGCGCTGGCCGGGCCGGTGGCCGCCGCCGCCGTGGTGCTGGATTACCGCAACCTGCCCAGCGTGCTAATGGACTCGAAGCGGCTGACGCGCCGGAAGCGCGAACTGGCCGCCGCGGAGATCAAGGAGAAAGCGCTGGCTTACGCGACGTATTTAATCGAGCCGCGTGAGATTGAGCGCATCAACATCCTGCAGGCTTCCTTAAGCGCGATGGCCCACGCCGTGGCCAAGCTCGGGCTCAGCGTGGACTGCGTGCTGGCGGACGGCAACCAGCTGCCGCCGGTGGAAGCGGCGCAGGTGCATGCGATTGTGGGCGGCGACGCGAAAATCCTGTGCATCGCCGCGGCAAGCATTCTGGCCAAGGTCGAACGCGATTTCCTGATGCAGCAGTACGCGCGCCAGCCTAGGTTCAAGCGCTACGGCTTCGACAAGCACATGGGCTATCCCACGGACGCCCATCTCGCCGCGCTCCAGCGCTACGGCCCCTGCCCGCTGCACCGGCGCACCTATAAACCCGTGCGCGAGTTGCTGGCGCCGAGCCTGTTCGACAAACCGTGACCGCGCTGAGGCTGCGCACCCGGCCCCGCGTTTACGCCACAGGCACACTCAAGCGAATCGTGGGAATTCATAGCCAAGGCCGCATATTTATGGTACATTTCTAGCCCGCCCCAGCGCACCCTCATGCGGCTGGGTCGGGCCGCCGCCTGGCGGACGCTGGTTGAAAACGTGGCCCTATGGTCTATCGGTTAGGACACCACCCTTTCAAGGTGGAGGGACGGGTTCGACTCCCGTTGGGGCTGCTTTTCTCTCAATTGGAGGTGTTTCCAGGACCTCGCGAATGACTGGGAGGGGATGCATTCGCACCCGGATCTCGTAAGCCTCATCTGACGCCCGCACATTCACCGAACCCACTACCAGATCGATGACTTCCTTGAGCTTGTCGTAGTCCTCGGCCTTCCAGTACTCCTCGATGTTGTTCACCTGGTCGATGGCAGCCTCAGTCTCGAGCTCGGTCAGCTCCAACCGCCGGACAACATCATCGCAGGCCTGAACCTGGCCGATGAGCTGCTGCTCGCGAAGCTTGAGATCCGCCAATTGTGTATTCCACTCTTGTATCAGTTCAGGCGTCAGATCCTTATCGTAGTCAATGGTCTTATCCACCAGCTTCTTCAGCTTGCGTCTGACCTCAGCCAGGTCCTTCTCACGGACTACCTTGGTGGCATACATCTCCTGGCGCATTTGCTCGGCCGCATTCTCCGCCTGGGCCATGAACACCTGGCGCTGTTCCTGGGCAGCCATACCGATCAGCGCGTTGATCACTGCCTCATCTAGCTCAATCGCCGGCATGCTGCTGGGCAGCCAGGCGGTCGAGTTGACATCAACGACCTTGGCTTTCAGGCCGCCATACTTGCGTCGTTTGTCAGCCCGGTAATACTGGGGATAGTCTTCATTGCGGCCATGCGA
>CAYXMN010000188.1:0-5363 GCA_964465955.1 uncultured Planctomycetales bacterium
GGCCATTGATGACAATGGAAGCAGTTGGGAAGCTCCAGTCGAGCTATCTCCTAATACCTTTGGTTATCCCGCTTTGACGATTGTCGACGGCTACCCCGCAGTCGCGTATTCCACCGGTTATTACGGCAGCCTGGTTTATCGACGCGCCTTGGACGCCACAGGCGCAAGCTGGGGGGACCCTGTCGTTGTCGACGGATTAAGCGCGAACCCTGGCCAGGCCATCTCCATGGCAATAGTGGCAGGTTACCCGGCAATTGCTTACACCACCCAAGGCATCAATGACAGCGAGGATCGCTTGTTGTTTGTGCGCGCGCTGGATGCGCAAGGCGGGACATGGGACACGCCGATGACCATCGAGTCGGGGTACGGCGAGGGGATCAGCGCACGCGATTGCGAGCTGGCTTACTTTGGCAGCGAGCCAGCGCTTGCCTACATCTTTAATGACAGTGTAAATGGAATTGATGGCGTCCGGTTTTGTTATGCCCAGGATGCAGCGGGCTTCACCTGGAGCGGCACGACGGATTTATACACTCAGGCGGAATCTCCGCTGAGCTTGATCAGGAATGTTGACCTTTTCGGTATCGAAGGCACGGCAGGGGCCGGCTGGTTTATTGAGGACATCGCAGCGGGTTCGGGTATGGCGGCGTTTCGCCAGATCTACCAGGCAACCGAGGGAGTCTCGCTTGGCGATATACAAACCTTGGAGCCGAGTGTGGATGAAGGGTCGAAGCTACTGTATGCCGGCTTTAGCTCTCTGTCCCAGAATGAAGAAGGAACCGCGGTGATCGCGGCATTGAATCTGAGCGGATCCGCGGGAGAGTCGCTGGTTGAAGTTCTCGGCACAGGGATCGATCCCCTGGGGCTGCCTAGCGCGGACGTGTATTGGCCTGGCGCCTGCCGCCTGCTCCTCGCGATTGACGAGTCGGAGATCACGACGGCAAAGGGTGGAAGCTGTATCAGCGTGGACTTTACATTCATCTCGATGTTCTCGGGCGATTACGACATCCTCGCCGCGTTGACGGCCGGGCAGGAGGGGGAAGCGTACAACCCGGTGGAGTGCCTACGGGCATACTGCCTCAGCGGCGGATTATATGACGACATGACGAACCATGCATCGTTTGGCTATGTGGACTTAAACCCGGTGATGTTCGAGACTGGGATTTTATAGACGCCGGTGCACCGCGCCAGCATCCCGCTTGCGGAGCCCGTAATCGATTGAAACTAGTTGCTGTATTGAAAGTACGCCTTGTCAAAGCGTGGCCGGTCGAGAGCGTCCAGGGCCCGGCTATCGAACAGCTCGTTGTTCGTGTCGAATAACATCTGGATGTTCACCAGTAAATTGTCCAGCACTTGTTCCCTGTAATCCAAACCAAGCTGCACGCCGTGATCGAAGCCGTCATGCGGACCGCCGCTAACAAACTGGGTGCGGTAGGTTAAACTCCCATGCCAGGGGCCGTCCGCTTCGAGCCCGGCTACTGCAAGCGCGAGGTTGTCGAGGCGCGCGCTTTGGCTCGCCGGTGCGACCCCTTCCAGGGCTGCAATCGCCGCGACGAGCGCGTGGTTGACCGGGGTTTCGTCCGCGGTCGGAGTGGCCTCCGCCGCGAAGGCCAGGCTCGGCAGCATCAACGCGATTCCGATTACTATCCCTTGCAAGTACTGCATATTCCATCTTACCACCGTACTCTCCAACATACTTTTTCAAGCGAGAATGTAAAGCAAACTATGCAAATCTCTAATATGCTTGACATAATGACGTGAATCATATATATTTCATCCAGTGTACTAGACATGGGGTAAAGTACGCTTGATATAGAAGGGCTAAGGAATTGGATAGGGTGAAGCTTGCCAACCGGGTAAAGATGCACCGGGCGAGGCTGGACTTGACGCAAGGAGAGCTGGCCAATCTAGCCGGTGTGAGCCGCCAGGCGATCCACGCGATCGAGCGGGGTAAGGCCGAGCCGTCGGTCACGCTCGCGCTGCGCTTGGCGCGCATCTTCCAGCTGAAGGTTGACGAGCTCTTTGAGCTGGTTGAGGGTTGATGGTGAGCGTATGGAAGGGAGTGCCTGCGTGGCCTGGAGAAGCGGGATGGGCAGTTTACTGGCCGGGATAGGCGGCCGGAAGGGGTGCGTTGATGACGAGGTTCATCTCGCTGCTGTTAAGGGTTGTGTTAACCTGCGCCGGTGCGTACCTGTTGTTGGCGTCGGGCGAGTATGCCGCGTGCGGCGCGCATCCTGCCCCGCAAGAACTGCAGGCGTTCGGCGTATTGATTGGGCTGGGCCTGATGCTGCGGCTGTTTAGCGCGGCGCCGGCCCGGGCGCGATTGCGTTGGTAATCACACATACATACTCCACCGGGTGTGTACGGTAAGCTGTGGGCGGCAGGCCTGAGCTGCCGCCTTCGCTTGAATCCATCGCGGTTGGGCTAGAAGCCTAAATCCGCGGCGATAGCCGTTAAGTCTGCCGCCACCCTCGCGCCGGAATATAAGTTTGCGGGAATGTTGCCGGGCTGTGTCACGCCGGTGAGCACGAGATAGGCTGGGATGCCGGCATTCGCGGCGAACTGGATATCCGTTTCCACGCGGTCGCCAACCATGACCATCTCGCGGCGGTCGATGCCGGTCTCGTCTTCAATCAGCTCAAGCAGGTGCAGCGCGGGTTTACCGAGGTAGTGCGGTGTGACATGGCACACTCCGGCGACCAACTCCACGAAGCTGCCGTTGCCGGGCAGTTCGATGCCGCCCTCAACCGGGAAGCTATAGTCCGGGTTCGCGCCGATTAGCATCGCGCCATGCTGAACCGCAGCGCAGGCCAGGCCAAGCTTGAGGTAGTTGATCCCCGCGTCGATGCCCATCACAACCGTGTCGAAGCAGGCTGCGGCGATAGCCTGCAAGTCATGCACGGTCGCAGTCCCCGCCGCGAGTCCGTGTTCGGCCAGCCACTCCGCTGCCGCGCTGGCCTCCACGCTCTTGCGCATCTCGCTGAGCAGTTTGTCGCTACCGATCACCAGCGTGCGCGCGCCGGGATGATGCTTGCGCAGGTAGGGCCCGCACAGATGGTTCACGCTGAAGATATCCTCCGCGGCAAGGGGCAGCCCGAGTTTTTCACAGCGGCCCACATAGGCGATACGGTCCGGGCCGGCGTTGTTGCTGACCAGCAGTGGGCGGCAGCCGGCTTGGCGCGCGCGGGTGATGAACTCCGCTGCGCCGGGGATGGACTGGTTGCCCCGCCAGACCACGCCGTCGGCATCGAGCAGGATGAGCTTGGGGATCATATGAATATGGTATCAGTTGCAGCGCGCACGTTCGCTATACTGGCGCGGTGGCAGAGCAGCAGCAACCATGTTCTTTAGACGCGGAGGAGCCGCGCGAACCGGTGGAGCCTGGGCCGGAACCGGCTCAGCAGCAGCCTGGCCAGCCCAAGCAGACCGATCCGGAGTTCCTACGCAAGATTGAAGCCAAGCTGCGCGCGATCCCGTTCTGGCTGATGCTGGTCGGCGCGCTAGCGCTCGGGCTCGCGGTTGGCGGCATCGGCTATTTGCTGCGCGGCTTGCTGGAACTGCTGTTTGGGGGTACCCCTTAAATCCGGGCGGGGCAGCAGTCTCAGCTACTCGTCCTCGCGCATCTCCAGCCCGCCCGGTACCAGCATGCTGGCGAAATGATCCACCGGGAAGCAAATGTCATCGCCGCCCGCGAGCCGGATGGAGAACATGTGGTCGTCCCAGTGGCTGACGGTGCCTTCCCAGGTTGAGCCGGTGCGGTCGATGACCTTCACCTGCTGCTTGCTTTTTTTCAAGCGGCTGATAATCGCTGTGCGCATGCTGTTCTTCCTTTGCGTGATCTGCTAAATGATACCCAAGAGCAACTAGATTTGTTCATGCCGGTTGCGGTTTTACAGCGGTTCAGCAGGTGTGGCCGGCTACCCCAGCAGAAGGCTGAACAGCACGGCAAAGGCCAAGGCCGGCAGCAGGTTGATCAAGCGGAGTTGTGCCAGCCCCAGCAGGTTGATGCCGATGCCGAGAATCAGCACGCCGCCCACCGCGCTGAGCTGGTTGATCACCGGTTCGGTGAACACACCGCCCAGGCTCACGCCCAGCAGCGTTACCGCCACCTGGAAAATCAGCAGCGGCACCACACTGAACGCCACGCCGACCCCGAAGGTGGATGCGAGGGCGATGGACATAAAACCGTCGAGCACGCTTTTGATGAGCAGCAGCCCGCGGTCGCCGGTCAGGCCTTCGTTGAGCGCGCCGACAAAAGTCATGGCGCCGATGCAGTAGATCAGGAACGCCGTAACCAGGCCCTCCGTGAAGCGCGCCTCGCCTTTAATCCCCGCGCGGCGTTTCAGCCATTCGCTGAAATGCTCCAGCCGCGTTTCGAGGCTGAGCGCTTCGCCGGTGATACCACCGAGCAGCATCGCGAATACGAGCTGGAGCATATGTAGGGCGCTGTCCACCTTGAGCGCCAACTGCAGCCCGAGCACAATGGTGGTGAGCCCGATGGCTTGGAACACGATGCCGCGGATGCGTTCCGGCAAGCCGCGGCGCAGCATCAAGCCCAGCGCGCTGCCGGCGAGGATCGCGCCCACATTGACGAAGGTGCCCCACGGAACCACCACGTAGTAATGCTAGCGCATGCCGAAACAGGTTGCCTTCGGGTGCAGCAGCCGGATTTGACTAGCCGTTCCCGCTGACCTCGACATGCCAGCCTGCCGATTCCGGCCCGCCCCAGGCATCAATCAAGTCCCACGCCGTTTGATCGCCATTGGCCAGGCCATTGCCGATGATTATGCACCAATCAAGCACATCCCCGGTATCGAGATCAACCTGCAGCCCGGATAGGCCGCTGATATCTGTTAATCCCGTGTTGTCCTTGAGCAGGAGGCATGTGGGAAACTCCGTGTGATCGTGCGTACTGAAAGTTGTCAGGCTACTGAAGGCATCCAGGTCCGCTAAGCTGTCGTTGTTCTCAAGCCACAACTCCCGCCCGCAGTCAGTCAAGCTGGCAAAGCCTGACAGGTCTGAAAGAACCGGATTGTCAATCAGCTTCATGCCGAAGGATAAGCCGTTAATGCCCGCTAGGCCGGCAGTACTGACCAGGTTCGGGTTAGTTCTCAGGTCGATCCGAGACGGGGCTTGCGTGGGCAGCCCGCCGAAGTATGGGAGTGCGGCTAGACCGGTATTGCTTAGTAGCAGTTCTCCGGTCAATGCCACGCCGTCAAGCCCGCTGCCGTCAGTTAACGCCGGCAGGTTAGCCAACTCCAAAGAACTGACTTCGCTGAGCCAATCAACGCCGGCAATCGACTCGAAATTGGGGCAATTAAGGATACGCAGCGCGCCAAGGTATTGTTCAGTAGTGTTGCTCTCAA
>CAYXMN010000189.1:0-5265 GCA_964465955.1 uncultured Planctomycetales bacterium
CCGCTGGTGAGCTGGGTGGGCTGGCCGCTGCCGTCGCTGGGGCAGGTGTACAGCTCATACTCGCCGGTGGCGTCGCTGAAGTAGGCGATGGACTGGCCGTCGGGCGACCAAGTGGGATTGTGCTCGGCCACGCCGCAGGTGCTAGTCAGGTTGCGGGCGTAACCGTCCTTGGCCGGCACGGTCCAGATGTCGCCGTGGAAATCACCGACCGCGCGCTTGGTGTTGGGCGACGGCGCGATCCCGCGCAACTGGCCGCTGACGTCGATCAGCGCCGGGCGCACATCGGGATGGTCGCCGGGGATGGAAATCTCGACCGGCTTGGCTGCTTTGGTTTTCAGATCGAGCACGCACAGTTCGCTGCCGTGCTGGAACACGATCGCCCCTGGGCCGATGCTGGGCCAGCGCACGTCGTGGTCGGAATAGTGCGTGAGCTGCGCGCGCTCGCCGGTCTGCGTGTCGTAGCGCCAGATGTTGCGCCGGTGCGCGCCGCCCGCGTCGGAGAGGTAATACAGCAGCGTGCCGTCCCACATCGGCAGGTCGTCGCCGCCGGGGTGGTCGGTGATCCGCTGCGATTCGCCGGTGGCTAAGTTGAACAGCCAGATGTCCGCCGCCAGCCCGCCCTGGTAGCGCTTCCAGGTGGCGGCTTCGGCGGAATACGGGGTAAAGGCCAGCCACTCGCCGGTTTGATTCACCGCACCGAACGCGCCGTAGGCGACCGGCAGCTCCTCCGGCAGGCCCCCGTCGGGATCGGCGTAGAAAAAGCCCGCACCATGGGGGAAGCCCGGCTTGTCGGCGGCGAACAGCACGCGGCCTTGGGCGGTGTAATCCATCACGCGATCGCGGTCCGGTTCGCAGGTCAGGCGTTTGGGCAATCCGCCGCCCGCGGGGATGGTGTAGATCTCGGCGTTGCCGTCATAGTTCGCGCCGTAGGCGATCTCGCTGCCGTCCGGGCTGAACTTGGGCAGGCTCTCCGCCCCGGCGGGGCTGGACAGCGGCACCGCCACCCCGCCGTCGCGCGGCGCGATCCAGATGTCGTTGTCGTAAACGAACACGATGTGGGTCGCGCTGATGTCGGGGTAGCGCAGCATCGCCGCGTCAACGGCGCCGCTCGCGGCTTGGGCGCGCATGAGAGTCAGCGCCAGGCAGATCGTCAGCAGCAAAGCCAGCAGGTAGCGGTGCATTATCGCTCCTTGTCCGTGGAATACCTGGGACAGTATTTTACCTGAGATGCAATAACAATAGGTGTCTATACGGCGAATGGTTAAAAAACCGTTGCCCGGCGCCGGCGGCCCGAACACAGTTGCCGCCGCCGCCGTCAGACTTGCATTGTGCTTGCTTATGGGAGGCCTCTATGTCTGCTTCGCGCCGGAATTTACTGCTAAGCGCCATGTCCTTAGCCTTCGCGCTGGTGATCGTGCTTGCCGCCATCGCGCAGGACACGCGCATCGCCCCGCCGCACCCGCCGCTGCCGCCGCCGCCGCCGCATCCCGTCGTGCAGCGCTCGCTCACCCTGACCGACATGCGGGTGGACGTGCGCCTCCGCGGCGCGGTCGCCGAGACGACGGTGCGGCAGACGTTGCGCAATGACGGCGGGGGCATGGCGGAAGGGCAGTACTTGATGCCGCTGCCGCCGGGCGCCACCATCGCCGGTTTCGCGCTGATCGACGGCGACCAGCGGCTGGAGGGCGAGGTGCTCGACGCCGACACCGCGCGGCGCACCTACCAGGAGATCGTGCGCACCATGCGCGATCCGGGCTTGCTGGAATACCAAGACTACAACTCGTTTTCCATCAGCGCATTCCCGTTCAACGCCGGCCAGAGCCGCAGCATCGAAGTTAAGTTCACGCAGGCGCTGTCCGGCACCACCGACCTCGTGCAGTACCAGCTCCCGCTGCGCTGGGCGGGCTGGAGCCGTTGTTACAGCACCCAATTCGTGCTGACCTACGACATCGATAGCGACTACGATCTCGGCACCATCTCCAGCCCGACCTACGGCGTGAGCGTCAACCGCGAGGGCGACCGTAAAGCCCACGGCAGCTTCGAGCAAACCGTGGATACCTTCGCCAGCGATTTCACGCTGAACATCGGCCGCCGGACCGGGGGGTTCGCCGCCAGCTTGCTGACCTTCCCCGGCGACGGGGGCGAGGACGGCTACTTCATGCTCAGCCTGCTCGCCGCGCTGCCCAAGGACGAAGCCTACATCCCCAAGGACGTGCTGTTCATCTTCGACAAGAGCGGCTCGATGAGCGGCGAGAAGATCGAGCAGGCCAAGGGCGGGCTGAAGTTCGTCGTCGACAAGCTGCGCCCCGAGGATCGTTTCAACTTGATCTACTACAGCGACGTCGTGGAAGAGTCGTTTGACAGCTTGCGCCCGGCGAGCGCGGACAACATGCGCGAGGCGCGCGACCTCGTTTCGCGCCTGGAAGCCGATGGCGGCACGGACATCTACTCCGCGCTGGAGCGCGGCGCCGGGATGCTG
The DNA here is from genome assembly GCA_964465955.1 of uncultured Planctomycetales bacterium. Lineage (GTDB taxonomy): Bacteria > 4484-113 > 4484-113 > 4484-113 > JAFGCY01 > CAYXMN01. Next base: position 2,480 of record CAYXMN010000189.1, read on the forward strand.
GGCGGCGGCGCTGAGCGCCCGCGCTATGTAATCTTCCTCACCGACGGCCTGCCCACAGTGGGCGACACCGACGTGAATCACATCCTGGCCAACGCCCAGGAGCGCTTCGGCAAAGATGTGAAGCTGTTCGCCTTCGGCGTGGGTTACGACGTGAACACCGCGTTGCTCGACAGCTTGAGCTATGACCACCACGGCTCGGCGACGTACATCACGCCGGGCGAGGACATCGAGGTTAAGGTCAGCCAGTTCTACGCCAAGATGAGCAGCCCGGCGCTGACCGACATCACCGTGGCGCTCGACGGCCTGGACGAGTTCGACGTGATGCCGCGCGAGCTGCCCGACCTGTTCCACAACACCGAGATCTTCCTGTCCGGGCGCTACCGCGGCCAGCCGTCCGCCAGCGTGGGCGTGAGCGTCAGCGGCCAGGGCTCCAAGGGCGCGCAGTCGCTCACCGCGAGCGTGGCGAGCAATACGAGCCAGCGCAACAACAGCATCCCGCGCCTGTGGGCCGCGCGCAAGGTGAGCTTCCTGCTCGACCAGGTGCGGCTCAAGGGCGACAATCCCGAGCTGCTCGGCGAGATCGACCGCCTGGCCACGCGCTACGGCATCGTCACGCCGTACACGAGCTACCTGATCACCGAGCCCAGCCTGTATTGGGATCGCGATGCGCGTAACGACCAGCTCATGCTGGGCGTGCAAGCGGCCCGCGAGGAGGAGTCCGGTGAGGCTGCGGTCGGACGCTCCAAGATGAACCAGGCCAACCAGGCCGCGGATGCGGCAGCCGCGCCGCAGGTGGCGGGCGCGAGTGCCGGTCAGAACTCCGGCTATGACAGCCAGTACCGCGAGCAGGCACGATCCGGTGGTTTATACGACAAAAGCGAACCTCAGAAGGGTAGCGCTGATCCGTACAGCGCCGTGAACTACGTCAACAACCAGACCTTCGTGCGCCAGGACGCGGACAACGCGGTGCAGTGGATCGACGCGCGCTTCAAGCCCGACGCGGACGAGGTGATCAAGGTCACGACGTACAGCGAGGCCTACTTCGAGCTGCTCGACCAGTACCCGCAGCTCGCGGACTACTTTAGCCAGAGCGACGAGGTGACGCTGGTCATCGGCGACGGCCTGGCGTTGCAGACCGTGAACGAGGACGTCAAAAACACCAGCGGTGAAATTGAACGAATCAACACCGCGCTCAGTCAGGGGAATTACCTTTAAGGGTAAAAACCTCAACTAGGCTTACCAGTCCTCTTGCTTGGGTGGTACGGCCGGCGCTCTCCAACGAGGGCGCCGGCTTTGCCTTTTTTCTAGTGCGCTATGTTATGCTTCCGCTGGGTGGTCAAACTACGCGGAGGGCGCGGATGTACCTGCGGCGCGGCTTTCTTTTACGTGTGGCATTGCAGCTTGGCATCCTGGCGTGCTTGGGCTTTGGCTTGATGCCAGGTTGTGGCGGTGATGATGAGAGTAGCGCGGGCATCCTGCCCGCGAGTCAAGTCACGACGGGCAAGATGCCCGTCCTACCCCAAGAGATCACGCTCTCCGAAGCCCAGGCCGAAGTGGCCGCGCTGGCCGCCCCGGAGGGCGTGGACGCCGCGCTCTTCGCGGAGCTGAAGCACGCGCTCGCCCTCGCGCTCGCGTCTCAAGTACAAGTTGATGGTGTTAAACTGGCCAGCGCGCTGCCCACGGATGAAGACAACGCGGTGGACGACCTCAGCCTGCAGTCCATCGCCGGCGGCAACTACCTGGTCTGGACTTACCGCAACATCGGCGACTACGACCAGAACGGCGAGGTTAGCGCGGCGGATCTGGTGCCCATCGCCAGCTACTACCTGGCCAACACCGCCAACGGTGAGTCGTGGGCCGCCGCGCGCGTGGCCGACGGCGATACGAACGGCGAGGTCAACTCCGCCGACATCGTGCCCATCGCCCAGCACTTCGGCACGACGCTGGGGGGCTACGCCATCTACGGCACGCCGGAGCAAAGCCAGCCCTGGTTCCCGCTGGGTTACATGAGCATCCAGGACGCGCGCGACCAACAGCTCGAAGGCAGCTCCGGCCCGCTCGGCTTCAGCTTCCTGATCCCGGCCGAGCCGCAGTATTTAAGCTTCTACGTGGCGGCGTCCGACTCCGTCAACGACGGCAGCGCCAGCAACGAGGTGACGATCAGCACCGAGCCCGCGGGCATCACCGGCGTGACGCCCCAGACCGGCTTTAGCGGCGACCTGATCGAGTTCAGCCCGGCGGTGACCGGCTCGCTGCTGCGCTATAGCTGGGATTTCGGCGGCGGCGCGACGCCCGGCACCAGCGAGTTCGCCCACCCGCTGGAGAAGCTGGGCGCCCCCGGCGACTACACCGTCACCGTCGAGGTGGACAACGACTTCGGCGACCCGGCGGCTTACCAGTTCACGCTGACGGTGGAGGAGCGGCTTGGCGATCTGGGCAGTCTGCGACAACTGCTGGCCGGAGGGGACACGCTCTCGCCGCATCATGTCAGGCGCTGTGCGGAGACACACCCTCACTTGCGGTTGACCAACGGTTACGGCCCCACGGAAAACACCACGTTCACGTGTTGCCACACCATCACTGACTCAAGTTCAATCGACGAGCATGTACCCATCGGCCGCCCGATCGCGAATACGAAAGTCTACATCCTCGACAAGTATCTCCGTCCCGCACCAATTGGAATTGCCGGAGACCTCTATACTGGCGGCGACGGTCTAGCCCGTGGGTATCTCAATCGCCCCGACCTAACCGCGGAGAAGTTCATTCCGAATCCCTTTGGAGAACCC
>CAYXMN010000190.1:0-2055 GCA_964465955.1 uncultured Planctomycetales bacterium
TACTACTACCTCAAACCCGAGGCGGAGAACTCGCGTTCCTGGGACGATGTACCAGAAGACATCAAGAACACCTTCGACAAGCTGGGCATCCCCGAGGCGGAGCGCACGGTTTTAGCCGGCGTCGGCGCACAATATGACAGCGAGAGCGTCTACCACAACCTGCAGCAGAAGTGGCAGGACCTCGGCGTGATCTTCCTCGACATGGACTCCGGCCTGCGCGAGCACGAGGATATCGTGCGCGCGCACTTCGGCACTGTCATCCCGCCGGAGGACAACAAGTTCGCAGCGCTCAACAGCGCAGTCTGGAGCGGCGGCAGTTTTGTTTATGTCCCCAAGGGTGTGCGACTCGAGATCCCGTTGCAGGCGTATTTCCGCATCAACGCCGACCGCGCGGGCCAATTCGAGCGCACGCTAATCATCGTGGAGGACGGTGCGTTCGTACACTACATTGAGGGCTGCACCGCGCCCACCTACTCCAGCGAGGCGCTGCACAGCGCGGTGGTGGAAATTATCGCCAAACCTGGGGCGCGCGTGCTTTACAGCACGGTGCAGAACTGGTCGCACAATGTTTACAACCTGGTGACCAAGCGCGCGGTGGCCTACGCCAACGCGACAGTCGAGTGGCTCGACGGCAACATCGGCAGCGCATTGACGATGAAATACCCGGCGGTCATTCTGGCGGGGGAAGGTGCGCACGGCGAAGTGCTGTCCGTGGCTTACGCGCAGGACGGCCAGCACCAAGACACTGGCGCCAAAATGATCCACGTTGCCCCCAACACAACCAGCCGCATCATCAGCAAGTCCATCAGCAAAGGCCTGGGCCGCAGCAGTTACCGCGGCCTAGTGCGCGTCCATAGCGGCGCGAAACACGCGCGCAGCAACGTCGAGTGCGACGCTCTGCTCCTCGACGAGCAGAGCCGCACGGATACGTACCCGTACATCGAGATCGACGACGACAGCGCTAACGTCGGCCACGAGGCGCGCGTGAGCAAGGTCTCCGAGCAGCAGGTGTTTTATCTGATGCAGCGCGGCATCCCGGAGGATGAAGCGATGGCAATGATCGTGCGCGGTTTCATCGAACCGATCACTAAGGAGCTGCCGCTGGAATACGCGGTGGAGCTTAACCGGTTAATCGATCTGGAGATGGAAGGCAGCGTAGGATAGTTAACCTGCCTCGCGGCAAGTAAGGCAACGCACCATGGCAACAGCAACACAATCAGATTTGAGTAAAGCCGAGCTGAAGCTCAAGGCCTGGCGTCCCGACGAGAATATCCCGGCGTGGTTCAACCGCCTGCGGCGCAGCGCGCGCGATGCCTATTTCAGCCTCGCCCTGCCCGAGCGCAGCGACGAGGCCTGGCATTATGGCGATCCGCGTAAATTCAGCCTGGAGGGACTGGATCTAACCCATGAGTTACCGGGGTTCAACAGCATCAGCTATGAGCGTATCTGCGGCTTGACCGGCCAGCCGCGTCGGATCGCCTGCCTCAGCATGCTCGGCGACCAAGCCCATGAAATCAGCTCATCCACCCCGCTGCGCGATGCAGGGGTGACGGTCATGACGCTGCGCCAAGCCATCGCATTGCGCGAATACCAGCTCAGCGAATACTGGAACAGCGCGCTGGTGCCCTACGATGCGGGCAAACTGATTGCCGCGCATTACGCGTTGGTCGACAACGGCTTCTTCGTCCACATCCCCAAGTTCCGTAAAGCCCCGGTACCTGTGCACCTGATCATGGAATCGGGCGAAGCCGGCAGCGTGGTCGCGCCGCATGTGCTGATTGTCGCGGAAGAGATGAGCCAGGCTGACGTTTATGTGCACTTCCTCGGCAACAACGATGGCGAGCGCAATTTGCAGCTCGGGGTCATTCGCGTGCATGCTCAGGCGGGCAGCCAAGTTAACCTCACATCCATCCAGCATCTCGGCTCGCGCACGGACGCATTCACCCACGAAGCCCTGCTGCTGGAACGCGACGCGCGCGTCAACAGCATCGCCGTACACTTCGGTGGGCGCAACACGCGCCATGAAGCGATCGCCAAACTGACCCAGCCCGGCGC
>CAYXMN010000190.1:2065-5256 GCA_964465955.1 uncultured Planctomycetales bacterium
GGCGCTGAGGCGCGGCTCTACGGCATGCACCTGGGCCGCCAGCGCCAGCGCTTCGATTTCCTGACGCACCAGCACCACATGGCGCCGAACGCCACCAGCAACCTCCTCTTTAAGGGCGCGCTGCTGGATAAGTCGCGTTCAAGCTACCAAGGCACGATCACTGTCGCCCCCGGCGCGCAGAAAACTGACGCGTATCAGAAAAACCGGTCCCTCGTACTGTCGCCACAAGCTCGCGCCGACAGCTCGCCGCAACTCGAAATTGAGGCGAACGACGTGCGCTGCAGCCACGGCAGCACCGTGAGCAATGTGCGCGGCGACGAGCTGTTCTACATGGAGCAGCGCGGCATCCCGCAAGCCCAGGCGCGACAACTGCTTGTCAGCGGTTTCATGGCCGAAGTGGTAGATCGCATCCCGCTGGAGCACACGCGCGACTATGTGTATAACTATGTTCTCAAGGGCATCGGTTAAGGAGCGCGTATGAGCTGGGTGAAAGTGGCTGAGTTTGAGCAGCTCGCGGACGGCAAGACTTATCCAGTCACCGTGGAGGACCGTGACATCGTGTTAATCCGCCAGGGCGAGGCGGTCTACGCGGTTGACGACAACTGCAGCCATCAGGACTTTCCCTTAAGCCAAGGGCAGGTGCTGCCTGGGGCTAAAGTGAAATGCCGTGCACATGGGGCGGAGTTTTGTCTCAAAACGGGCAAAGCACTGTGCGCTCCTGCCTTCGCCCCGGTGGAGACCTTCCCAGTGAAAGTGGAAAATGGCGCGGTATATTTAGACTTGGATTGATCGCCAGCAAGTCCGCGCAGCGGCGCGCTTGGAAATAATACCCATAGCGGTATATTCAACCGCTGCCAGCCTGTCTCTTTTCAAATGAAAGTGGTAAGCTTTACTATACGCACCTGCAATTGACACACTGCTGGAGAGGTATATGGTAAGCGAGACAGCTTCTGTCAAGGATACCGATTGCGCCTGTATTCGCCCGGCGGAGGTCCGCGGCGATTTCCCCGCACTCTCCCGCCGGATTGGCGATTACCCTTTAGCCTATTTGGACAACACCGCCGCCACGCTTAAGCCGCGGCAGGTGATCGAGGCCATGAGCGACCACTACGCGATGCGACCGGCCAATGTCCACCGCGGCATCCATACCCTCAGCGAAGAAGCCACCGACGCCTATGAGGCCGCCCGTGGCAAGGTGGCGGCGTTCATCAACGCCCCGCGCGTGGACGAGGTTGTGTTTACCCGCAACACCACCGAGGGCCTGAACATGATCGCCGAGTGTTGGGCAATGCGCAACCTCAAACCCGGTGATGAGATTCTCTGCACGGTGATGGAGCACCACGCCGACCTGATCCCGTGGCAGCTTGTCGCTGAGCGCACCGGCTGCAGGATTCGCTATGCGCGCGTGCACGCCAGCGGCCAGCTAGACTTGGACGACTGGCACAGCAAGCTCTCCGAGCGCACTAAGCTCGTGGCTGTCGCGCATGTCAGTAACGTGCTCGGCGTGATCAATCCGGTGCAAGACCTGTGCCATGCCGCGCATAACGCAGGCGCGCTATTCGTCTTGGATGCGGCGCAGAGCGTTCCGCACATGCCGGTGAATGTGCAAGATATCGGCTGCGATTTCCTCAGTTGTTCGGCATACAAACTACTTGGACCGTTTGGCGTCGGCGCGCTGTGGGGGCGCTTCGAGATTCTCGACAGCCTCGCACCCTACCAAACCGGCGGCTCGATGATCCACACCGTGACGCTGGAGAAAACCACCTTCGCTCCGCCGCCGCAACGATTTGAAGCGGGCACCCCCGCCATCGCCGACGCCATCGGATTCGGCGCGGCAATCGACTACCTGCGCAACATCGGAATGGAGCGGATACATCAAAGTGAAGCAGCGCTGAGCAAGTATCTGCATGACCGCCTGGCGGAAGTGCCTGGGCTGAAAATCGCTGGTGAATGGTTCCCCGGCAAGCCGGGGATCGCCAGCTTCACGATGGACTGCGCGCACCCGCACGACGTGGCGCAATTCCTCAGCGAGGAAGGCGTCGCCGTGCGTGCCGGCCACCACTGCGCCGAGCCGCTGCACGACTTCCTCGGCATTGACAGCACCACCCGTGCCAGCCTCTACCTGTACAACACAGAATCGGAAATCGACCAGCTCATCGCCGCGCTGGGCACTGTCCGGGAGTTATTCGCGTAATGGACTTAAAAACGCTATACCGTGAAGTGATCCTCGACCACTATAAGAAGCCGCGCAATTCAACTCCGCTGATCGCGCCGGCGCGTGAGTCGAAGTGTAAGAATCCGTCGTGCGGCGACCGCGTCACGCTTCAGCTTGGCCTGGACGGCGGCGTGGTTAAAGACGTCGGCCTCATCGGCAGCGGCTGCGCGATCAGCCAGGCGAGCGCGTCCATGATGACGCAGGCCATCAAGGGCAAGACCTTGGAACAGGCCGAAGCCACGCTGCACGAAGTGCGGCGGATGATCGTCGACGGCGCGGAGGATCCCAACCCTGAGGTGCTGGGCGATCTGATCACCCTGCAAGGCGTGGCCAAGCTGCATGCGCGTGTGAAGTGCGCGATGTGCGGCTGGTCCGCGCTGGAAGCCGCGTTGACCGAGAACAGCGAGGAAATCGACCTCGACCATGACGATTCGATGCCCGCTGCCAGCAAGGCGGGAGGCATGTCATGATCCGCCTGCTGCATGACCTGCACTTCGATGGCGCACCGGCACCGGACCTGCAGCTGCAACCCGCCGGATTTGACCTGACGGTGCAGTCGGTGTCCCGTTTCACCAGCCCAGGAGCGCTTGACCTGACCAACGCCCGCCGCCGGCTGGCGGGCATTGAACCGCTGGTCTGGCCCGACGCGATTTCTGAAGAAGCGCAGTTGCCGCTCCTGTTGGAACCCGGCGCGTATCTGGTAACTTATAACGAGGTAGTGGCGGTGCCTGCCGATTGCGCGGGCATTGTGCTGCCGCGCAGCAGCCTGATGCGCTGCGGGGCCGTGCTGCATTCCGCGCTGTGGGATCCAGGTTATACAGGCCGCGGGCAAGGGTTGCTCACCGTTGGCGCGCCCCTAGAGCTGTATCCATCTGCTCGCATCGCTCAGCTCGTGATGTTCAAACTGGAGCAAGCGGCAGACAAGCTGTACGACGGAAAGTTCCAGGGCGAGAACCTGTAATTCTGCGAAGTGGCG
>CAYXMN010000191.1:0-5241 GCA_964465955.1 uncultured Planctomycetales bacterium
CTACAATGTACGATGTTATCACGAAGGGTAAAGGCTCAACACCTGCTACACCTGGAACCTGAATACCAGCCCGGAGAACGCCGGCGAAGAAAGCGTCTTCGTGGCCATGTCCACCATGCCGACCCCGCGGGCCTATGCCAAGGCGCTGTTCCTGCCGTACACGTTCCAGATCGCGCTCGTCGGCGGCATAGACCAAAACGGCGTAGCGATGAATACCATCGACATCCTCAACCTGACCAACCCGTTCAACCCGCAGGCGGGATCCTGGGAAACCTTCGAAGGCACCTTGCCGGAAGCCCTGGAAGCCTGCGGCGCGGGTTACCTGGACAATGGCGAGACTGGTTCAAGCTGGATTATGACCTTCGGCGGCTGGAACGAGAGCTCCTTCTCCAACTCGATGTACGAAGCGCGCCTGCGCACTCCCGAGAACATCGTGCTCAAGACGCCGGTGCCGGTTGTGCCGCGCCGCAACGCCGGTTCCAGCCAGGCGGGCAGCCGGCCCCTGGGCGTGGGCTTCAACCGCTTCTACGTCGTGGCCGGTGTGGATGAGAATGGTTCAGATAGCATCATTGAGGTCCTTAGCTTGCCGTAACGGCACGATGGAGGGTAACAGCGTGAAGCGTTTACATGTGATATTTGGAATTTTCCTGCTGGCGCTCCTGCTTTGCGGTTGCGGCGGTGGCGGTGACAACGGCCCGGACGACCTCGACAACGGCCCGGTAGTCGTCAAGCTGCTGCGGGCCACGCCCAGCTCCGGCACGGGCCCGTTGCGCGTGACGTTCACCGTGAATATTTCCGGTGGGACGGCGCCGTATTACTACTCGTGGGATTACAACAACGACGGCGCGGTTGATGATTTCGTCAACCAGACCTTCGACACCACCTTAAGCGTGCAGAACGACTATTACCTGCGCGCGTCGGACGCCGGCGGCGACAGCGTCTACGAGTGCCAGCTCAAGGTGCTGGACAGCAGCGGCGATCCCGCCGTCGTGCCCGATCCGGTGACGGTCACCGTGCTGGCGGGCAGCGGCATTTCGTTCGGCGAGCAGACGGGCTGGATCACCGACCAAACGGGCAATGAAGGCGAGTACATCGTGCTCTCCGGCTCGCCGGTGTACTTCCGGGTGCAACCGGTCGGCGGGGCGGCGCCCTTTACCTACCAATGGGACTTCGATGAGGACGGCAACGTCGACTCCACCGTCGCCAACCCGCAGTATACCTATATCTACGAGGGCAAGGGCGTCGATATCCGCAAGGCGACGGTCAAGATCATTGATGCCAACAGCGAAAAGGCGAGCTTTGAATTCGTCGTGCCGGTCCAGGGTTCCGATTACACGCCCGAGCCGGTTCCCGATTTTGAAGCGATCCTGCTATCCTCACCAGCGGCCACCGAAGACGGCGTGATCACGCTGTCGTGGGCGCCAGCCGGCGACGTCGCGGACACGCCGGCGGAACCCAAGCTCGACTTGAGCGTCGTGATCAGCCCGGAAGCCGGTAAGACCGGGGTGCCGCCTTACGAGTACTACTGGGATTTCGAGAATGACGGCAAGTTCGACAGCCAGGACACCTCGCCCACCCTGCCGTATTACGATTTCGAGCGCAAAATCACCATTAATCCGTACGTGCATAACTTGGACTTGAAGACCTATACCTTGCGGGTGCTGGTGATCGACAGCGCGGGTCAAATTCGGCAGTTTACCCGCACGGTGGTTTCCAAGAACATCGGTGGCAGCACCGGCCTGCTTGAGGTCGCCGCGGATTACGGCTTCGGTACGCCGCTGCAGCCGTACGTCGCGCTGACTTCCGGCGATGGGGTCAACACCCAGTTTGTCGCGACCTTCAACATCACCACGACCGGCAGCCCCGGCACGGTGCAGTTCCAGTTCGATGCTAACGGAGACGGCGCGGCGGATGACACCGACTTTGACGCCGCCGCCACCGCCGGTTGGGAAGTCTTCACCAAGGACGGTTCGGCTTCGAACCAAATCCAATGGTCGTACCAGGGCATCGGCTTCTATCCGGCCCAGATCATTGTGCGAACCGTCGACTCCGGGAACAACCAGATTGACGTTGAGACCGTGCAGATGCCGCTCAGCATTGTCAAGGTGACGCAGCTAGCGCCCGAAGGCACGTTGGATAAACGCACGGAAGCCTCGATGAGCGCTTGCTGGGACATCCAGGCGGGCGGCGGCAACAACCAGACCCTGGTTACCCGTGAAGTGATGATCGCCGGCGGCCGCCGCGGCAACACCGCGCTGCGCGGCAACATCAGCGTGCGCCAGGATTTCACCGCCCCGGCCAATGCCGGCGAGGCGGAGGTGCCGGGCGACACTCTGGCCATCGCCCGCTTGCAGATGAACCAGGAGCGCTGGGGCCAGTGGCAATGGACCAACGGCAGGACCGGCCTGGCGGGCAACGCCCAGTATTTCCTCATGGGCGGCGAGTATTACCTGGGCGGCGTGCTGAACGTGTCGGCCCAGACCGAGGTTGCCAACGCGGCCAACCCGTCCAGTTCGCCTTGGTCCATCAGCTATGAAATGGGCCCGGACGGCTACCTGCCGCTCAGCGAGGCTGCCGGTGACTTCATCGGCAACATCGGCATTCCCGGTACGAACTACAACTATTATTACGTTTTTGTCGGCGGCGTGAAGGACCGTTCCGGTTCCTTGGTGGCCGACATCAGCCGCAAGTTCATCAGCTTTGATCCCAACCGCCCGCCGCAGTTCCAGCCGGCCTATGTCAGCGCCGGCCCGGATATTCCCACCGGACGGTTCGATCACGCGGTGATTTACGACGGCGATTACGTCTACGCGATTGGCGGCCGCATCGCCAGCGGCGAGAGCGTGCGCACGGTGGAAGCCTACGACATGGATGCCCGCGTGTGGTACAACCTGCCGCCGATGCTGGATATGCGCAGCGGCCACACCGCCTGCCTGATCGACGGCAAGATTTACGTCATCGGCGGCGGCTATTACCCGCCGAACGAATCGGACTTCACCGTGGTTGCGACCGCCGAGGTTTACAACCCCGACACCGGCACCTGGAGCTACACCGCGGCGCCGGACAACGTGGCGAACAACGCCTGCGCCGCCGCCCTGCCCGGCCCCGGCGCGGTTTCCGACGCCGGCCAGTCGCCTAACACAGTGTGGTACTACGGCGGCCAGGACTCGCTCGGCGCTGAGCTGGGCGACCTGTACCAGTTGGAGTATTTCTACACCGTGCTGCAGCCCACACCGCCCGTGTAGGCTGAGCGGCGCCGCAGCCAGCGGCTAAGCTGACTAACAACCACCGCCCTGGGGCTTAACCCTGGGGCGGTTCTCTTTTCTAAGGGGGTGCGCTCGCCCGCGCTTACCGCCCGGCGGCGGCAAGGGCCGGTTGCGGCAGGGCGGCCAGGCGCACAGCCGCTCACTGCCGGCGCAGCGGGGGGAGGATGGTGTGTGGGGAGGTAAGCGCAGAAGCGCTGGAGGCCGCTAGGCGCGCGTCACGGGCGGCAGGAGCTGCTCGAGGTGGGTATACTCGCGCGGCCGCGCCCCCAGGCGGTCCAAGGCGGCCAGGTCTTCGTAGCACCGCGCGAAGTTGCCGGTCTTCAGGTCCGTTTTGAGCTTAAGCAGCCACAGCGCGCTGTCGCCGGGCAGCTCGGCCACCGCCTGGGCCAGCAGCCGCGCCGCCAGCGCCGGGTTGCCCCCGCGCGCCTGGGCCAAAGCGCTGTTATACAACTCGTGCCCGCGCAGCCGCGCCGTGCGCCGCTGGCTGAGCAGGGCGGCCAGCTCGCCCGCCGCCGCCCCCGGCGGCAGTTGCGCCAACTGCGCTTCCGCCGCCTCCAGCTCGCCGCGCTCCAGCGCCAGCCGCGCGTTGAGCTGCGCCGCTTCGCCGCGGTACTCCTCGGACAACAGCGGCAGGCCCTCGGCGATCACCGCCGCCTGGCCCAGCTCGCCGCGGCTGATCAGCTCGCGGGCGAGCCGTAAATAGTCCTCGGCTTTGCCGTACAGCGCGCGATAAGGCGCGAGGTCGCCGCCGCACTCCGGGCACGACTCAACTCCCGCCGACAGCGCGGCGCGGCACAACGGGCAGGCGGCGAGTTCCTTCACGCTGTTAGAGCCCCCAGTCGCTCAAGTACAGGCTGGCTTTGTCAATCAGCCGCTCGACGGCGTCCTCGTCCTCTTCCTTAATCATCGCCTTGAGGTCTTCGACCATCGTCGCCAGCTTGCTCTGTTCCAGTTCGTTCATCTTCTTGACGCCGTCGGCGGCCTGCTTCTGCAGGGTCTTGAGCCGTTCATACACGCCTTGCGCCTCGAACATCAGCTTGCCGCGCTCGCGCTGCGCGATCAGCGAGCCGGAGTACTTAGATACGTCGCGCTCGGCCAGGGCGATGTCGTCGCCGGTCAGGCGGGCCTTGCTGGCCTTGATCGTGATGCCCTTGGCGGAGCCGGTCTGGCGGTCCTTGGCCGTAACCTTGACGATGCCGTTCACGTCGTAGTCGAACATCACTTCCACCAGGCTCTCGCCCGCGCCGGCGGCGGCGATGCCGGTCAGCACGAACTCGCCCATCGAGGTGTTCTGCGAGGCCATCGGGCTCTCGCCTTGCAGCACGTGGATCAGCGCTTCGGTCTGGCCGTCGAGCGTCGTTTTATATAGGCTCTTGCGGCTGCAGGGCACGGACGTGTTGCGCGGGATGATCGTGGAGAACTTGCCGCCCTCCGTTTCGATGCCGAGGGTGAAGGGGGCCACGTCGACCACCACCAGCTCCTCCAGCTTGCCGCGCTTGATCCCGGCCTGCACCGCCGCGCCCATCGCGACGCACTCTTCCGGGTTCATTTCATGCACGGCTTCCTTGCCGGTCACGTTTTTGACCAGGCGCTGCACCGCCGGGGTGCGGGTCATGCCGCCGACGAGGATCACGGCGTCCAGCGCGTCCGCCGACAGGTTGGCGTCGCTAAGCGACAGCTCCATCGGCTCCAGCGTCTGGTCGACGAGGTCTTGCACCAGATCCTCAAACTTGGCGCGGGTCAGGGTTTCATTGAGGTGCAGCGGCTCGGAGCCGCCGGTAAAGACGAAGGGCAGGTTGATCGTGGTTTCCAGCAGGCTGGACAGGTCAATCTTGGCGTTCTCCGCCGCTTCCTTCAGGCGCTGCATGATCGCGCGCTGCTGGCTGATGTCGGAAATGGTGCGCAAGTCGACCTTTTCCTTCTCCCGAAAACGCTCGATCAGCCATTCGACGACGCGGTAGTCGAAGTCGTCGCC
>CAYXMN010000192.1:0-5151 GCA_964465955.1 uncultured Planctomycetales bacterium
GGTGTGGCAGCCTTGGCCCAGGCCAACCAGTTGCCGCAGGCCGTACTTCAACTCCTCCAGTAATCCCACCTGAGCAATCAGGCCATGACCGGTGACAACCGCCGTGCGACTGTGCGCGGCGGTTTCCACTTTTCTGAGCAAGGGATTACTGCATGCAGGTTTGATCCGAACCTGCTGGCGCATGCTAAGGTCTAACGCGCTATGTGGATCTGCCCGCAATGTGAATACCAGAACGAGGATTGGGATGATAGCTGCGCCAGGTGCGGCGCAGTGCCGGCAGCAGCGACAGCCAACGCGCCAGCGGGCATGGAGGATCCCACTGTGATGACAGCCGCACCAGCAGCTGTCCAGCTGCAGGCAACACGGGGCCAGCAGCGCGTCCGGGCTGGGAAAAAGAAACCAGGAGTAGGCCGTAAGGATGCTGTTACGTTGCTGATCGTGCTTCTGGTCATCTTCATGGTCGCCACCCTAGGACTGCTTGGCTACATCGCCTGGCAACGCGGAATGCTCCAACAACCAGGGACGCCTAGCACTAGCGCGGCAGGTACGGCCGGGGCAGCTTCCGCTCCTGCCGCACCGGTGGCGCTTGATCCGTTGCAGGATCTCGCAGCAACCCGCGCGCGCGCCGCCCGGCCGTATACCGGATTTGCAATCAAATTGGTTGCCAGCCGCACCGAATTAGCAGGACTCGCCGCGCCCGTTCCCGGCCAAAGCGGCAGCATGACCACCGAGCAGCAGGACTTCCTGGCAGGGCTAAATTTAACGGGGCAGAAGCTGATCGAGCTGTATCAGAAATTCGACGCCGCAGCGGCCGATGATGGAAATCTGGAAGCAGTGCCTTGCCAGGAGATCATCGCCGCCGAAATCGGCTCTCAGAGCCAACGGATCACGGAATTGGTCGGGCAGGTGTACGGAGCTAATACTGACGGCAGCCATGATGCTTACCTGCTCCCCGACTTGTTTAAATCGTATTACGCGCCGGGGCGCCGGATTAGCCTGACGGGCATCGATGAAGCTTGGAATAGCGCCAAGGAAGCCCGGGTGCAATGCAAACTCGACATCGAAAACAGCGAAGAACTCCGCCAGCTCTCGGCACGGCTGGAAGCCCTGAAAGAAGTGCACGGCCAGTTTAAAACGCAGCTTGATAGCCTGCCGCCGTATGAAATCCGCGGTGACCACTTGAACCAGGCAGGAATAGATGCGCTAGCGTTGCTGGACGGCTTGATGAACGCGATCGAGGAGCTCGTGGACGAACACGGCGAGTACGTGCAGTCGATCGAGAATGTCGAGCAGTCTGACACGATGAACCGGCTCAAGGAGGAATTTCTCAGCCTGGCCAAACAGGATCACTTCTTCTGTTTCGGAGAGATCTGCCGCATCAGCATCGATGACAAGCATCCGGAGCAACCGGCCTATGACGCGCTGCCGCTGCATTATCAGTTTGTCGAGGAGCGCTGGTCGGATCAGGCAATCGAGTATTTGAGAGTCTTTGACGAATCTGAACGCGACTGGCGGAACAAGTGGGGACGCGAGCCAGGAACGGCACCGGAACTACCGGCGGCGGATTAAGCCGCACCATTGCCCGGTGGGTTGAACGTGCGCTTCTGCTGAGGTGGAACAATGATCCGTTCGCCGGAAGTGGTTACTACTTCGTCATACAAGAATAAGTCTTCGCAATCGCAAATGACACCGCACCTCGGGCAGATCGCGCGGCAGCGATGCTCGTACATATATTGGCCACAGTTCGGACAGACGTTGTAGCAAACCATTTTCCCACCTCAACCCTACCCAAACTCCCACAGGAGCGCTACCCTCATGCGGATTATATCATCCACCTCAGCGCATGTGTGGCTTTAGCCAAGGCACGCCGGTATAATACCTGCCGCGGAGGAGTGGCCGAGTGGTTGAAGGCGGCGGTCTTGAAAACCGTTGGGCAGCAATGTCCCAGGGGTTCGAATCCCTTCTCCTCCGCCATCCGCTCCGCCCAACGTGAAGTTAGGGCATCTAGCTATCGCGGCGACCGGGACCAGCATGCTCGGGTGGAGGTCGTCCAAATCTACGAACCTTGTTTGGACACGGCTGGTAAAGCTACCGGCTAGATCTGCTGAAATGCTGACTTCAACTTGCAGATGCCCTTACGGCAACCAATTGCATTACGCTTTCTCACTTGCGTAGCTTATGGGATAATACGCGCTTTCCGGCAGCCGCCGGTGGGAGGAGTAGATGCAGTTCAACCTAGAAACAAAAAAGGCGCGCGAGATCATTTGCACGCAGCCGCAACGTAAGGAAAAGGCCCGTCCGTTCCTGATTGGCGAGAATTGGTTTGATGAGATTGCCAAGCTCATCGCGAATGCGGTCGGTGATCACATGTTGGTGACAGTCGTGGACGAAGATGTCGCCCAGCGGTATCCCGAGCGCATCAAGGCGTTGTACAACGCTGTACCGCGCCTGCGGACCATCACGATCAAAGGTGGCGAACAGGCGAAGACCTTCGCCACGATGGAGCAAATCTACCAGTTCATGATCGAGAACGAATTCCACCGCGATGACCACTTGATGGCGCTCGGCGGGGGAACGATCGGCGATGTGACCGGTATGGTTGCCGCCACCTACACCCGTGGCGTCCATTGGATAAATGTGCCGACCACCGGCATCAGCCAGATCGATTGTGGAGTGGGCGGCAAGAGCGCGTTAAATGTTGGCTTTCATAAGAACTTCGCCGGCACGTTTTACTGGCCGAACGTGACGCTCGTCGATATCAGTTTCCTCGACTCGCTGCCGGAGCGCATGTTTGCCGCAGCGATACCAGTCCTCGCGAAAATCCTGATGGTTGACGATGCACCGATGTACAGCAAACTGGAGGCCGCCGTCGCCACTGGGAAGTCGGCGCAAGCGATCAGGCCTGATCTGCTCGATTACACGGAAGCAGCGATCAAGGTGAAGGGCAAGGTGACTGGTGAGGATCCGTACCAGCTCAAGACGCGCCAAGCGCTGCTGATCGGTAATACCACCGCGCACGCGCTCGAAACCGCCAGCCGCCTGCACCTGCATCATGGCGAAGCTTTGAGCATCGGCCTCGCATTCGAATCATTCATCTCAGTAAAGCGCGGGTTGATGACCACCGCAGAACGCAAAGGCCTGCTGGACCTGCTCGAAACCAGCCAGTTACCGATCGCATTGCCGACCGAGTTGCACGACCGCCTGCTGATGGACTCGATGCGGCGTGCCAAACGCAACCGTGGGCGAAATGTGCTGTTCTCACTGCCGGCGACGCCCGGCGCGGTTTACAAGAACTGGCCGGCCAGCCAGGTGGAACTAAGCCTTGACGAATTGTGGAGCATCTTAACGCAGCACCGCATGCAGCACAGTTAGGCTGGCACGGGTTGAAAACGGCAACGGCCTGCGCCTTGCCGTGGACAACCGACTGCTGGCGTATGCTTTAACAGCCGGTTTGCTCAAACGCGGTGATTTGGTCAATGCGGCGCTGATGCCTACCGCCTTCAAACTCCGCGTTGAGAAATACAC
This sequence comes from uncultured Planctomycetales bacterium, assembly GCA_964465955.1. GTDB lineage: Bacteria > 4484-113 > 4484-113 > 4484-113 > JAFGCY01 > CAYXMN01. The sequence goes on from CAYXMN010000192.1 coordinate 3,526, forward strand.
GCAGGCAGCGCTGGACTTGAGTGAATGTTTGTAAATCCGCGCTGAAGGCCAGTACATTCGCGTTGTTGTGACGCCGCGCAAACTCCGCCACGGCTTCGCACCACGCCACGGCGCAGCGTGCCCCCGGCACTTTGTTTGCTGAAATCGAAACCCCCATGCCGCTGCCACATATGACGATCGCCATCTCGCCGGGCGTGGCTGCCGCAGCCTGCGCTGCGGCGATGGCCATACCGGGATAATCAGCGCTCTCTGTGGAATGGCAGCCGTGATCGTGCACGGCATAGCCCTGCTCGGTGAGGAACGCTGCCACTTGCTGCTTTAAGCCGTAGCCGCGGTGATCGGAAGCGAGATGCATAAGCTTCGGGTTGGTCATGGCGCACATAATATAGCGCGAGTCGTGCGGCAATACCTGTCTCAGGTTAGATAGCAGTGCGCGATCAGCCGCGCTGTACGCTCCGGCGTCAAATCGGCATTGAACATCTGTAGATCGCAGCGCTCGTAAGCATGGCGGTAACGTTGAAGCTCCAGTAATAAACCGCTGCGGCCCGGGTGCTGGGACAAGCACTGGTGCACCGCATCGTGTTGGATGCGCCGCCAGAGCTCCTCGAAATGCGAGTCGAGGAATACGATATACGAGTTTACCTTCAACTCGTGCGCCAATTCATCGTCTTCGAGCGTGTCCACGGCGAGGGCGGCGACTTGGCCGCGGCGAAAGGCGAGTTCCAAGGTGAGTTTACTCTGAAGCCCGGCCCGATCCGGGTCTTGACCCAGCCCAGTCAGCCCGTGCAGGCTAAGCTTGGCCCGTCGATCAACCTCTAATGGTAAGTCGAGGAATTGACGGCGCAACAGGCGTGCTAAGGCCCGGCCCACGCTGGACTTGCCCGCGCAGTAATAACCGGCTAGCAGGATGTTGCGTTGCGGATCCCGGTAGTAACCCACGCTGGCTATTGTACGCCAATCCGGTTGCGCACTGTACTTGTGGTTAGGTCTGGTTCTGCGTATACATATCGCAGAATTCGATCAAGCCAACGAATTGCTTTTTACGGCTGGAATGCTTGAGCTTCTTCAGCGCTTTCATTTCGATCTGCCGGATGCGTTCACGTGTCACGTTGAACTCGCGGCCCACTTCCTCCAGCGTGCGGCTGTGCCCGTCGTCCAGGCCGTAGCGCAGGCGGATCACACGCTGTTCGCGCGCGCTGAGCGTTTGCAGAATTTTATCGATTTTAGAACGCATCAGCTGGTACATCGTTTCAATTTCCGGGCTGACGGTGTTCTTATTTTCCTGGAAATCCTGGAATTGGCTGTCCTTGTCGTTGCCGATCGGCTTTTCCAGGCTGATGGGCTTTTGCGCGACTTTAAGGATCTCCCGCACTTTCTCCTCGTTGATGCCCATCTCTTGCGCGATTTCTTTATTGCTCGGCTCGCGGCCTTCGCGCTGTTGAATCTCCTTGCTGGCGCGGCCCAGTTTAGTAATGGTCTCCACCATGTGCACTGGCTTGCGAATCAACTCCGCTTGGTCGGCCAGCGCGCGACTGATCGCCTGGCGGATCCACCACGTGGCATAGGTGGAGAACTTGAAGCCGCGATCGAGATCGAACTTTTCCACAGCGCGGATCAGACCGATGT
>CAYXMN010000193.1:0-5150 GCA_964465955.1 uncultured Planctomycetales bacterium
AGCCACGCCTGGTTGAAGTTCAGCAAGTGGTGAATAATGCGCTGCTGATGTCGCGGGGTTCGATGTCGGTCGCGATAGAGGTAGAAGTGGGAATGGCACCGGACTTGTGGCCGGTACTTGCCGATCCGGCGCAATTGGAGCAAGTGTTAATCAACCTGATCATTAACGCCAGCGAAGCAATGGGAGATGATGGCGGCAGGCTGCTGATCACTGCGGCTAACCAAACGCAGAGCGAAAACTGGAGCTGCAGCCAGCATGTGGCCCATCCTGCAGGCTCGTACGTGAAGATTAAAGTACATGACACGGGCTCGGGCATGGACGAGGATACCCAGCGACGGATATTTGATCCATTTTTCAGCACGAAATTTCAAGGACGCGGCTTGGGGCTGGCGGTGGCGGCGGGGATTGTCCGCGCACACAAGGGCTGCTTAAGCGTGTCCAGTACTCCTCACCGGGGAAGCACCTTTACTCTGTTGCTACCCAGGGCTGAACATGCACCTGAAGCGGCAACTAAACTGGAACGCAAGGCGTTTTGGGGAGTAGAGACAATCCTCATCATTGATGATGAAGAGCACACCCTGCGGCTGACCTCGCGCATGTTGGGGCACAATGGGTACAAAGTGCTGGCTGGGCTTGGCGGTGCCCAGGGGCTCGCTGCCTTCCAGCATCAGCCCAAGGCGATAGATCTGATCATTCTGGATCGCGGGATTCAGCGTATGACGGTGTTTGAGCTGTTGCAAAAAGTGCGGCGGCTCAGGCCAGACATTCCGGTGGTGATTTGCAGCGGCTATTCGGAAGCAGAAGCGCTTGCCGGGCTTGACCGCCTGGGTCCGCTGGTATTTCTTGCCAAGCCGTACCAATCAAACGACTTGTACCAAATCATCCGCGAAACATTAGATAGCCACAACCAGCAGTCAACTCAAGCTTAAGCCTCACGCAACTACTCAGCGTCAATCGCCACGCCACACGCTAGCGGAGTTTGCGGATCCAAGTCCTGGCGCCCCCGCCGCAAGATGTCATCGCTGATAAAAGAAATATTACTGCTACTGCATTAAATTGTATGAATCGAAGTAATCTCATGTTCATGTCCACATCCTCCTAACATTAACTCGAAACCAAGTGAAGCCTGGTGAAGCGAAATTACACTTCATCGTAATGAATAGACGATGATTGCCTATCAAAGGCAATAGAATGATTTACCCACCTCCTTGAAAGTGCAACGATGATTTCATACGCTGCTATGTCCACCACTTAGTGAGAAGAAAAGCTCTTAGTCCCTTTTATCCTTCCTAAAAGTGCAGCCTACTTACCTGCACAGTGTGTCCACATCCAGTAAGCGATAAAGAATTTCTATTCCTTCATGTCCACCTCCTTAATACTGTTTGCATGCCATATTCTTTGAATTCAGAATCGTGGATCGATCCGGTTAGCTAGATATTGAGCTTGTTCACCGGGTAACGAACCTCTATATTTAACTACTGACCACGCCTCCCCCTGATCAAACGCAACCATGGTAAAAGGACCATAGCTCCCGTTGGTTTCGAGTTGTATAGGATAATTAACATTCTCTTTAAGTATTGTCCCACTTTCATAGCGTACGAAGTAATCCTCTAAGTTGGAACTCGTCTGATTTTTAATCATCATAAGGCTTGCGATCGTGCTTGAATTATCTAAAATAAATAATTCTTTACTCATGGCATCTATAAACGAATACAATACTTTATAGTCACCATCTCGGTTGGAGATCACTGCAAGATCAGGAATACTAATACCGGAAAGATCCAAGGTAGCCTTGCCGTAAAAGGCTCCCGCTGCATCATACTTCATATCGGTGAAATAATATCTCCCTAGGTATTCCAACTCACCAAAAGTTTGCCGGGATAACTCCCATGTGTCTGGGGGGGACCAATCGTAGAAGTACAACTCCGGATTGAAGAAGCCGTTATAACCCTCACAGAAAAAGCGTACCTTGCCTGATGGATCTACCGCCAAATCAGAGATAGAAGAAATTTCATCAAGCGGAAGATTGTTGTCTGTGATTAGGCCAGTGTCAAGCCAAGTGACATTTCCCTGGCTGAATTGGATCAGGTAATACTTATATGAGTCAGCGCCACTCGAGTATGAAGGATATTGCCCGCTGAACACGAACTCACCTGGGCCTGAAATATCCCAACCTAGTTCACTAACAGATTGCTCGCCATCCTCGCCGCCCCACAGGATTTGCGTCAGCCAGTCCTCCGCGCCGCGGCGATAACTGACGTAATAGCGTACTCTGCCCATAATCCCTTCACGGCCATAGAAGAAAACTCCCGGCTGGCCATCTGCCATCCAGAACATGTCGAGGATATTTATGTCGTAAAGATCTAGGTCCCACTCAGGAACTGACGGATCAAAAGCGCTCTCGCGCAGCCAAGTGCCATCCACTTGCCGCCAGACGAAATACACCCCGTATAGGTCCTCATCAACATAATTTGAAGGTGCGCGATGATCAACCACTCCGGCAGCAACCACCCGGCCGGTTGCTGGATCGACTTCCAGGCTCTCAATGTCGAAGTTCACCTTTGTCGAAGTGTCGTTTTCTCGTGAGATCTCCACATGTTCCCAGCCGCTGATCCCCAATTGCACGCTGATCGGGTCGCTTGCCGCGCTTTCATCATCCGTGGCAAATACCTCGGGATAGTACCAATCCGCACTGCCGCGCAGGAACTGCACCGTGACGATGCCGCCGCTTGCCGCCGGGGTAATGCTGTCCACCAGCCCGGCGCTGCTCTCCTCCGGCACAGCATCAGTACTGACCCAGTCCACTGTACCGTCCGCGTCGAAGTCCCAGGCGTAAGTGAGGGCATCCCCATCCACGTCGTAGCTCGCGGAGGCATCAAGTGTGATTGTGGCTGGAGCGCTCGCGAAGTCTGGCGAGAGCTTCAGCGCCGCCACCGGCGTATGGTTCACGGTGCCGGTGTCAACGTCGATGGTGAAGATGCCACTAGCCGTACCCTCGCTGCCGTCTGCATCTACCGGTGCAATGTAGTATGAATACAATCCCGTGCCAGAGATGCTGGCATCAAAACTGTATCGCACCGGTGCATCTGCGTGCGTGCCAGCGGGGTGGTCCAATGTAGTTAGAAGGCTGAAGGCGAACTCTCCTGGAGCTTTGGCATAGACGCGGTACCCCGCCAGCCGCTCATTCCAGTGCTCCGCGATGGCAACGATGTCGCCTCCAGTACCAACCTCTGTGTTGCCGTCACCGTCTACCCGCGCCAACACCCAGTTCGCGCTGCCGGAGCCACTGTCCTCCGGGTCGCCCACGGGCCAATAGGCAAAGCCGCCATGCAGTGTGCTGTTGTCATAGGTTACGCCTGCGAGCCAGTGCTGGGCCAGCGGCACCAGGTCGGGATAACCCACCTCGCCATTGGCATCGTAGTCGCCTAGCATGCGTTCAGTCCAGGCCAGCGTTACGCCGGTGGGCGGGTTGCCGCCAGCGCCGTCTGTATCGATTAGGTCAGCGCTAAGATCAAACACCGCGTTGTCCGCGCCGCTGGGTGCGGCGGCGGGAACCTTCGATGGATCATCAATGCCACATTCCGCCAGAGCTTTCGCTAGCTGTTCTTCAAGCTCATGAATTGAAAGCCCAGCAGCATTCGAGAACTGTTGAGATGGAGTCTCGATGATCCGGGTTTGCTTTGACTCACCGCAGGCAGCTACACCTAGCAACAGTAGAATTGGACCTAGAAATACTCCAACCTTACCCATCGTAAATTCGAAATGTGAAAATTTCCCTACCCTTAAGCCTCAAGTAGACGGCATGAAATTGTACCACTTGGCAAGGAGTAGTAACGGCACAGTTGACCTTGTCTGCCCGTATGCAAACACAAGTAACGATGTGGTGAAGGAGACGAGTGAGTACCTGGAGGTAAAATCAATTTGCAGGTGCAGTATTACGACATAGTAGTCCGTATTGCAGCAGCTCCCGTGACATGCCTCTCAGTCTTGAGAACTCTCTGGGCAGTATTCCCTTCAATAGTCTTTATGGAGCTAGCTGGACTTCCCCTGAAACAGTGGACACGTGGTTAAGGGGCGCAATGAAGTTTCTCATATTCCACAGGGCTACGTAGCCCAGGCTGGAATGCAGCCGCTGGCAACCGTTGGCGGGCGCACGGATGCGGATTACCTTAATCGGTATGGAAACCTATTGGGATGTATTCACCGACGAGTATGGCTGTTACGAGCAGATAGATCTCCCGAATGGGTCGTACTCGATCATTCCGCTCCTTGAAGGCTACACCTTCAAACCGGAGCTTCACGATCCGGTGGTGAATGGTGAGACTGCGCCGGGACTACAGAACTTCCGCGCATATCCTGCAGGATAAGCGCAGCAAAGGAGTACAGAGCAGCAGGGCGCTTGGGTTGAAGTGAGCCTAGGCGCCCTGCGCCGATCCCTCCAAGCCTTGACGCACTGGTAGTGCAACCATACCTGCAACCCAGTGGGCGAAAAGTAGAATCGGCAGTTTTCATATTGGTTTAAATTCGCTCGCGGTAATCGAAAGGTACAATCGCGGTATGGATTGCAGCACCCCTCTGCTCTGGCTAGACCGGCAAGCACCGGTATTTGGCTGGGGGCCTGGAGCACGGGCGGTGATTTGGCTGCCGGCAAAGGTCACAGCGGTGGGTGCTAATCCTGGCTCGGCCAGCGAACTGGCGGATTGGGTTTGCACTATTTCCGGAATTGCCGGTCTGACCTTAGTTGGCGGCGAGCCGTTAGCACAATCGCGGGGAGCCGTCACTTTAATCCGGATGCTGAAGGAGCGCCAACCCGAGCTGACGTATATCTGCCACACGGTTTTCACCTGGGAGCAGGTTAATACCGATTCGCACGCCTGGCGTCGTGTTTTGCTGGAGAATCTCGATGTACTGGTTTGCGGCGCAGGCACAGAACCGCGTGATCCGATCTGGGGCGGGCTTGCGGGTCAGCAAGTTGTTCGTCTGAATGGACGTTGCCAAGTCTGAGTTAAGAGAGTGTGCCAATTTTCAGTTTCATGCTTATCGAATTCGGTGGTAATACCTATAATATATCGAATGGCAACCTGCTAGGTATTGGCCGCTGAGGTGATGGGAATGGGCAAGAGGCAAGCACCGGCGACGCCGGTGAGGTG
>CAYXMN010000194.1:0-5088 GCA_964465955.1 uncultured Planctomycetales bacterium
AGTGAGACAACGGAACGTATTCAGCATAATGTTCAAGTCTCCATCGAGAGCTTAAATCCCGGCTGGATCGTTGACCGCGATATTTGGGCCGGAACTGAGCGGTTGCTTTCCGCCGGCGTGGAGATAACTCCGAGGATCATTCGACGGTTGAAGGATCGTGGCATCAAGCAGATTTCAGTTCAAGCGGATAGCGAACTCGCCAGCCATGAGGATGGCTTGACCACCACCGATCCATTAGCCCGCCTGCTTGAGACTGCGGGAACCGTCTACCAGAACCATGGCTTGGAGACGGCGATCCCGCAGGAATTCCTGGATAGCGCCACGGATCAAGTAGAGGGTTTTTTTCAAGAAATCGAGAAAGGCGAGCTGCTGGAGCCGGAATCCGCGCGCAATATGGTGCATACCCTCGTGGAGCTGTTCACCTCACGCTCTCATTTAGCCATCAAACTGCTGGATTTGGACAAGGTGGACCATTACACCTACCGTCATTCGCTCAATGTTGGGATGCTGTTCATGGCAATCGCCTGTGACTGGGTAGACAGCCAGCAGGAGCTGGAGGAACTGGTCTTTGGCGCCGTGCTGCATGATCTGGGTAAAGCGAAGGTCGGCGCGGAAATTATAAATAAACCCGGTAAATTGGATGAAAATGAATGGGCCATCATGCGGATGCACACAGTGTGGAGCGCGGAACTGCTCGCTGAAGTTGGCGCGAGAGCGGATGCGATTTCCGTGGCGCGCAGCCATCATGAGCGGCTCGACGGCAAAGGCTATCCCGATGGCCTGATCACGAACCAGCTCACACAGTGGGCAAAGCTCTCGACAGTCTGCGACGTGTATGACGCGTTGACGACTAAGCGGAGCTACAAACATAAAATGGACTTCGCCAAAGCCATCGACATTATTGTCCAAGATTGCGGTAAAGCATTTGATGCGAATATCGCAAATGCCTTCATCCGGAAGATTGGCCGCTACCCGGCGGGAAGTTTCGTCTGGCTATCCTCTGGCGAAGCTGCGATCGTCATCGCCATAAATGAGTTAGCGGTCAGCCGACCTATTGTGTCCCGGGTGCTCAATGCTGATAAAACGGCGCGTGAAGAATCGGAACGCCTTGACCTGCGCGAGCATCCTGAGCTGCACATTACAGGATTAGTTGGGGATATCGAAGCAAATTCAAGCGTTCAGTAACTACAGCTAGTATGTAGTCCAAGCCATGAGATTACCTTCTCCGAAGATCATTGTGATAGTAATCTGTTATTATTTCAAATCGGAAATTTACGAAAAGTTATCATGCCATTATTAAACTGGGATAGTAACTACAGTGTTAATGTTAATCACCTAGATGATCAACATATCAAGTTACTTAACATGATTAATGAACTATATAATGCTTTGATCAATGGCGAAAGTAAAGAGGTTTTGGATCAAGTTTTGAATAGCATGCATCGTTATATGATCACTCACTTTAATGAAGAAGAATATTTTATGATTAAATTCAACTATAAAGATTACGAACATCACAAGAAGCAGCATGAACAATTCATCACCCGAGTTAAAGGTTTTATGAATCAATACGAAGCAGGCAATGAAACCATCACATACGAAGTACTCAGGTTTTTAGTAGACTGGCTTCGCAATCACATCATCTATGTCGATAAACAATATATAACATGTTTCAATGCCAACGGTTTAAAATGAATTAGGGCTTTGGTTTATTCTTTGTAAAGTTTGCGGTGAACCTTTTAATTGACAGACGTGATTCTCCGACTTTATACTAGTCATCCGCCGGAGATCCGGTTACCGAGGAGAGGGAGGCGGAGCAGAACTTGCGCTACCGCCGATGCGGATGGTGCGCCATGGAGGACCATCCTGTTGAGTATACGATTTGGGTTGAGTTTGTTCCTGCTGATCGGGCTGCTGCTGACGCGCGCGTTTGCCGCGACAGGGCCGTTTTACATAAATGCCACCGAGGTCAACCTGCGCGAGACTCCAAACGGCGAGATTGTGCTCATGTTGGACATGAACGATAAGGTCTTCGTGGTCAACCGTGATGGCAATTGGTGCTATGTCAGTGCGCCAGGCCGGGAAGCCAAGGGCTGGGTTTGGTTCGAGTACATTGGCGACAACCGGGTGGATCCCCATAGCCGCGTAAGCGGAGCGGCCGAGCCGGCTCCGTCCGCTCCATCTCCCGCTGACGACACCGCTGTGCACGTGGATCTTGGCAGCGAACCTCAAGCAGTCCTTCATCCTATGGCTGCACAACCCACGCAATCCCCGGTCGCTGCTGGCGCAGCAGTACCAGGCCAAGCCCCGGTCGTTGATGATGTGGCGGTAAACCCGGGACAGCCTGTACCGGTCCTTGAAGCGCCGCTTAAACAAATAAGTGCCACAGACCTTGACCGGGTACTCACCGCAGGACAACAGCCCCCGGCAAATTCCAGCCAATCCCGCGCGGTGGAATCCCCAGCGCCGGCCACCGGGCTAACCCAGCAGGTTGATTTAACTGTGATTACTTTCGGCGAGGACGGTGTGAGCACGCCGCCGCCAGCTCCTGCGCTGCAAGCAACATCCGCCGGCGCCTTGGAATCCGGCGCGGGCCAGCAGGAATCCGTACAAATGGCCACGCTGCAACTGCCCGACGCGGCAGTACGGGTGGATGTGCCCGAAGAAACCGACCTCGGCAAATGTTACAAACCTGTCGGCGGCCATGACATGGCGCTAATCAGCGGCACGGACGTGAATGTTCGCGCGGAAGCGAATCTTAAAAGCAAGGCCGTCGGCAAGGTCGATAAGGGCGATAAAGTCTACATTCTATGCGTGGACGATCCGTGGTATTACGTGTCCATACCCGCCGAAAACATCAAAGGCTGGGTCTTTGGCGAATATGTCAACGCCTTAAGCCGTGTTGAAATCACCGGAGACAATGTACGCCTGCGCGAGGAACCCAGTACTGATGCGCGTATTAAGGATGAACTTTATAAGGGCGATGTGTTCTTCGAATTCTCACGCAAGAATAAGTGGGTACTCGTCGCTTCCAGTTCGTCAGGCATGAAAGGCTGGGTGCACCAGGACTACGTGAAGAAAACCGACCGCACCGCCAGCCGCCCGTTCAAAGTCACCGGAGACGGCATCAACTTCCGCACGAGCGCTACGGTGGACAGCGACATCATCGCGCAGTTGCCGCAAGGCACAACGGTCCAGGTTCTGGGCCGGAACGATAAATGGAGTTTTATTGAGTTCAGCGGCCAGCAAGGCTGGATGTACAGCCAATACCTCGACCCTGACTTTAAAGGCGCGCCGAAGGCGATCTACGGAAAAAGCATCGGTGACCGGTTAATCAAGCGCGCTAAGGCGATGGAAGGCACACCCTATGTTTGGGGTGGTGAGAGCGACGGCGGCGTGGACTGCTCCGGCCTCATCTATAAAGTGCTTCTCGAAGAGGGGGCGGATGCCTCCAGCCTGCCCCGCCGCGCAAGCACACAGATGGCGGGTCTCGGCCAAGCCGTGGACAAGGAAGATCTCATCCCCGGCGACTTGGTGTTCTTTACCACATATAAGGAAGGCGCCAGCCATGTGGGCATCTACCTCAGCGACGGCGACTTCATTCATGCGTCCAGTGCGCAAAGTAAAGTAACCATCTCCAACATGAGCGAAGGCTATTATAAGCAGCGCTTCGTCGGCGCCCGGCGCATCACGGAGGAAGAATTAAAGCGGCTTAAATAACCATGATTCCTATACAACCACCTTTGTAGAATGCTAGACTTTATCCATGAGTTAGGGTCTAGTGATGGGTGAGGAGTCGCGGATTTAATGAATGCAAGCCAGTGACTTCGACTTAAGTAAAGAAATCATCTTTGAACCCAGCGAGGGTTTAACCACTTGGGGCAAGCACCGGCTGGTCATTTTCGAAGCGCGCGCCATCGGCATGCTGCGTCAAAGCATCCTCGAACTGCTAGGCTGGCACAAAGCCCAGGCATTTTTCCTCAGGTTCGGCTATCGCCATGGCTTTTCGAACTTCGTTCAAATGAAACGTGACTACAATTTCATCGATGAATCGGAGTTGTTGAAAAGTGGTCCTGTCATCCACTGCTGGGAAGGTATCGTGAACGCCACGCCGCAAGTCTTGAAGTACAACCGCGAGACGGGCGAATTCTTGTTCACCGGCGTCTGGCGCAACAGCTATGAAGCGGAGCAGCACTTGCGTTTCCTCACGCCCGAGCTGGGTGGCTACGAATCCGCCCCAGTGTGCTGGACGCTGATGGGCTATGCCAGCGGCTGGGCCACGGCGTTTTTTGAACGGCCATTGTTAGCTTACGAACCTAAATGCGTTGCGATGGGGCACGAGCATTGCGAGTGGTTGATCCAGCCGCCTGATAAATTCGGCCCTGAGGCGCAGCCATATATCGAAGCGTTGCGGGAGCTGTGGGAAAACCCGCATGATCTGCTCATCCAGGAAGCCTCAAACCGCGTGGATCATCCTCGGCGCTAAGGCAATAGTTTTGACGCTCTGGTAGTAATATATTGCGGCCATGATGACGGTTACCGTATTAAGGGCAAAGCTGCACCGCGCGTGCATCACTGACGCCAACCTGGAGTATCCGGGCAGCCTCGGTGTGAGCACCGCGCTGTTGCGCGCTTCCGGCCTCCTGCCGTGGGAGAAAGTGCTGGTGGCGAACCTCAGCAATGGTTCGCGCTTGGAGACTTACATCATCGAGCTCAGCGAGCCGGGGCAGATCGTGCTCAACGGCGCGGCGGCGCACCATGGCAAGGCGGGTGACCGGGTGATCGTGATGAGCTTCGCACAGGTCAGCCTGGAGGAAGCGCGCGCGCACACGCCGAAGGTCGTCGTGCTCAACGAGCGCAATGAGATCGTGGGGTAGCGGGGAACGGCGGGGGCGGGTATGTCGCATCCTGCTATAATCCCGGCATGGGGGATGAATTTCTACAACTCTTAAAAATCTCCAACCGTGGAATGAAGCGTTGGTGGTTGCGGGTTGGAGTCTGGTGGATCGGCTTTTATCTGGTGCTGTTTCTGGCATTGGCTTGGTTCGTATACCTCAACTCCCGGACTGGATTTGCATATTCTCAGCA
>CAYXMN010000195.1:0-5057 GCA_964465955.1 uncultured Planctomycetales bacterium
ATCAGATTTGCTGCTGCGGCAACAGTTGGTGATGCCATAGATGTCCCTAATCCAACCCAAAGAATACCTGTCTCTTTGCCCTTGTAATAGCCATTCTGTGTATAACCAGCCATATCGCAAGTAAACATGTTTCTAGCAGGAGCCGAGATGTCAACATAGGATTGATAGTTACTGCCTGATCCTTCACCATAATATGCTCTTGAACCCACTTCTGTGTGTCCCGCTACTGCTATTGCGTCGCTGTAACATGCAGGCCAGTACGTTTTATTCGCATTATTATCGTTCCCTGCTGCAACTACAAATAACACATAAGGACTGATGGAACTCAAAAGGTTATTGCCAAGATTGGTTCCTTCTCCTGGAATACGAATACTCAGATTGCATGTTTCAATACGATAGAATGGTACTTTTCGGTCTGCAAAAAGTATACTTGGTTGATATCCGGGAATACGTTTCATTGCACCTATCGATGAAATTGCATTGTAAAGACTGGACAACGAAAACATTGGGACACTATCAGTATTTCCTTTAGCCTTAACGGCAAGTGGTACATATTTGCCATTCGGGATCATCGAAACAAAGTGTGAGGATGGTATTAGGTTATCAAAATTATTCACATGAGCAACTGCAATGCCTGCAACGCAAGTTCCATGTCCGAGTGCTGTGGCATTTGCTTGGCTACGATTCATCAGCCATTCCCAAGGTACTCCACCACCTTGGCTTCTAGGGAGAAATTGCGTTGTTGACTTTTTATCCCCTGCATTAACTCCATGAGAGACAGAAGAAAGCTGCAGATCAACTAAGCTATAATCTACTCCAGTGTCGATGATAGCTAGTACCGCATCACCTTCACCATCAATTCCAAGATGCCATACAGAACCGACATCCGTGCTGTATAGGGAGACTGGATAAGAACTACCGGATGTTTGGTGATCTGCCCAAAGATACCATGAGTTGGGTTGGTAGTACCAGTTTTCATTCGGCGGATCCTGCGGGAATGCACACCCATGGGCAACCATGTCCGGATCCACCGCGTCGATCAGGTTCGGGTACTCCGTCGGCCAATTCGCCACCGCATCGGCGACCGTCTGCCCTTCCGGCAGCACGACCGCCAGCCCAGCCACCATCGGCCACTCGCTGTACACCGTGAGGTCTTCCGCCGCGATGAACGCCGCAATCGCCGGATCATTCAGCATCGTCTGGCCTTCAGCGGTCGTCGTCATCGCATAGTTGTACACCACCTGGTTGTATACAGGATCAGCGTCCGTCCGCTCCACGTCGAAATAGTTCGGGTCAACCACAGGCAGCGTGGGCGGGTTCTTGAACGCGATCAGCACCCGCCCGTTTATGATGTCGTAGGGGTCGCCATCCGTGCGCGGATCCGTAAATGAGACAATATCCCATTCCGCCGTCTCAAAAGGATCTAGTGATGGATCCACCGGATCGCCGCCGCCTGTCAGTCCATCACCCAGGTCCCCGGTGGTCCCTGTTCCGCCGGTGCCCAGCCCGCCCGGCGCCAAACTCGCCGCCTCCCGCTCGGTGTTACCTGAGCCGCAGCCGGCGCACAACATCAGCACCAGTATTCCAGCGACTGAGGATATATATATATATTACGCACTTCCCTGACTCCTCCCAAATGTAAATTTGTCTCCCGCCTTGGGTTACCCGCCCCCGGCCTGGTCATTGAAGTATAACCAAGTATAATCAAATATGCAAGTATAGGCAATCGTTTTATGTTAGGTCCGCTCCGATACTCTACGCCCTTACCAATCTACTCAGCCTGCATCAGCGCCCGCCGCTGGCAACTAGTGACAAGCTCTCCGCACAGCCGCTGCGCCGTGGTGATTCTGGCAAAGCCAAAGGCCAGGTTGAGCAGGGTGCCGAGGTGCATCTCCTCGCAAATCGACCCGGTCGCATCTGCGGGGAAAAACACGCGGTAGTCGCGGTAGTAGGCATCGCGCGCGGTGGATTCGCAGCACATGTTGGTCATGATGCCGCAGATGACCACATCTTCGACGCGCAGGCAGCGTAGCACGGTTTCAAGGTCGGTGTTGTAGAACGCGCTGTAGCGGTGTTTGGGCACAACCTTCTCGCCCGGCTGCGGCGCCAGCTCCGGGGTAATCGCGCTTTCCGGGCTGCCCTCCAGACACATTCCCTCCCACCACCAACCCATGATGCCCGCATCGGACAGGTTTGGGTGGTGGACATGCTGCGTGAAGATGACGGGGCGGCCTGCGCCACGGAACGCGGTAAGCAAGCGCTGGATGTTGGGCAAGACCACCGGGCCGCCGCAAGTATAGGTTGGGCTAACCGGGTCGAGGAAGAAGTTTTGCATGTCTACCACCAGCAGCGCGGCGCGGTCGCCAGCCAGCGTTAATCCGCTGCGGTTGAACGGGGCGACCTGGCTGAGCCAGCTCTCGGTCTTCGCCGCCAACGTGGCGCGTGTGATGTACGTTTCCATCGTGTCTCCTCCGGGCATCCCGAGCTATGTCAAATGCTGCATCTGTGCCGTTCATGGGAATTCTAGCGGGATTCTCTGAAAATGCGAACAAGTCTCGCCAAGGCGCGGGTACAATCACTTGCCACGGTATAAACCTGGCCATTACTTTCTGGAGGCACTCATGTATAAGACGGCGGATGATTTCTTGATGCACTATGAATACGAATCCAAGACGACTGCGAATGTCCTGAAAGCGCTCACCAATGAATCCCTCAAACAGTCGAAGGCCGAGGGCCACAATAATCTCGGTGAGCTGGCCTGGCATGTGGCTACCGCGTCTTCCTACATGCTTGGCCAGGTCGGTTTCGAAATGCCCGAATTCGGCTACCAGCCGCCGGCGAACCTGACCGCGGAGATGATCGCGAACACCTACAACGGCATGATGGATAAGGTTAAGACACAGGTCAAGAACATGACCCCGAAAGACTTGGCCAAGGGTTACCGCGTGTGGGAGATGGACTGGACCACCGCCTCGATGCTCGGAGCGATGATCAGTCACGAGATCCATCATCGCGGGCAGATGTCGGTGTTGATGCGCCAGGCCGGGCTGATGGTGCCGAGTATCTACGGCCCGAACCACGAGCAGACCCAGGAAATGATGAAGCAGATGCAGCAGGGCGGGTAGCAGTTACCCACCCTTGTGACGGAAGAACAATGCGGCGGACCGCCAGAACTAGGCTCGGTCCGCCGCTATTTCGATTAGCGCTACATTATCACATCGAGTTCCAGCCCGGTCGCAATATATACCGGGTCATCCAGATACTCGGCCTGTTTCCGGGCCGCCCATTCAGCGAGTGTCATGGCGTACCCCCCGCATTGGGAAATTCCGGGTCGATCCACTTCTCCACCAGGCTCAAAGCGCCGCGCTGGCTCACCTTGGCCAGCTCCTCGCGCACAAGCTCCCGTACACGAGCCTCAGTCATCACTTCTTCCGGGGCAAGCCACTCGTGAACTGTCCAGTTCAACGCCGCCGCGATCCGCATCATCGACTGGAGCGCTAATCCCGGTGGGCATTTACCTTGCCGGATTACACTGGCCACGTCCGGCGTAATGCCCGCGCCGAACATCTCGCGGGTTTTGTCGCGCAGGGCTATCAGCGTCACACCCTCTGAGTGCATCCGCTCACGTAGCCGACGACCAATCAGGTCATAATCCAATGCTTTCATAGTATGATTATACCATGAAAATAGGAATTGTGCGAACTGATGAGGCATGATACATTGGGATTCCTAAATACATCACCACAGATTAGACAGCCCGCCCTGCAATGGGCTGGTTGCTTTATGAGGTTGGTTGAACGCGGGATCAACGACGGGGTTTTAGTCAGATTTTCCGTTATGAAAATCTGACGGGATTTCTTTCGTTACCGGGCGACAACGGTGCTGAAAACCACCTCTTCGAATCCTTCCTCTGGATCGCGCTCGGTTCGATGGGTGCTGGCTATCTAGCTGGAAGGTTATTCAAGTTTAAGGATGAAACTCTCAGGCCGGCGCGAACGCTAACATTTCCTGTCGAACACCGCATGCACCCAGCACAACGGGCTGCGGTAGGCGATGGCCTGCCCGGCGTAGCGCGTGTGCTCGCACAGCTCGCGGCAGACCGCCTCGCTCACCGCGTCCGCCGCGTTGATATCCACGCCGTAGATGCGCCGCCGCCCCAGCCAGCGCTGCCACTCCGGCCACACCGCCCAGAGCTGGTGCGCCGCTTCGTGCAACAGCGTGTGCAGGAACAAGCTCAGCGCGTAGTCAGTGATGCGCTCGCCTGGGAAGGCCGGCACCCGCGCTGTCTTTGGCACAGCACTGACAAGGCGCCGCGAGAGGATGATCACCGGTAGAAACGGAATGGTGATGCCTGATAACCGCCGGGGAAGTGGTAGCACAATGATAAACCGTGTGCGCAGGACAGCCGCCAGCAGCCGGCCCCAGGGATGACGCGCGCGCAACAGCCGTGGATGCAGGTGCTCCAGCGCGTTCCTAAGATGTTGCGGCAGGGTGATAGACATGGCTACTTGCTATTGCGGTATACCCCTACATTACACGGAGTAATTCTGAAGCGGATGAGAGCTTGCTATGCACACAACTATCGAGCACTTTCTGGCCAATGATACGGAAGACTCCGCCAAAATCCGGCGGGATGAACCGGTAAACATGTGGGGCATGGACTGGACGCAAGTCAAAGTGCTCTGCGAAATGCACAAGCCTGATATCCATCACCACGGGCAGATGACCGTGTCAGTGCGCCAGGCTGGGCTCAAGGTGCATGGCCTTTGCGCCCGAGCCTGGCTGAAACAGGAGCTGGTCAAGCTGGCGCGGAAATGCCGCTTGACAAACCCAGGAACTATAACTATACTTTTGTTTAGTACTAGGAGGAATGCATGTTTCGCAAGCTAAACGATTTCGTAAAGGCCTATACGCAAAAAAGCGCAGAGATCCACAAGCTGATGCTCCAGCTATCCGATGAGAGTTTGAGCCAGCGCGTGGCAAACGGACACCGCACCTTGGGCCAGATCGCCTGGCACATCGCCATGACTATTCCAGAGATGATGGCGAACACCGGG
>CAYXMN010000196.1:0-5022 GCA_964465955.1 uncultured Planctomycetales bacterium
TCGCGCTGCTGACGGGCGCGTTGGGCGTTAACACGCTGCTCACGCTGGCCAGCTGACTGGCGGGCGTCGGCGGGGCGATGCCGATGACGACAAACCTTTTCCATCGTTTGATGTTTGGCGGCTGGGCCGCGGCGATTGTCGCGGCCGGCTGGTTGCTGCTCGGGATCAGCCTGGTCATCGGCTGGGCGCAGTGGCGGCGCGGGCGTTTGCCGCGCGCGCGCCGTGCGGCGGGAGAGCTCGATGCCGCGGCGGAACTGCCAGCACACAACTTGCCGCGCCGGTTGCGCATGCGGTTCACCCAGGCCACGCCAACCTTGTGCATCGCTGGAGCCTGGCGGCCCGAGCTGTGGATCAACCAGGAGCTATGGCAGGAACTGAATGCGGTTGAACGCGAACTCGCCATCGCCCACGAATTGCGCCACTTCGCCCGGCGGGACAATTTGAAACGGCTGGTGCTGGAAGCGCTGAGCGCGTTGTACTTCGCCTTGCCCTGGGTGCGCGGCTGGTCGGCGGATTATGAGCTGGACAGCGAACTGGCCGTGGATCACGCCTGCCGCCTGCACGATGAACCAAGTTACCAGCGGCTGATCACGCGCATTACCGCGCAGCAGCTGATCCAGGCGCAACTGCGCTGCACCGCCTCGCATCTCTCCGCCCAGGCGCAGACCGAGCGTTTGCGCGCATTGGATGCGCCGCCCCAGCGCGGCTCGCTGCTGATCCTGGGAGGATCAATCCTGGCCGGGATGGTCTTCTGCCAAGCGCTGGCCGCGCTGCTGCTCTCGCATTCCGTCACGCGCTGCCTGCTGACTTGCTTCCTGGGGTACTAGCCGAACCTTGCTACTGCAACGCCTCCGCCAGCACGCGCGCGTTGTGGCGCAGCAACCCGGCATAGGTCGTGCTGTTCGCGGAGCCTGCGGGGTCGAGCGAGTAGAGGGGCAGCCCGGTCTCGCGGGCGATGGCCTGGGCCGGGCCCGCCGGCAGCTGCGGTTCGGTAAAGAGCGCCTTGAGCTGGGCCGTGCGCACCAACTCGGTCAGTTGCGCCAGCAATTGCGGGGTGGGCTCCTGGCCCGGCACCGGCTCGATCACCCCTGCCAGCTTGAGGCCGTAATCGCGGATCAAGTAGTTGAACGACGGGTGGAACAGCAGCAGCGCTTCGCCCTGGACTTTAGCCAGTGTGCCGGCCAATTCCTGATCAAGCGCGGCCAGCGCGGCGTCGAACACCTGCGCGTTGGCATGGTACTCCGCCGCCCCGCGCGGATCGAGCGCGCACAGCTGATCCGCCAGCGCCGGCAGCATTGCGCGGACTGTGCGCGGGCTGAGCCAGAAGTGCGGATCGAGTTCGCGCTCGCCCTCGAAGTGTTCATGCGCCTTCCCCTCCGCCCCAGGGTGGTGGTGTGTCGTGGGCATCGTCAAGCGCTGTGACGCGGGAACTAGGTCGAATAGGGCGATCGCGTCGCGCCCGCCGATCTCCGCGGCCCAGCCGTCGAGCAGCGGGCTGCAATAAAAGAACGCCTGCGCCGTACGCGCCGCCTGCAAGTCGGAAGGCTTGGGCTCATATGTGTGAGGCGAAGCGCCCGCTGGCAGCAGCACCCGCACCTCAGCGCGTCCGCCGGCCACCTCGCGTAGAATCATGCCCAGCGGCGTCGCGGTGGCGAGGAAGACCGGTTTGGCCTCCGCGGCTGCGGCGCACGGGGCAAGCATGAGGCTCAAGCTCAGCCAGGCGGCCAGTACACCGCCCAAGATGGCGAAGCGTCTGTTGTCGTTCATCATGTGCCGTTTTCGAAATCTGATAATTAATATCATGCTAGTTGCTGACAGCGCGGGCACAGCCCATGCACTTCCAGGTAATGGCTTTGCAGCTTAAAGCCGGTCTTCAGCTCAATCAGTTCGCCCACAACATTCCAACCGCAGGCCTCGAAGTCTTGCACTTCCCCGCAGCTGTCGCAGATCAGCGCGTGGCTATGTCCGGGGCGCACGGCCAGATATCCGGCGCGCCCGCCGGGCAGGGCCGCCAGCCGCACCAGCCCCAAGCGTTCCAGCAGTTCCAGCGTGCGGTACACCGTTGCCTGGCCCACGCCTTGCCCAGCCAGCCACGCGGCCAGCTCAGGCGCGCTGAAACCCTGGCGCGCCCCGGCCAGCGCGTCCCAGACGGTCCGGCGCGGCCCGGTGAGCCGCTCGCCGGCGGCAGCCAAACGTTGCTCCAGATAATCCGGCGCGCAGCCGGTGCAGTGGCAAGCGGTGCGGTGTGGTGCGTTGCGTAAACTCATATGAGAAAATTTATCATAATGTTAAGACGATGTCAACGCGGCGGCGTTCGACTTAAGTTGCACCAAGCGAGTGGTAGACTGCTTGTCCCCGGAGCGCCACCCGCCCCGGATTGGAGCAACAGCATGCCCCCGAATTTAAGCGGCCTGGACGAGCACGGCCACAGCGAGGAGATCGCCAACAGCATTACCCACGGCATCGGCGCGGGCTTGGCCGCCGCGGCGCTGGCGATCCTCGTCACCTACGCCGCGCTACGCGGCGACGCCTGGCGCGTGGTCAGCTTCAGCGTCTACGGCGCGACGCTCGTGCTGCTCTACCTCGCCTCGACGTTCTACCACGCCTTCCGCCATCCCAAGGTGAAGCACCTCTTCCGCATCTTCGACCACGCCGCGATCTACCTGCTGATCGCCGGGACCTACACGCCGTTCGCGCTGGTCACGCTGCGCGGGCCGCTGGGCTGGTCGCTGTTCGGCGTGATCTGGGGCCTGGCGATTCTCGGCGTGGTGCAGGCCAGCCTGGCGCTGGATAAGCTCAAGCTGTACAGCTTGATCACGTATGTGCTGATGGGCTGGATGATCGTGTTTACGCTGAAACCGCTGCTGGCGGGCCTGCATCCCGGCGGTCTGATCTGGCTCGGCCTGGGCGGGCTGTGCTACACCGGCGGCGTCGTGTTTTACGTGGTCAAGCGCATTCCTTTCAACCACGCGATCTGGCACCTGTGCGTGCTGGCGGGCAGCGTCTGCCACTTCTTCGCGATGCTGTTGTATGTGCTGCCGGGGAAGGGGTAGGGGGGAGGTAAGGATTGGCCCAGGCGGTCCGCCGTGCCCCGGGCCGTGGCGGCGCTTGCCGCTGTCGTGCGGCAGTGCCAGCCGGCTCGCGGCTAGCGCGGCGATACTGTGCCAGGCGCGCTTAAATAAGCCCTAAACCGTCAGCTCCTCGCGGATCACCGCGATGTCGAGCCCGGCGTAGCCCAGCTTCGAGGCAATCTCCCACACGTCGTACTTTTGCCCGTCCTGCCATAAGTCCCGCAGGAAGTCGCCGGCGCTGCGCTTGGCGAACCAGGTCTCGCCGAACTCACGCTCCAGATGGCGGCGCAACTGCGCTTCCCAGATCCACGCCTGCAGGTACTGCAGCACATAGAATCCGCTATCAAAGTCGGCCAAGTAGCGCTCGGACGGGTAGGCCACGCCGGTGCCGCGCGACAACTCGCGCACATACGCCTCCGCCAGCGCCGGGCCGCCGCCGCGCTCGTAGTATTCCACCTCGTACCGCAGCTTGCTGCCATAGCGCCGCAGGAAGTACAGCCGGTTGAAGCGCGAGAAGGCCGGGAAGTCGCCGGGGTCGGCGTGCATGATTTCGCGCCACCACACCGGGCTGCTCACCAAGTGCTGCAACAGGAAGGCGTAGCTTTCATGCACGCTGGTGTCGCCTTGGTTGCGATAAAGGAAGCTGAGGCCCGCGCCCATGTGCGCGCCGAATTCCAGGTGGCCCGCCTCGTGGAACAGCGTGGTGTAATCGTCTTGTCCGCCGTGCGGCGAGAGGACCAGGCGCACGTCGCGCGGCACGTCGATGCCGATGCAGAATGCGCGCGGCGACTTCTTCGGGCGCTCCTCCAGGTCGAGCGTCACATTGTCCTGCCGCTCCAAGTCGATGCCTAGCCCGGCCAGCGTGCGCGCCAGCGCAGGCACAACCCCGGCGCTGGGGAACAGGCCGTCGAAGCGGCTCGCGCGCATCAGGAAGCTGATGTCGCAGTGGCGCACGGTCCGGCCCGCCAAGCCCTCGGTGCGCGCGGCCCAATAGTCACGGCGCTCGGCAAACAGACTCTCCGTCTCGTCGAGGAAGCGCGAGAGCTGCTCGCGCAAGGGGTAAATCCTCATCTGGCTCAGCTGCTCGCACATCTCGATCATGCTGGCGTAGCCCAGCTCAAGCACAATCTCGCGCGCGGTGGCATCCAGCTTCTCGCGGCGTGGATTAAGTTCGCCCATGACCCGCAGGTACGCGCCATCCAGCCGCCCGCGCCGGGCATAGTCGGGCTCGTTGCCCATGATCACTGGCGCCGCGCGGAAGGAGAGCTGCTGGCCATCCAGCTCGACCACGGCATCGCCTTCGGCGTTTTCCAGCTCCTCGCTCATTTCCTTCATGCGCTCGGTGAAGTAGTTGCCGGTGATCCATTCCTTGAGGAAGCGCCGCTCGCGCGCATCGGGCACCTCGGCAGCGGTCAGGTGCGCCACCTGTTGGTAGGTTTCCTTGGAGTGCAGCTCGGGGTAGCGTTTGAGGATCTCCACCAGTTCAAGCTGGTCTTTCTGGCCGGAGAGTGCGTTGAAATATTCCAAGGCCGCTTCTTGGTGGCAGCGTTCGGCGCGGGACAGCAGTTCGGTGAGTTGCATGCATTACCTCCAGCCAGTGATTGTAGCGCTTGGGCGCTTGAAGCATTAAGCTGCGCCGGTGCGTTTCAAGCTCACGGCAGGCGGTTTGCACCAGAGGCGCGGGCATGCTAGACTAGCCATGATGGCTACTGGGCTTGTCCAGTAGTTGCGGGCGGCTTCAGCTGCGGATGCATATCAAACCGCCGCGCACCCATCAACGTATTGTCTTGTCTTAGGAGTTTGGTATGAATATCTACGTGGGCAACCTCAGCTACCAGTGCGGCGACGAGGATTTGCGCCAAGCCTTTTCGGCCTATGGCACAGTGGATTCCGCGAACGTCATCATGGACAAGTTCACGGGTCGCAGCCGCGGATTCGGTTTCATTGAGAT
>CAYXMN010000197.1:0-4988 GCA_964465955.1 uncultured Planctomycetales bacterium
ATGCGACCGGGTTAGCCAGTGTTGATCCTCCGGGTCAAAGGTGTTTACCTGTACCGGGAAGTCCGCTAGTTGGACAAGATCGTCCATCTTGGTCCCAGTGCCATCGGTCGCCATCAAAGAGCTGCTCTGTAACCCTTTTAGATTTAGGTAGTACAACCCTATTACGAGTACTGCCACGAGAAGCGCTATCCCACCGATCACCTTGCCTGTCATGTCATCCTCCTGCTATCAAAACGTTACAAGGACTGCAACGCTTCACTAGGAAGGAACCTGTCATTTCGTACTAACAGGCCTGGCACACAATTGCAGCTCATATTGCACCTCGGCCCCATTAGCCGCTAGAATTGCAGTGAACTTCCCCCCCGGCATGTTGTAACTCACCACAATCCCGCCATTCGCCGCCGGCTCAAGCGCAGAGTATTGAACCGCCTTTCCCGTCCCATCCAGTAGTGTAAGCTCAAGTTCAGTTTCCTGCGGAGCTTGGACGTGCACTTCGGCAGTTAGCGTGTATGCATTAAATTCCGGTGAACCGGTGAAGCAGTCCTGGGTCTCCTCACCGCTTAGCACGCCTGGCTGTAGAGCATACCAGCCACCATCACGTGTAAAACCATCCAGTGCTTGCGCAGCATCCGGTGTATCATTCGGTTCAAGTTCCAGCAATAATCCACCAGCCTTCACCCCAGGCTGAAGCCCAGGCGTCACAATCGCAGGTATATATGCAATTAGCTTTCCTTGCTGCGGGAAGTCTGGCTGCCCCGGCGGCACTGTCGGCTCTGGTCTTTCTATCCTGTGCCAAATACCCAGCGCCGCGAGGACAATGACTGCCGCACCCGCACCTGCAAGAGCCCAGCCCCGCCAGCCCTGTCGTACCGGTCGTATTTGTTGCTTGCGCAAACCCGCTGTGGCCTGACGTGCATTGTTTTCAAACCGCGATGCAAATGCGGCGTAGGCCGCTTCATCCGCTAAGGGCGGTTCTTCCGATTGGAGCGCATCGTCCAGCCAGTCTGGCAACAATTCACCGGCCGGCGGCTGCTTTTTATTATTCACCATCTAATAGCTCCATCAGATCGCTGCCGTATAGCTGCTTCATTTTTTGCACAGCACGCTTGAGGTGCAAACTCACTGCGTTCTCGGTTATCTGCAAATCCTGAGCAATGTCTTTAACGCGTTCACCCTCTATGAATCTTTCACACAATATCCTGAATGGAACATCATCACGTGATCCAGCGGTGGCATCTTGGAACATGGATTGCAGCGTTAGCTCCTTAAGCTCCTGTCTAGCCGGGTTCTCATCCTGGCGTCCGGTGAACATATCGCGAACGTCGGGCAAGTACTCCTGAGTATCAACTGGCGGCGGCTGTAGCTTGATCTTGCGCCAGCGTGTAATAACCAAATTGCGGATCACGACACGCAGGACTGCCTTGAAACTGAAACCAGTATCTCTCTCAAGGAACTGCCTGAGCATATAGCATTCGTTGCGGTACAGGTGCAGCGCTAATTCCTGTGAAAGGTCGTCCTGGTCCGGCGGACTACTAATACCCATTCGCAGCAATTCGTAGTAAATTGTCCGGCCAAACAGGCCCGTGAACTCACGCCAGACATCCTCCCCAGCCAGCATGCGACGTAAAATCGTTTTCTCCCACTCCAGCTCTAGACTTGCCATTCCCGGCCGCTCCTAGTACCGGTGATACGCCAGGCCCGCGCACGCCAGCCTAGGCAGGTGTAGTGTAGCGTATGGGGGTACAAGAATAGAAAGCATTCAGTTTAGGCATGGGTCTTGACTAGTTAAGGGGGGTATTTCTTAGCAACTGGAGCAATATAGCATAGAGGTTATCTTTGCAGTGGTTGAAGCGGAACTCGCATTCCTTGAGATGAAGGTAGAACGTTTCCAGGGGTACACCGTGGAACTTGGCGAGCCTGCGTTTCGCGAACGGCTAAAACGACTCAATGCCGTTGATGTGGTTCTTACCTCTGGCAAACTCGTCCAGGCCATGGTGCACCCGGTAGCGCTTCTGAAAGCCGATGTCGACCAGCCCGTCATAACCCGCCCAGCCGTCGGAGTGGATCACGCTGGCGGCGTAGACCTTGCCGCGGATCACCGCTTTCAGGCTAGCCATGGAGCAGTCCGAGACGATTTGGGTGAACACCTGGCCGCCGCGTAGGTGGATGCCAAACACGGGGGTTTTGCTGCCCGCGCTTGCCACGCACACGCTGGGGGCCGAAGTACGATTCGTCAACCTCAATCACGCCACGGAACGGCGACTGAGTTTCGCACATCTCGGCGAGGCGCAGCCTGAGCAGCAGCAGATAGCGGTTAACGGAATTGCGGATGAGGTTGGCCAGCTCCGCGATCCTAATTGCGTGCAAGTCGAAAGCGAAGTACCTAATTAGCTCCCGGAACTTACGCTTCGAAATCCGGGAACGCCGGGCATACTTGTCTTTGGCTTCTGCACTAGCATCAGAGTACCTCATGGTATCCTTAACTAGGGAAGCCCCTACGTTAAATCGAATCATTTAACATCTCCACACGCAACGTGAGCGGATTAAATGTTCCGCAGCCAATTCTCCGAATGATCATACGGCCACTCGCCCGGATTGCTGTATTGCATAGCGTTTTGGAATGCTTCACGCGCCAATGTCATGCTGCGTTTTTTGAAATAGACCTTCCCTAGTTCGCAATAGGCAGCAGCATACTCGGGATTTAACCGGATCGCTTCTTTGTAAGCTATAATCGCCTCGTCATAGTGCCGGCGCTTGAATTCCGTTATACCCATGGCGTAATGGGCATCCGGTAATTCTGGGTTGATCTGTAAAGCCCTATTGAGCGTTTCAATGGCAATGCTCTGTTTTCCTTGGTTTATGTATATCCATGCAATACTGACAAGCGGCACTGCATATGTGGGCTCAAGGCTTAATGCCTTTTCCCAACACCGGATCGCATCATCGGGCCGTTCTAACCCACTGTAAGCATTACCCATGCCGTTATACGCGTTGGATATCTCAGGCTCTAAGCGAATCGCCTCTTCAAAGCTATCCAGCGCATCTCTGTACCGGGCTAAAGCATTATATGCATAGCCAAGGTTGTTGTGAGATGTTGCCACATCTGGGTCCAAAAGAATTGCTTCCTGGCACTCGTTGATCGCTTCCTGGTAACGACCCAGCTCGTTGTAGGAATACCCAAGTCCCCGGTGTGCACCTTCGTTGTTTGGATCCAAATGGAGTAATTCATTAAACTCGATGATCGCGTCATCAAATCTCCGGAGGCTGTTATAGATGTTTCCCAGACACTCATGTGCTGACTGTTCATCTGGATTTAGTTGAATTACTTTCTGAAACGCATCAACCGCACTCTCTAATTGCCCTTCATTCCAGTACGCTTTACCAAGGGACTTGTAAGCTTCCAAGTATTGTGAATCATGCCGTAATGCTTCTTTGTAGTATTCCGCCGCTTTGAGATAATCCTTTTGATGTGCGTAAACCAAGCCAAGCATATAGTGGGCTTCAGCAATTTCCGGATTCAACGCAATACTCCTAAGACACGCTTCTTTACATTCCTCAACCGTTGATCCACGGCTTGCTGTAAGTACCGCGCCAAGTTTCGCATAAGCGGCCCCGGATTCAGGAGCAAGTGCAACAGCCTCTCGTGCAGCTGCACTTCCATCTTGATCCAACACCACCTGTAGACCCGCCTTGAGCCACCAACCAAATGCTGAAGGTTGATCGATTAGCTGCTTGTCCACCTGCGCCAAATAGCTCTCCCAGCTGGCGTCAGGCATGCTGTCGCGCTGGCGGAACACTAAAGAATCCTTGCGTAGTGTCTGCTCCGCTACCTCTATCAACACAGCATCATCGGTACCTGGCATGTTTAGCTTGGCTAACTGCAACGTGGAGTTGATTTGGTTGACCTGGTTTACATAGGCTGGAAGCTCCCTTGGCTTAATCAGGGCAAGTTCGATGGCTCCGCTACCTTCTCCCGCTGTTACCGGGATTTGCTTGCGTTCTGGATATTTCCTTGAATACTCTGCCATGTATTCCAGAACATATTCCTCAAGATTGCTGACGCGGATGAAACCGTCATAGCCGGCAGCCTTGCCGCCAAGCCCCTCAATTAATGCCTGGGTGAACAAGCCATGACCTAGCGCATCATCCTCACGGCTCACTTCACCGAACTCCGCCCCGAACATGATCTTGGTTCCCCGTGCTACTTCGCTGATCAACTGCGGACTAGTAAATCCCACACCAGTGAGACTTCGTTCATTTCCCGTCAAACGTTTCCTGCATGCATCTATGAAGAGAACTTGGCGGGAAAACTGGCTTTGGTTTAACTGCTCGACCATATAATCCAATGAAAGGTTTTGGTCCATAAACTGCGCAGTGCCATCATAGGGCAGCAAGTAGTTCACGCCATCATGCGCCACGCCATGCCCTGAGAAGTAGAAAATAATCGTGTCTGCATCAGGATATAGCTGCGGATTGGAGAGGCTGTGCAGGCGTGTGCTTACTGCTTCCCACGTCGCATCTTTTCCAAGCAATGTCGTGATATGCGATTGCGGATATCCACACTTAGAGATCAACACGTTGGCGAATGCTTTAGCATCCGCTTCTGAATAGCGCAAGTCGACGATTGCGTCGGACTGGTAGTTGTTTATCCCGATGACGATGGCATACTTGCCCTTCGCCAGTGCCGCTTGCTGCTGCACCAGCCCGGCCTGGCGCTCCGCGGCGAAAACCTTCGCCTGAGGCAGCAGTATATACAGGATGAATAAGCACGCAACAATCAACCAAATTTTCATTGCTGCATTCATCAGACTACCTCCTATTCCCAATCTCTTCTAGATACCACTTCGCATCATCATACGGCCACTCACCCGGTTTGCTGTATTTCATCGCGTTCTGAAATGCCTCACGAGCCAGGCTGTACTTCTGTTGTATGTAATAGACCACACCCAACCTGCAATACACAGCTTCGTATTCTTTATCCAGCCGGA
>CAYXMN010000198.1:0-3088 GCA_964465955.1 uncultured Planctomycetales bacterium
CTTGGTCAACCGGTTCAAAGCCGCACGCCGCGTTCCGCCTTTGGGTATCGGCCTGCGCCTCGAGGAAGCGATCATGCTGGAACGCCAGCGCTTGGATCCCTTCCGCGGCTTGGCGACGCACACCATCGATACAACCAGCCTTTCACCTGAACAGTTGCGCAAGCGCATTCTCGGCTTATACTCCGCAGGGCAGGGGGGGTCCCGGCTGGCAATCACCATGCTTTCGTTTGGATTCAAGTATGGGGTGCCTGCCGATGCTGATTTCATCTTCGACACCCGTTTCCTGCGCAATCCGTTTTACGTCGAAGAGCTGCGTCAGCTCACCGGCCAGGAAGAGGTAGTTCAAGCCTATGTCATGGACAGCGCTGGAGCGAAGGAATACCTTGGAAGCCTGAAGGCTCTGCTGGGCAGTTTCCTCCAGCATTATCCAACCGTCAATAAGTTCTCCGCGGTGATCGCGGTGGGTTGCACAGGCGGGAAACACCGCTCAGTAGCCTTCGCGGAGCTGCTAACCCAGCATTTACAGTCCTTGGGAATGAATACTAGTTGCCAGCACCGTGACATCGACCGGATCTAGCCTCGTGAAACCTGCGAGCAAATGTGTTGGAAGTGGCTGGGGAGAGATTTGAACCCTCGACCTAACGGTTATGAGCCGTTTGCTCTGCCGCTGAGCTACCCAGCCAAGCGGGACAGGAATTATACCACTCAGGCAGTGTTAGTAGGGCGGTGTGAAATACATAAACTCTGGTGAGCCAGGCGGTTATGAGTTGCTGCTGCTGGAGCTGCCGTTCATTTGCGCCAGAGCGCTTTCGAGGGCGGACTGCTGGCTTTGGAAGTTGGAGATGCTGACTTCTAACCGGGAGAACTTATCCCGCAGGCGCTGTTCGTAGTCCGCCAAGTATTCTTCCATGCGATCGATTGTGTCGTCGTACTGGACAATCTGCCTGTCGTAGGAGCCGCCGGATTTAATGCGCTCCATCACGATGCCGTCGACCGAGGTGATGCTGTCGATGTAGACGCGCACGCGCCGCGCGACTCCGCCTGAGACTGACGGATCGGAGCCGCGATAGTTCCCCGACTGCAGTCCGAGCAAGCTGAGTAACGATGTTGAGCCTGTCGAGGTGTCCAGAATTTGCAGAATCGATTGGGTGCCTTCGGTCCCGGCGCGAATATTGAGCTGGTTGAACGAATCGAAAAAGGCGAACATGTGGCTGCTCAAACCGGCGCTGCCGATCTGCTGGTTAATCCGGTTGAGGATTTGCGACTGGGTATAGTTGCCGGTGGTGAACTCGACCTCAGTTGTGATGCTGCCGTTGCTGAGAGTAAAGCTCAAGGTGCCGCCCGCGACAGTCATGCCACTCGATAGGTCCCGGCTCCCGCCCAGAGTTACCTGGCTCGTCAACATGCCCGCAAACAGGTCGTACAGCCCATCCTGGTTGTTCTCAATGGCATCCATCAGATCGGTGTTGCCCTCAATCAGCGACTGCAACGTATCACGATCGCTGGTTGCGTAAACCAGGCGGCCAAGGCTTTCGCTGGCCGACTCCACGCCGGATCCTACTTCGCCGGTCGTAAGCCCGAGATGCGACAGAGCCTTGAATGGCCCAGCGTTGTCGACATAGCCTTGGACTAGATTCAATATGTTCCGGCGGATGTTCCGGGTCGTGTTGTCACGGCTCATGAAATCGCGAATCAAGAGCACATCGCGGTTGGCGAGGTATTCTTCGATTTCATTGGCTGTCATTGACACCGCATCTTCCTCTGTGAGAACTGCGGTTTCTTTCTTTTCAGCTTTAGACAGGGGAGCTCCGTTAGTGAACTCCATCAGTGTGTTGAATTCGACCACAAAATCAAGGATGGCTGCTTTGAGCATGTCAGTGTCCGCCGCCACGGTGATGGTCTCCGGGCCGGTGGTGACTGCGTTAAGTTTGAGCGTGACCTTCTCGATGACATCATCCACACTATTACCGACGCGCTCGTAATTGACCCCGTTGACGGTGAATTCGGAGTTCTGGCGCACGCTGCCGATTTGAGTGACGGCCGTTGTGTCAATCGTGAGGTTCATGGCCTCCAGGAAATTGCATGTATCCGCAGCATCGCCGATTGTAATCCGCAGCGCTGTCGGGTTTTTGGCCAAGTCTTGAGCCAGGGTAAACACATCCGCAATTGAATCATAACTGGCAATGACACCGGCCCCTGAGCTGTTAATCTTTCTAATGACATCATCCAATGAGTCAACGCCGGAATCGATACTGATTTTCGTATTGTTTATCGTAAAAACGCCGGCGGTGACCGCCTGGCTGAACCCGCCTTCGGCCAAAGGCAACTCCGTATCGATATCTCCGCGCGCTTGCCCGGTAACCTGAATACCACCCGCATCGGTGAGCAATCCTGCGATTCTCAAGAAGTTACTTGTATCGCCGTTGCCACCCAGCTCAATCGTATTGGAACCCACCGTATTGGATCGCAAATAGAATCGGGAATTGGCGCTGTCAAAATAGGCGGTTACTCCCGCATCCGCGGCATTGATTCGCCCGAGAATGTCGTTGATCGTCATCGTATTAACATCGCCGACGTTGATCTGCACATCGTTAATCGTGAAGAAGCCATCGGTATGGTTAAGCGGATTTATGCTGGCGTTTACCGGAGTAGTGGCGAAACCGGCAGAGGCAAGCGCCGTGCCGGGATCGATCGCTGGCGAAGTAGTCGCCGGGCTTGCAGCGATGTCCGCAGCCCCGAACAAATACGTATACATGTCTAGCGTGGTGTTTAGCTCCGCGCTGTCCGCAGTCTTCACCACTGCCACGCCTTCATCGAAGGTCATGCCATTGCCCAGGATCGCCACGCCGCCAATCAGATTCTCGACCGCTGCGCCTTCATCGCCGGTCGCCACCCGGCGCTGGGCCGGACCACCGTTATCTGGAGTGAACCAGTCCACAATCGTGAAGTCGTCGGTGTTCGTAGTCGATGCGAACGTGTTAGTTCCGTCGTTGGTCTGGGAATTGAGCGCGGTCCCACCGACTAACATAAGCCTATCGATGATCCCGCCGACAGCGTCATACATGGCCACATCCTGCCCGCCCTGATT
>CAYXMN010000198.1:3098-4895 GCA_964465955.1 uncultured Planctomycetales bacterium
GCGCCTGATCCGGTTGATCGAGGCCATCGAGGGTGGTGCCAGCAGTTTCGACGAGCTGTGCAGTCACACTCGGAACTTGCGTGTTGACGGCGTCAATCAGGTCCTGCAGCGTTGAGTATTCCGACAAGCCCGTGATGGTTGTCGGGCCGATTGGGCCCCCGCTGCCGTCTGGGTCGATCGACAGCATATCGTATTCGGTAACTCCATAGCTACTAAGCGTGTTACTGGGATCAATCAGTGTCACAGTCCCGCGCAAGCGCCCGGCCTTGCCTTCCGTGGCATATAACAAATGCTCTCCAGTGCCTTCTACGGTCAAGCTGCCAGTGGTGATCATCTGTGCGCCAGCGGCACGGCCAGACTCTGCCACAGCGAAATCACCCAGAGCGAAGGATGATGCCGCACCCTGATCACTGAAAGCTAAGTTGAGGCTTAAACTAGAAGTCCCGGAAGCTGTGCCCGTTAGAACGA
Source organism: uncultured Planctomycetales bacterium (assembly GCA_964465955.1). Lineage (GTDB taxonomy): Bacteria > 4484-113 > 4484-113 > 4484-113 > JAFGCY01 > CAYXMN01. The sequence continues at coordinate 3,567 of CAYXMN010000198.1, forward strand.
TCCTGCCGTTTTCGTAAGTCGCTGAACCTGTGGTAAATGCACCATCGATGGCCGCAACCAGATTCGCAATAGTATCGCCTACCGCGTAGGTGTATGAAACCGTGGTGATGGCGGAACCGCCGGCTTCTGTCCCGGAGATTTCGATTACATCACCGGCATCTAGGCCGCTGGCTTGATCTAAGCTGGATAACAGCGCGGTATCAAGCAGTTCAGGCACCCCGCCTGTCGTGAACACTAGTTCGTGCACAAGCCGCCTGGTGGTCGCGCCGGTGCCGGCGACGTTACTGCCGAGATTCAACGAAAAAGTGCTGCCGGAGTAATCGTTGTCGTTAAAAACAAGCCCGGCGCCGGTAAGGTTGACATCGAAAACGACATCTCCAGCTACCGACGGGTTGGTTTCTATGAAGGTGAGTTCCCCGTTTGATCCGACCGAGGCGGCAATCTCTCCGTGAAACACCTGAGCGATTGTCGTGGCGAGCCGTAGCAATGTATCTGTCGAATCACCGTTGAAAGTAAAGGTACCGTTAACCGCCGTGCCGTCCTTGAGATTCCCGGAAATTGTGAAACTATCGCCGGCGGTGATGCGTTCGCCATTCTTTCCAGCTTGGAAAGTGTCTTTAATAAGCGTATACGCCAACGCGCGTGTGTGCTGAAAATCACCGGTTGGCACCAGCGAAGCAATCCCCATGGTGTCCGTGTCGCTGAGGTTAGCGACCTTATTGTAGAGCAGGCCGTCGAGCCCGCTGGTGGCGGTGCTGGCTGCGGCAAGCTGATTGATCACGACGTTGTAAGTGCCAATCGCCGCTTTGGATGCAGCGGTCGCGGTCAGGTGACCTGGGCTCGAGGACTCCGTTGAGCGAGAGAAATAGGTGCTTTCGAAGCGTAATGTTGATAGAGCGCGATCAAAGCTTGTAAGCTGCTCATTCACCAGCTTCATCACGCTTTGATCATAGGAAAGCTGGTCGCGCCGCTCGTAAATTTTATCAAGCGGTCTGCGTTCAATCTCAACCAGCTGGCTGATAATGCTGTTCCAGTCGGTCCCGCTGGCAATGCCGAGAAATCCGCCGATACCACTCGTACTCATTCCACTTCTCCCGCTGCTCCTAGCGCAGCCACCGGCCTGTTACACCAAGCTGTTGAATGAAGTGCCAAGCCCGTCAATAAAGCGATCGAATAACGCATTGAATTCGGAAGGGGGAATCATGCGGATGACTTCACCGGTTTTAGTGTTGCGCACGATGATCTTGATGTCGTGATTCTCTTCATCAATGATGAACTTGGCCTGAATCTCGAATAGGTCGAAGGTCATGTTCATCCTGCGCAAGTTTT
>CAYXMN010000199.1:0-4845 GCA_964465955.1 uncultured Planctomycetales bacterium
TCAACAACTTTGAGGCCGGAGTCTTCCAGGCTCTGTTTAAGCTGCGCTAGGCTTTCATCCAGCTTGGATTTCGATGTGGAACTCGCCACTGCCATTTGCAGCGCCACTGTCTCACCGCGGACCGCGATGTTGATGTAGAGCTGGCCCAAGTCTGGCGGGTTCAAGTTGAGCTTCGCCGTGTAGACGCCGTCACCGGATTGCCGCGCCTGATTTGCCTCGGCCATCACTTGATTAGCAAGATCGAGATAATTCAGCGAGGTGTACGGCGACAGTGTTGTGTCGGCCTGCGTAAACTGAAGCAGGTTCAACGGCAACTGCTGGGTGGTCACCGCCTGGAAAAACGGCTGTTCGGCTGTGGAAAGCGCTAATCCTGGCCCGGCAATTTCCTCATTGGCTGTCCGTGTCAGCGCGGATGATGCCATCTGGGTTAAGGCCGTGAACTTCGCCGCGAACGGCCTGATCGCCGGTTCGCTGCTCAGTTGTAACGCCTGATCGATCACCTTGGTTGCGACCGCTTCCATCGAGGAAGACTCGATGCCTGCCTCCATGCTCTCAGTCGCGACGGTTGCCAGCGCCGGGCTGGTCTGCTTGTGAGGAGCCGCCGGTGAGGTGGTCTTAACCACCGGCATGCTGACTTGCACTGCGTTGGCCACAACCAGTGGACTGGACATCTGCTGTTCGCTTGAAGCCGCCTGCTGGTTCAGGACCTTCACATTGCCCGCTTGCATCCGCCAGGTCAGGGCGGGAACCGCCGGGACTATCGCCGGTTTAGCCTGCGCTAGTTCTGGTGACAGGTCCGCCAGCTCCGGAGTTGAAGTGAGGGATGCCAGTAAATCCAAGGCTGGACCAGCCACTTTGGCTTTCACCGCAGCGGCAGCTGTCGGCGCTTGCGGTTCGGTGGCCAGCGGCAAACCTTGCGTTGGCTGCTCAGGGTCGCTCGCGGTAGTTACCAGCTGTTGTAGTTGAGCGCCGGCCAGCGATACTAAAGGCGTTGCAGGCGCCACTCGTTCCACTGTCAGCGTGGCAGTCAACACCGCCCCTGGATCGCTTTCCGAAGCCAACTGCACAGCATATTGCGCGGCCTGTCCGCTACCTGCCAGCTCAGTCAGCGTCACTTGCGCCAGTTCGCCGCTGGCGAGCTGGACTTGGCCGGTCATCGACTGGCGCGGAAGGGGTAAGGCCAACTCCTTCGCAACTGAAGACTGCTCAGTCATACGGACTGGATTAATCGTTCCGTTGCCACTGGCCGTCATTGTCTCGGTACTGTTAAGTAAGCCTTGCTGGACGAACCACTGGATGACATCCGGCGCTGTGTCCAGGCTGACAGGCAGGCTGCCGAATCCAGTGTTGGCCAGGTCCGCCGAGGCTTGCATCATCACCGCGTCAGCCGGCCAGGCAACACGGGCAATGGACTGCGCATTGTCTATCACGCTCCCGGCGGTCAGATTGGCTGCTGGTTGGGTTTGGCCCGCCTCAAGCAGCGACCACGGCATTGTCGAGGCTGTGCCATTACTGACCAGCTCAGATGACGACCCGGATAGCTGCAGGTTGAGACGCGGCACGCCGGCCAAGGCCTTGTTCAGTTGGGCGATGGCTGGTTGCCACGCATCCGCTAAGGCCAATGCGGGATACTGCGCTGTCAACGCGGCTGATTGCTCCGCCGTCAATAGACCAGCGCTGCGGCCCGTTGGGCTGGCACTTGGTGCTGCGGTTGCCTGCGCAGCCGTTTCACTCGCCGTCTCGGTGGCGGGCTGCTGTCCGGCGGATTCGCTGTCGCTCGCGGTGTCTAGGACCAGTTGCAGGCTCGCCAATAGCGCTTGCAGCAGCTCGTGCGTTTGTACCTGCGCTGCAAACGTGCCGGTTCCGGCAGTTGCGCCGTCCCGGCAGGCTTGGTCCACGCCAGCCAGTAAACTGGCAAAGCCAGCCTGGCTTAACACCTGCTGGTCACCGCTCTGGCTGAGCTGCCCCGCTTGGGGCAATCCGCCGGCCCAAATCTGCTGCTCAAGAAACAGCATGAAGCCGGGGCCGCCGGCTGATTCCACGCCCATTCCCGCAGTCACAATAGCTTCCGCCGAGGCTGCTGGATTAAGCCCGGTGAGCATCTGGGTTATGAGATTAACTTGTTGCAATTAGCTTTCACCTCCTTGTGTTGGTTTTTTCACCGGCTTCGCCCGGTGTCATGTTATGCTCTCCGCCGGCGGCTGCTCCGTCGTAGCGTCCCCTTGCGGGGGCGGTCCAGCGGCCGGGTTCGCAGTCTCTTCCGGCGCCGCGGTTCCTTCCGCCGCACCGGGCGCTGTGGGTTGTGCTTCACCCGCAGTGCCTGTATCTGTCGTAGTGTCTGTGTTCGGTTCTGCACCAGTTGCGGCAGCACTATCCGTGGGCTCCCCGGCTGCACCGAGCAAATCGGGAAGATCGTCATACAGCCCAGCGCGGGCTGCGGCGTTTTTCAATAAATCTGGCACCGGCTCAAACTCCGGCTTCTTGAGCAACTCGCCCGTCCAGGTGGCAGCGATAGCCGGATCTGCTTCTTCGAGAATCCGCGCGATGTCCCGCTCGCGCAGCTTGGCGAGGATTTCCACCGCAACTAGCGGATCCAGTTCCCCAAGGATTTGCGCTGCCCGCCGGCCATCCATGCGGGCGTATGCCTCAATCGTCTCCCGCTGCATGCGATCGATCCGGGCGACCTCATTTTGCCGTTGGGTGATGAACTTGTTCTCAGCTTGGGCGAGCACCTGGGCCTCAGGCGCTGGTGGGATCAATGCTGGCGCTTTACTCGGCCGCTTTGCACCGGATGCTTTTTTGACAGACGCGTCGCCGGAGAACGGAATGCGCTCGCAGGTCTGCAGCTGGACCAGAAGTCCGACGACTACCAGTATCGCGAGCGCGATGATTAGCTGGGTATTCGCGAAACCGCGACAGCGCAACGCTGATCGGGAGCCGCGTGGCCAGCCCGTGGTGATATTCAGATTCCCCAACGCACCGTATATCGGCGGCGCAACAGGAGGCTTGAGGATTTTTAACTAGTATTAATCCTCTTTGCTGATGGTGACGTTGATGTTTTTGGTCTTACCAGGAGCCAGCTTGACCAGATCGGCATCATTGGGCATTTCGGTGTTGCCGCCCCACATGGTCACAATCTTGTAGGTTCCCGGCGGCACCTTGGAAAAGAAGTAGTTGCCAAGGTCGTCAGCTGTCTGCTGATCTAGCACCTCGTTGTTGTTGTTGACATCTACGAGCTGCACGGTTACCATCCCGCGCGGCGCACCGTTCTCGTCGAGGATCTGGCCCGCGATGTTGCCAGGAATATTGATCTTGTTACAGGCTGTCCCCGCTACTAGAAGCATTACTACTACGAAAACCGCTGCGTACTTTTTCATTCGAATCTCCTTGTCTAGGTCAACGCTACCCGTGGCCCGGCAGTCTCAGATTCAACGGTGCCAATCAGGCAAGCGTCAAAGCCTCTCGCCTGGCAGGCCGCTTGAATGGCCGGCGCTGTTGTTGGATGGGCGATCAGGATAAAGCCGATACCCATATTAAAGACATGCCACATCTCGTCTTCGGCTATCTGCCCGTGCTCGCGAATTATATCAAAGAGCGCGGGTGTTGAGATAGCGCTGCGCGTGAGCTTAGCCATACAGGCCGGCGGCAGGACGCGCGGAACGTTGTCCACCAGCCCGCCGCCGCTGATGTGCGCTGCCGCGTGCAGACCGGGAATTCCCGCAACCGCGGCCAGGGCATTGGCATAACATCTGGTCACCGCCAGCAACGCATCACGCAAGTTACCGCCAAGGCGCGGATTATGAACCAGCCATTCCTCCTCAGTCAACCGCGCCAGCGCTCGTCGAACCAGCGAAAATCCATTGCAGTGCACTCCACTGCTGGCCAGGCCGATAATCGCGTCGCCCAGTTGGACTAAGTGTGCACCAAGCATGCGCTCCTGGTCGGCGATGCCGATTGCAAATCCAGCCAAGTCGTACTCACCAGGTTTGTACACGTCCCGCATTTCGGCTATCTCACCGCCGATCAGCGCGCAATTGATCTCGCCGCATGCCGCCGCCACGCCGCCTACGATTTGCGACACTACCGCAGGCTCCACGCGGTTTATCCCAAGGTAATCAAGAAAGAACGCGGGTTTAGCCCCTGAGCAGATCACGTCGTTGACAACGCACCCGACTAAATCCCGGCCCGCCTGTTCATGCATGCCGAAGCGCGCATGAAGCAGCACTTTCGTGCCGAGTCCATCGGTGCTGCTCACGAGTACCGGTCGCTTCAGGCCGGCCAGATCCGGCTCGAATGCTGCGCCAAACGCGCCGACGCCAGCCAACACCTTGCCGGGGGCATTAGCGTGGGTGGCATCCACCAACCGTTTAAACCCGGCGATCGCTTGATCCTGCGCCTCGATACTGACGCCAGCCGATTGATAGGTTAAGGGCTGGCCGGCCTTCTGCTCTGCCATAGTCTGATCATACCTTATTGCGAGGATACTTTCGGATATGCGAATATACGCGCTATACTATCGAGTTGAGCATGCCAGCCTGGCAGGCCAGGCCCGGCGCTAATCACGAGATACGATTTGACAGGAGGCCCCCATGGCGGCGATGCAACAGGGAAGCGCGCAGAGATTCGCCCAGCGAATGCACGGTTGCGGCACAGAAGGTGCTTTCGAAGTACTGGCCCAGGCTAAATTGTTGGAAGCGCAAGGTCGGAGCATCATCCACCTGCAGATTGGCGAGCCTGATTTCGACACCCCGGCGAACATTATCGATAAGGCCAAATGGGCGCTGGACAATAAATACACGCATTACACCGCCTCTGCCGGTCTGCAAGAGATGCGTGATCGCTATG
>CAYXMN010000200.1:0-4790 GCA_964465955.1 uncultured Planctomycetales bacterium
TAAAAACTTCCCAACTCCCGCGCCAGACGAATGATTTCGGAAAGCTTTGCTTCATCACCCGATACATATGATTCCTTGGCGGCAACAATCTGTGCGGTTGTTTTCCTGCCCCACACATGTTCGTCGAGCAACTCCTGCCCGTAGTGACAGTTGAAGCGCCAGAAGTCGATCAGCTCGCAGGCGGAATCGATCTCGGCCTGGAATGCGTTCTTGCTCTGGCCCAGCATCGTCGCCGCGTTCAGGATGTCGCGGTAGGGCCCGGCCAGCAGCTCGGCGGCCTTGAGGAAGATCGCGCAGCGCTGCTCCCAGGGCATCGCGCTCCACTGCGGCCAGGCTTTGCGCGCGGCGGCGATCGCCTTGTCCACTTCGCCGGCGCCGGCCTTGTGATACTTGCCGAGCACGTGCTGGTGGTCATGCGGGCAGACGCACTGAGCCAGGCTGCCGGTGCGCACCGCCTTGCCGCCGATATAGCAGGGAATCTCCACCTGCTTGCGGCCCAGCTCCTTGAGCTTGGCCTTGAGCGACGCGCGCTCCGGGCTGCCCGGCGCGTAGGGGCGCACCGGTTCGTTCATCGGCGTGGGTATGCTTGGTATGGCGTTGGGCATGGCTAGCCTTCCTAAAGCGATCTCCCCGGCGCGGCCAGGGGCGCGATGATTCTAGCATTTGAGCGAAGAGCAGCGCATGCGCCAGTGTGGATTTGGAAAACTGGATTGCGACGGGCAGTCCGTTTTAGAACGTATACCCCAGGGACAAACCGTAGGCGCTGTCCGAGCCGTTCGCCGCGCGGCCGTAGTAGCCCCCGCCGCGGATGCCGCCGAAGAACGGCAGCGTGAGCAGGGCGCCGGCGCCGATGCTGTTGAGCGCTTCCATGTCGTCCAGGGTTTCGCCCACCCACGCGTTGTCGTTGAACACAAACAGCTCGTGCTCGTGGTGGCAGTCCAGCGCGAAGCGGTATTCCGCGCGCGCCGCGAGCAGCTTGGTGCCGATGTAGCGGTCGGTGGTGTAGCCGCGCACGTAGTCTTCCCCGCCGAGCTTGCGCTCGAAGCTGTAGGGCACGTCGCCGTCGGCCAGATCAGTCTGCACTTGTAGCCCGACGCTGGCGGCGGGGAAGTGGGTGCGCAGGTTGTTGACGCGCCCGTCGCTGTGGCTTTCCGCCTTGTCGCAGCCTAACAGGTTCGGCGCGGGGTAATATTGGCGCAGGTCGGCCTTGAAGCGCGCGAAGTCGTAGTCGCCGAAATGCTGCTCGTACAGCAGGCTGTACTGGAAACCGTCGCCGGGCGTGGCGGCGAGGTCTTTGCGGTTCAAGTCCCAGCCCACCTGCACGAAGGTGCTGCTGCCTTCCTGGTCGATGTCGGCGCGCGGCAGGTGGCCGGGATCGGCCTGGCTCGGCGCCAGCTCGGAGTAGTCCTGGCCGTAGGCTCCCGCGCCGAGATACAACCCGCCGCCGTTGCCCGCGAAGTCGAAGGTGCCCAGGCGGTACTTGGCGTTGAACTGCGCGAGGCGCTGGCGCATGTCGGTCTGGTACTGCGTGTCGCGCAGGCGCTGGCGCCAGTCGCTGATCACCTCGGCGCGCAGCGTCAGGCTGTGCCTGCCGCCGTTCAGCGTTTGATCGGTCCATTCCACGAAGGCGGAGGGCTCGTCGGTGCCCTCTTCGAAGGTTACATTCGCCCCGGCGAAGAGCTGGCGGTCCTTGCCGCCCACGAGCAAGTCGCGATACTCCGCCCCCAGCACCACCCCGGCCAGCGTCTCGTAGTACGCGACGGGTATCAGCATCTCGTCCTTGTTGGAGCTGTACCAGATTTCGAGGTCAACTTGGCCGTCGCCCGCGGGAAGCTCGGCCCACTCGAAGCTGGACAGCACGCCGATGGTCATCAGGCACTTGGCCTGGGCGATCAGCGCCGCGCTGTCGTAGGGCTGGCCCGCTTCAAGCCGCAGCCAGTACAGCGCGTCGTCGGGGTTGAGCGGGCCGGAGCTGGCATTGAAGCGCACCTCGCGCAACACCGGCACGCCGCCGCCGGCGTAGTCGGCGAGATTCACTTCTGTCGCCGTGAATTCGGCCAGCGCCGCTGGAATCTCCGCCGCGTTATAGCCGGGCAGGCAGACTTCCACGCTGTCCTCGCGCGCGCCGTCGCCGGCATCAGCCCAACACAGCAGGGGGCAGAGCGCTAGAGCGAAGCAGATAAACAGCGCGCGACTACGCACGGGGGATCGCCTTTCCTCCTAATCGTACCTTTATCATAGCATGACGGTGTAATATACCCGCTTTACCGGGGAGACTTAATTTTGACGGAAAAGCTGGCCGGTGCGTTCGTGCGAGCGACCGGAGGCGAAGGCGGGAGCACTCCGTAAGGGCGAAGCAGGGCTTCGCCCCTACGATGAATCCAGGAGTGTAGTCCCGGCCGCCGGTTAGTTTTAACTCTAGCTCGTCGGGAAGTTCACCGTCGCCGACAGCATGGCGTTCTCCGTATCCAGCAGGTAGCTCGCGCCTAGATTGATCTTCCAGCTGTTGTATTCAAACCCCAGCGTGACGTTGGGCCCGAAATCGAGCTGGCAGATGCCGCCGTCGGTCTCCGTCGGGAACAAATCGGAGAATCCCACCAGCGCCGCGCCCGCGCCCACCCAGTAGCCGGGGGCCGCCTGCTTGAGCAGCGCCGCGTCGCTGCGGCTGACGACGTAATCCGCCAGCGCGCCGTAAATAAAGCCGCCCGCTTGCGGATCTGTGCCGAGGAACAGGTTAAGCACGTACTGGTCGGCTTCGATCTGGCCGTTGACGGTGAGGAACCACTGGTCGGAGTTTTGGCCCAGCGTGTTGTCGCCGTTGACATACATCACGCCCGCACCCAAGGTCGGCGCATAAGGCATGTCCTCTAAGACGGCGTACTGCGCCAACGCCGGGCGCGCGGCAAACAGCGCGCAGGCGCAAATCAGTGCTAGGAGCACCCGTTTCATCTCACACCTCTCTATACGTCGCGAATCGTTCGCGCAAGGTTCGCGGCAACCCTCAAGCCGCTGTGAAACATTGTAACACGGAAGCGGGGTTTGACGTGTGAGATCGTTCAGCTTTGGTTTTCTATCTGAAGCGTGGTGATTGAAATTTCGAGTGCTCTGAGCAACGCGAGTTCGCGAATTACTCCGCAGGTAGTCATGATATAGGTTGCAAGAAAAAGACATTGGGCTACGACTAGCTCGGTTGCATTGAAACCTTGTCCACCTTCGATTTTTCCAGTGGCGATGGACCAGAAGCCAATACCAAATACTATGAATATTCCCAATTGGATTAACAACTCAAGATACACAATAAGACCTGGAAAAGGCATGATCCGATTTTCACCGCATGCTTCGTGATACTCAGTAATTGCGGCTAGTCGCTCATTAGGATTTCGTTTATGGGAGAATTGCAGGTATAGCATACCAACCAAACAACCATATTCAAGCATTATGATGCGGTCAGAGAGATACATTCCACTGGGGAGGAAATTCATCCTTAGCATGTTGGCCAAGACGCGTTCGGTCTGATCATTCAGTAAAGGTTGGAATGAGACGACAAAAATCACATGCGCAATTAGCCAGACTGGCGCGCTCAATGCAAAAAACCGCACGCTATCATCCACAGTAAATAAATACCGGTTCAATCCGGAACAGAGCATCCCGCTTAAGGCAAGGCAGGCAGGTAATCCCCACCAATTCCAGCGGTTGACTTTGCGCATCGTGCGCTCGATACGCTCGCGGATAATATCAGCGAGCCAGACTAAATCAGGCTGAAGTCCCTTGTCTGTCATGCTCGACCCTGTCACCGCAGCAATTCTACACCGCGTGGAGGCAGGCGTCACCGCCTGCCATTTGTATGAAACCACCGGCAGGGATGCCCGTGCCACGCGACAGAGTTGCCCGCAATGGTCCTGCCAGTGGGGCAGGCTGCCAGCCTGCCGATTTGTGTATCCGCAGGCAAGCTGCCTGCGCCACTTCTTGGCGGGCAGGGACGCCCGCCCTCCCTGGACATAACAAAAACGGCGGGCTGGGGCCCGCCGTAACCTGTCTTGCTTACAACTTACATCATTTCGGGCGAAGCATGGCTTCGCCCCTACACTTCTCACTTACTACTTGCGACTACCCCTCGTCGCGCGCCGTGCCCGCGGTCTCTTCCTCCGCGGGCTTGAATGCCGCCGGGTCCAAGTTGCTCGCTGGCCAGTCCACGATCAGCTCGCCGTGGTCATCCATGGTGAGCATTACCGGCTTGTCGGGCAGGATGCCGCGCAGGATCATCTCGCTTAAGGGGTCCTCGACGTGCTTTTGGATCGTGCGCTTCACGTTGCGCGCGCCGTAGGTCGGCGAGAAGCCCCTCTCCACGACGAGGTCGATCACCTTCTCATCGAAGCTGACCGCGCGCTTGCCGCTCTCGCGCAGGTTATCCGCGACGTAGCCCAGCTCCAGCTTGGCGATTTCGCGCACGTCCCCGATGCTCAGCGGGTTGAAGTAAATCGTGTCGTCGAGGCGGTTGATGAACTCGGGGCGGAAGTACTTTTTCAGGTGCTCCTCGGCGCGGTGGCGGTAGCCCTCGAAGCGTTGGGCGATCACCTCGTCGGTGTAGCTCTCGCCGCGCTTGAAGCCGATGGTCTCGCCCTCGTCGAAGAAGCGCCCGGCCAGGTTGGTGGTGAAGATCACGATCGTGTTGTGGAAGTAGACCTTGCGCCCCTGGCCGTCAGTCAGCACGCCCTCATCCAGCAGCTGCAGCAGCGTGTGGAACACGTCGGGGTGCGCCTTCTCCATCTCGTCGAACAGCACGAGGCTGT
>CAYXMN010000201.1:0-2662 GCA_964465955.1 uncultured Planctomycetales bacterium
GGAACCTCCGCTGTTTGCTGGCTGTAGTGTACCCATGCAAAACGCAAATCACAATGGACAGTTCATCGTGACTTTGTGAGGGACACTTGAGACAAGTTCTCAGTAACAGCAGTCAACGACCTATAATGCAGTTACTACAGGTTGCTTCTTGTTTGATTTCTAAAACAATCTCACCACTAGTCGGATACGTCGAAATGGTACACTTAATCAAGTGTCCTAGTGTAAACGCGATCAAAGTGTCTCTAGTGTCCTATGATGAATTGAGGAATAATCTCAACGCGATGGTATTGCGCATCAATAAAGATGGAGGGGAGCCGGTATACGAGCAGATCCGCCGCCAGGTCGAAGAGCTGGTCCGGGATGGACTGCTCCCCGCTGGCAGCAAGATTCCCTCGGTCAGGGAGCTGGCGCGCGATTTAGGCGTCTCCAAAAACACAGTCAGCATCGCCTACGACGAGCTGGCGGCGGCCAACCTGATTGAAACACGCCAAGGCAGCGGAACTTACGTCGCGGCCCGGCCGGACATCGCCGTGGGAATGAATCTGCGATCGCGCGCAGAGATGAGCAGTGCGCTGGAGGAGTTCCCGCCAATGCGTTGGGAGCCGTATTTCTTCCGCAGCGAGTTTTTCGGATTACCCGTCAGCAAGCGCTCGACCGGTCTGATCCGTTTCACCAGCGCATATCCGGATCCAGGCTTGTTCCCCTTTGAGCGTATCAAGCAAGTCGCGAGCAACATGCTGTGGGATCCCAAGGAATATTTCTTCGATATCGGCCATCCCCAGGGCTACCAGCCGTTGGTGGAGCATCTCGAAAAGGAAATGGCGCTGGCGGGAGTGCCGCTGGCCGAGGGCGAGAACGACATTATCCTTACAGGTGGTTTCCAGCGCGCATTGGCGCTTGTGCTGGATTTCCTCGTCCAGCCTGGGCAAAAGGTCGCCATTGAAGCGCCCAGTTATAGTGGAATTCTCAATCTGCTGATTAGCCGGCGGATTGGTTATGTTCCAATCCCAGTGGACGTCAAGGGCATGGATACAGAGTATCTAGCCGGCGTGTTACAGCGTGGCGAGGTGCAGGCCATCATCACCATCCCCACATTTCATAATCCCACTGGCGTGACGCTGGTGCCGGAGCGCCGCGAGCATTTGCTGCGCCTGGCGATGAAGCACCGCGTGCCGGTGATTGAGGACGATTGGGGCCGCCTGCTGCACTATGAAGGACCTGCAGCCCCGCCGCTGAAGGCCCGCGACCGTGGTGGCTATGTAATACATATAGGTACGTTTAGCAAAGTTTTCCTGCCCGGCCTTCGGCTCGGCTGGATCACCTGCCCGGCGCAAATCAGCGTTCCGCTCCTGCGCGCCAAAATGGGGAGTGACCAGAGCGACAGCTATTTCAACCAGGTGCTGTTGCACGAACTAATCGTAAAGGGGCATTTTGCGCGGCACCTACGCCGGTCGCTGAAAGAATATAAGAAACGCCGCGATGCCATGTGCCAAGGTCTGACCCAGCATCTGCCACCTGGCTGCCGTTTTTCGACTCCGGCCGGCGGCTTTAGCATCTGGCTTGAATTACCTCAGGGCATTAATTCGATGCCGCTGCTTACCTTGGCGCGCGAGGCTGGAGTCGATTTTGTGCCCGCCGCATTCCTAGACCCTGACCGGAGGGATGCCCCCGCCCTCCGGCTAAGTTTTAGCCGTAATAGTACAGAAAACATTGAAACCGGGGTACGGATTCTTTGTAGCGTGATCGCTGATTGCTGTGAACGCCCGGAGCTTTTAGCCCAAGGTGCAAAGGCATATGAGGAGTTATACCGATGAAAAGCCTCGGTGGAATACTAGCTGGTTTGATCATAGTTCTGTTAAGCGCGTGTGCAAGTTGCAGCCCAGGGCTGCGATCCGCAGCGCCCGGCTTGCGCGTCGCTTCTTTATACGGCTCGCCGGTGACTGGTGTGAGCACGGAGTATAGCGGTAAGAATGTCAGCGTGGAAGTTGAGGCGATTCCCGCAGATGGCTTGTATTTCTGGGTCGAAGCGCCTATGGGCAAGCAGTACGTTTCAGCGCTAGTCCCCGGCGGAAATGGGTTGGTTGGCATAATCGTGCCACATGCCGGCGGGGCGGAGGTGGGACTGGTCTACACCCATGATGCAGCCAATCGGGATCTGGGCACAGGTTTTACCATGCTCGTTGAAGACGCAGGTAAGACCAGTAGCGTCCCGCCGGTAGGCACGCAGAACGTTTTGACCGATTTCGCCGTCGAGGACGTTGGTTCCGGACAAGTCCGGCTGAGTTGGACGCAAATCAATGCCGGCGACTACAACTTCGACGGCGAGGTGTCTGTGCGCGACCTGCAACCCATTGCAGCGCTTTACCAGCACGCCTACGACCGCCAGGCGCTCGGAGCGGATCAACTCACCGAATATTGGGTTGACGGCACTGGAGATGGCGAGATTGGCGCGCAAGACATTACGCCGATTGCGATCAATTTCCACACCGCGCTGTACGGCTATAACGTGTATCAGAACGGTTCGCTGATTCCAGGTTCACAGCCGGAGGCGTCCGTGCGCGAGCGTGAGCTGAGGCAAGGCCTTCCGCCCAGGTATAGCGTTGTGCTGCCAGGTTTAGTCACGGACGTATGGAGCGCCATTGCCGTGGATAACTCCGGTGTT
>CAYXMN010000201.1:2672-4744 GCA_964465955.1 uncultured Planctomycetales bacterium
ACAAATGGCAGCGTGGTGGGTGATGTCAATTTGCGCGCAGGCATCACCTTCGGCGGCGTGGACTTGTTCGACTTAGGCGGTGGCAACCCAGGACAGTTCGTACCCGGCAAGATCGGCAGCCGCGTCATCGATCCCATCGAGATCATCGGTTTGCCGCGCTCTGCCGTTCTGCCTACGGCGCTGCCGCAGGACATCAGCGCATCGACGCTGGCTTTCGCGAATGTGCCGGCTGGAAAGCTGCTGTATCTTGACCTGTACTACCAGCCAGCTGTCGACCTGGCCACAGGCCAGTCCAAGGGCGGCAGCGCTCTGCGCCAAATCAGCACCGCGCCGGGAGCAGACTCAGTTTTCACCAGCATCCCTTTCCGGATTCCGGCAGGTGGCGACACGCCGGTGGAAATCTATGCGGAGATCCAGGCAAGTGTGAATCCCGCAGGAGGTTATTTCCTCGATATTTCCAGCGAGGTTGCAATGCCCGGTGACGATCCGGCAACACCGGCAGTTGAGGATGGGTATGTCATCTCGCGCCTCTCCCGCTTGGCGTATGCGACAGGTGAGGTGAGTAGCGATACTGACGAGAACGGTGATTTCGAGGACGAGGCGCAGCTTGAGGATAATGACCGGGACGGCATCAGCGACCGCCGTCTTGAGCAGGAATTTGACGACGATGACGACGAATACGACGAACGCGCCGAAGTCGAGGTTGAAGGCATATTGCTGAGCTTTAGTGAGGCGGCAGGCACGATCACTTTGATCAATGCTGAGGTGAAGGTTGGTGAATTGGAATCGCCGCTGCCTGGGACGGTGATGCTGAACTTCAACGAGCTGACCCGGTTTGAGGAGCGCATCCGCACTGATGAAAGCGACAGGGAGCAGGACATCGATCCCAGTACGTTGACGGCGGGTGACGAGGTTGAAATGAGCTTGTACGCGCTGGAAGCTATCGGCGGCGGGATCCCGGCGAAATATTGGATTGAGGAGATTAAGCGCGTGATCGACAACCGCACTTAAACTCACTTGCGAAAAAGCGCTGTTACCGCCGCGTATAATCGGTGGCAGCAGTGCTTTACGGGGAGATGTATATGCCGCCTGTGATTAAGACGCCAACACCGCCGAACTATGTGATCGCTGCCGAAGGGCTCAAGGGGATGCGGCCCATCGCCGAGGTGGCGGAGAACATGGAGCTCCCCACCAATCCTGGCGAGTTTTACAACTACGGCGACCGCATCGCGAAAATTGACGCCACCCAAGCCGCGCGCAATCTGCGTCACCGCAGCGACGGCAAGCTGGTGTTAGTCACGGCGATGACGCCCACGCCTAAAGGTTCCGGTAAAACACTAACCACCGTTACGCTGGTGGACGGATTAAACCGCTATCTCGGCGGGGAAGGCCAGCCGCGCCAGCGGGCGACCGCCGTACTGCGCGAGCCGAGCATGGGTCCTGTGTTCGGCCTGAAGGGCGGGGCGGCGGGCGGCGGCTATGCGCAGGTGATCCCCATGGAGGATATCAACCTGCATTTCACGGGCGATATCCACGCGGTCACGGCGGCGCACAATCTAGCTTACGCCATGGCCATGGCCTACACCTTTGAGGGCAAGAACCAGCACGGGGTGGATCTGAAACGCTTCATCTGGCCGCGGGCTGTGGACATGGTGGATCGCAGCATGCGTGAAATAGAGCTGAGCGCCAGCGGGAAGCTCAAAGAGCAGGATTTCCGGCTAAGCTCGCGTTATGTAATCACTGCGGCCAGCGAAGTGATGGCGACCCTCGGCGTATCCACCGACCTCGACAACCTGCGCGACCGGTTGAGCCGCATGCTACTCGGCTGGTACAAGGACGGCAATCCATTAACCCCGCGCGAGATTGACGCAGTGAACCCGATGCTGGCGATTCTGCTGCAAGCGATCAACCCGAACCTTGTGCAAACGTTGTTCGGTAACGGCGTGTTCATTCACACCGGCCCATTCGCCAACATCGCCCATGGTAACTCCAGCGTGGTGGCGGTCAAGCTCGCGATCAAAGCTTGTGACTATGTTGTGACGGAAGGCGGATTCGGAGCAGATCTCGGGGCG
>CAYXMN010000202.1:0-2858 GCA_964465955.1 uncultured Planctomycetales bacterium
ACCAGTGCAATTTCACAAACGCAAACCTGAGCGATTCGCTGCTGCGGATCTGCACCTTTGTCGACTGTAACTTTGCTGGAGCAGATCTTTCGCTGGATAATCTCGCTAAAGGAAGCTCACGCCGGTGCAATTTCAAGAAGGCCAAGCTGGATACGGCCTCATTCTTGCTCCACAAGTTTTACGGCTGCGACTTTACCGGCGCCTCAGTGCACCACGCCGACTTTTCCGCCGCCGAAGCTCCCGATTCATCCTTCCGGGATGTTGTCGGCGAACGCTGCTACTGGACGAAAGCGGATCTGCGCAATGGTGATTTCACAGGCGCCAGCTTATTGCGCAACATTTTCCGCCTTGCCGCCCTTGGCGGCACCAACCTTGCAGGTGTAGATCTGCAGGAAGCGGATTTCACCTACGCAGTGCTGTCAGGTACAAATTTCGAGACCGCGAATCTGCGCGAAGCGAACTTCAGCAACTGCTTCTTCCAGGACACGAACCTGCGCAGGGCCAACCTGCTGCGAGCCAAGATGTACACAGTCGACTTTGCAGCGGTGGACCTGGAAGGCGCGGTCGTGGATGGTGTGTTGACGGACAACATTGTCACCCCGGAAGACAAGGCCTACCACGAAGCTGTGAAACAGGAAGCCTTCAACCAGTACGAGTTGTTGAAGTTGCGCGAAACCGCAGGTACCCTCGAACCACAACCGGCTGCGGGGTTGGCGCAGTTCACTTCAATGCCGGGAGCTAGTAAGCCTGGGACTGAGGAATAAACAAGGAGCGGCCATGGAAGGCTACAACGTGCTAATCCCTAGCGTCTGCCGGCAGAATTCGCCGGAAGTGGTGCTGCCGGTGATGGACGCCCTGCAAACCCTGAACCATACCCCGGTTGTGATGGATATGCTGGCGATCGTGGAAATGTACCGCGAAATGCGTTACCGCCGGCATGGCTGTTATGAGCTGTTCCAATTTTACTTGCGCGACCTATTTAAAAAATACAACATCGATTTCGCTTTCAGCACCGGTCTGGGTATCGTGATGGAGGACAGCCAAAAGGGTGAGACTCATCACCTAGCCGAAGAATGCGGAATCCCATCCATTATTTTGATGCATGTTCGTGATACAGCCACTGTCAAACGCTTGCATGAGGTCGGGGCAAAGGATTGGAAACACACTTACATTGCATGTACTTCGGCCCAGCTTGCCAAAGAATATGAAGGCGAAGGTTTCTCGCGTATCGTTACGATATTACCAGGAACAAACCTGCGTGTGTTCTTTCCCGCTGATGCAGTCCCTGAAAATCCTGCTTTCCCTCTGCGTCTGCAAGACGGCTGGCTCGCTGAAGGTTTCGATGTAAGCTTCGCCGGCCGCTGGACAACACAGCGCGAGGAGATGCTCTCAGCTTTGGTCGAAGCGGGCGTTAAGTTGGCGATTTACGGCGACGATCGCTGGAACAAGTCCGAGGTGCTGGCAAAGTACTGGCGCAATGCTGTGCCCCCCTTGGACGGGCTCAACACGATCTACAACGCCAGCAAGATTGTGCTGGACCTGCCGCATGACCACACTAAACTGCCAGACTACATCAGCGGACGTGTGCTGGACGCGTTGGCCGCGAAGGCGTTCGTGCTGACCTACAAGCGTCCGGCGCTTTCAACGATTGCCGATCCTGATCGCGAGGTAGCGACCTTCAGCGGCACGGAAGAATTAATCAGCCTCGTGCGGTATTACCTCGACCACGAACACGAGCGCTTGCCCATTGCCCAGCGCGGGTATTGGCGGATTACCAAGGAAGCGACTTGGGACAAGCGGCTAGCATCTGTGCTGCCACGGCTTGAGATGCACCTGCTTGCGGCAAGCGCGGTGTAATCGCCTCTGGCATCACCCTTCAAACCGTATAATATGGGCATGCGCTGGCCGGAGCTTACGCGTGGCACTTTAATCCGCCGATACAAACGGTTCCTAGCGGATGTCGCTTTGGAATCCGGCGAAGTGGTGACTGCATTCTCCCCCAACACAGGCAGCTTATTGTCTTGCGCGATCCCCGGCAAACCCGTCTGGCTGTCTTATTCGCCCAGCGCTCAGCGCAATTACCCATGGCAGTGGGAAATGGTTAAGCCTGGCCGCTCGCTAGTTTGCATCAACACCGGTGTACCCAACCAAGTGGTCGCCGAGGCCGCTGCCAAACAGCGGATCGCCACGCTGGCAGGCTACCGTGAATACATTCGAGAGATGCCTTTCACTCCCGGTACGCGGTTCGACTTATGCTGCCGCGTTGAGGAGCAAGACATGCTGGGCCGCTGCTGGGTTGAAGTGAAGAGCACGACGTTGGCGCGCGGACGTGTGGCGCAATTCCCCGATGCGGTGACAGCCCGTGGGGCTAAGCATTTAACGGAGCTGGTTCGGGCGGTTAAACTGGGGAGCCGCGCTGTGCAACTGTATTTCATACAGCGCGCGGATTGCGACAGCTTCAGCCCGGCTGATGATATCGATCCAGCATACGGCAAAGCCTTACGCGCCGCCGCGAATGCTGGTGTGGAAATCGTAGCTTTACAGGCAAAGGTCACCTTACGCGGCGTCTCGATCGGCGCTGAACTCCCGGTAATTCTCTGACGTCTGGAGCAGATATGAGCGTGCATGTGGTTAGGTGGGCATTCAATTGCATATTCGTGATCTTAATCACGATATTATTGTCCGCATCATGCGGCGGTTCCCCGAAAAACACGGTTGGCAGGCTCACGGTGTTGATCTCGGGCAACACTGATGGCTACTTGAAGAACTGCGGCTGCACCGCTGGTCAATTCGGCGGCGCGGGCCGGATGGCGCGGATGATGTATGGTTTTGGGCATGTGACAGGATTTGCTGGAGGG
>CAYXMN010000202.1:2868-4704 GCA_964465955.1 uncultured Planctomycetales bacterium
CTCAAGCCACCGACCAGGGCCTCGGCCATGCCGTAGTGTTGGTCGACCTGGGCAACATGATCGATAGCGCCAGCACGGTGAAAATGATTGAGTCCAAAGCGATTATGCAAATTATGTCGACGCTGCCATACGCAAGCGTTGGGTTAGGATTCAAAGAATTGAAGTGCCGTCAGGAACAGCTGCTGGAGTTGTTGAGCGCTTACGAACTCCCCTATACCGCGGCAAACCTGACTTTTGTCGCACCCAAAGAGGGCGAGGACTTCAGCGCCAAGTTAAATGCGTTGCTAAAGCCGTACCGCATCGCGACAAGTGCTAACGGCTACCGCACCGGCATAATCCATGTCATTGATCAAACCTACGTGCGTTCCTTGAACATGGAGCTTGGCTTTGAGGTGATCGAGTCAGCCAAGGCTGTCCAAGCAGTCCTCGATCAGCACCAAGCTGAAGCGGACTTCTGGATTGTGACCGTGGCAGACGGCGTGCAGGGCAGTGCCCGGCCTGCGGAAATCAATGTGATCCCAGGCCTCGGTGCGATAATCGGTTTCGAGCGCTATACCCCGCCGCAAGATAAAGCCGGCGCCTTACCGGTGTATGCCGATCCGCCCTTTAGAAAATCGCGGGATGTAGTGCGGCTGGCGGTCAAATTTGATGCCCAGGGGCAGTTTTCCAGCTCGAAAGCCGACCAGTTACAACTCCAAGAAGAGTTGAAACCGACAGAGGAAGCCCTGGCGATCATCAATGCGACCCAGCCGCTGCTGGAAGCTGAAGCAAACCGGCTGGCCCAGGAAAAAGTCAGCTATAGCGGCCCGCACCCATGGTACATCGGCCAGACGCAATGCACCATGTGCCACAGCGATATTGCCCTAATGCTGCAGGAGACCCAGCACATCCATGCCTACGAAACATTGGTCGCCAAGGATCAGCACCGGAGCGCCGCCTGCCTGCCCTGCCATGTCGTTGGCTACGACACCCCAGACCGGGGTGGGTTTAACGTGTTTGAAAAAGCACCTGAAACTCAAGGCGTGAAATGCGAAAACTGCCACGGGCCAGGTGAGTATCATGCACTAATGATGTCCGGCGAAACCGCACCACCCGATGCGACGGAAAACGGGCGGAATGCCAGCGGATTACTCCCCGTTACTGCTGATGAAAGCTCTTGTATTTCATGCCATGATGAACTCAACAGTATCGGCTTCGATTTTGACATCTACTGGCCGAGAATTCGTCATGGTAAGGGGCAGTCTCCGGATTTGTCCGACAAGAGCAACCTAGGAGGAGCAGAAAGCCATATGGGTACTGAACAGAACGCAGCGCATTAAGCGAACTTGGTCGAAGAAAAAAATAAGGAGGCCGATTTTCACCGGCCTCCAAGGGGGGGACAGTAAGGGGATAAGCAATTTTTTAAGACCATCCGCTAGCTCTAACCAAAGCCCAATCCAGATGGCCGCCACCCAGATTATCCACATGCACCCCGCTAACGTCAAGTACATTTCCGGTTCAACCGATACGCCTGGCTGTTTCACCGCAGTGAATGTGGAAGAAGCATCTAGCCTGCGCCGGACTAATCAAGCTGCTAGGTATAATGGTGCAATGGATGCGCTGCAACCTCGCCTGGTTATCATTACTGGCATGTCAGGGGCCGGTAAAAGCACCGCATTACGCTGCTTCGAGGACTTGGGCTTTTGCTGCATCGATAACCTGCCACCGAGTCTGATTGAGACATTCATCCAGCTTTACCGGCAAACGCCGGCCGCCGCGGTCGATATCGCCATCGTTTGCGATGTGCGGAGTGGTGAATTGTTTAGCCACTTTTCGAAGGCGATGGAAACGCTGTCC
>CAYXMN010000203.1:0-4640 GCA_964465955.1 uncultured Planctomycetales bacterium
CAGACTATACGATTTATTGCCACTCTGAGTCAGGCATAGTCCACGCAATCAATCCGAGCGGCACGATCCGCTGGACGTATGACTGCCATGAACCAGTTTATTCAATGATCTTTGTGCCCAGTGGCCATGTATACGCAAGGATGCTCTATAACTGGGTTACGCTCAACAAAGACACTGGAATAGAAATAACTTCAGGCTCAGGTTTCCCTAACACGACTTACCAGTCAGACTCCGTAGATGTGGCGAATAACCATCTGGTCGGAAGTATCGAGGAATGTGTAGTAAATTGGGGTTGGCCGAACCAATGGGAAGTTTGGACTGATGGGGAGATTCACTGCACCCCGGTGTTAGGT
Organism: uncultured Planctomycetales bacterium; assembly: GCA_964465955.1. GTDB lineage: Bacteria > 4484-113 > 4484-113 > 4484-113 > JAFGCY01 > CAYXMN01. The sequence goes on from CAYXMN010000203.1 coordinate 354, forward strand.
GATGATGGCTCTGTCTATTTCGGCTGCATGGACGGAAAGTTTTACATCGTCGAGAATTTGTAGATCACCGGCGGCCAAGCAGGCAGCCTCGCCCAGCCGCGCAGCACGCTGCGGCGGCCTGCGCGAGCGTCAACCCCCGGTCCGCGACCGGTTGTTGGATAATGCGTGCAGGGGGCACAGCTGCGCCTACCCCGCCAGTTTGCCCGCCACCATGTCCTGCACCTGCGCCGCCAGTTCGCGCGCCTTGGCGATGGCCGCTTCGGCGTCCGCGCGCGTGCGCTTGGCATAGTCCGCGTCGGTGATACTGCCCAGGTTGATCAGCACGTTGTAGTACGTGCCCTGGGCGCAGGCCAGCGCCATCAAGCCGCCCACGCCCGCGTCGCTCAGGCTGTTCTGGTTGCCGCGCTGGGCCATCGCGAGGCAGATCTCCAGCGCGCGCGGGGCCAGCTTGAGCACAGCGAGCGGCACCTCGATGCACAGCTTGGTCTTCTCCTGGATCGCCTTGGCGCGGGCGGCCTGCTGCTCCTCAGTGTCCTTGGGCATGCCAAAGCAGGCGAACAGCTCGTTGAACGCCGCCGTGTCGTCATCCAGCGCGCGCAGGAAGCTGTCCTTGAGCGCGTGCGCCTCCGCCGCCAGAGCGTTCATTTCCACCATCAGCTTGGGCTTGTTGCGGTAGCCCTTCTTGCCCACGGTCAGCGCGGCCACCATCCCGCCTAGGCCCGCCGCCAGCGCGCCCGCCAGCGCGGCCACGGAGCCGCCGCCCGGCGCGGGGGACAGGCTCGCCAGCTCGTCCACGAAGCCCGCCACCGTCAGGCTGGCCAACGGGCGCACGGATTCGTCCACCGCGTACTCGATGACCGCCTGCTTGGCGTCGAAGGGCTTAAGCTCGTCCAAGCCGAGGCTCTTGACCGCGACGCGGATCAGCTCTGCCTCGCTCACGCCGCTGCACGACACGGGGTGGCCGTAGATGCGCTGCTTGTCCAGGAAGTACTGGCCCGCCGCGCGCAGCGCCCCCAGCGGGATCAGGCCCACCAGCTCGGAGCCCGTCACCATCAGCCCGCGCTCGCGCGCCAGCTCTTGCACCTTGTCAAACACGATGTGCGGCGCGGTGGTTTCCCAGTCGGTGAGGTTCATCGTGAGCTGGGCGCACTCAAAGTCGTCGATGTACCAGCCCATCGCCTTGCAGAACTTGAAGATGCCGGGCTGCTGCACGGGCTCGCCCTCCTCGTCGGTGAGGAACTTGCCGCGGCTGTCGCGCCCGGTGCGGCCGGACTCGCGGATCTCCAGCGCGATGTCGTTGACCACTTCCACGTTGCGCGTGTTGAAGTTGATGTTGTAAGCCACCAGGCACTTGCGCGCGCCGACGGTGCAGACGCCCGTGCGCGCCACGTGGTCGTTCCACGCGTTGGGGCCGAAGTCGGGCTGCCACTCCGGCCGGCCCAGCTTGTTCGAAAGCGCCTCATACTCGCCTTTGCGCACCGTCGCGAGGTTCTTCCACTCCGGCTTGCTGGCGGCGTGCTCGTAGAGCCAGACGGGGATGCCCAGCTCCTCGCCGATGCGCCTGCCGGTTTGGCGCGCATACTCCGCGCAGTCCTCCATGGTCACGCCGCTGATGGGCACGAATGGGCAGACGTCGGTGGCGCCGTGGCGCGGGTGCGTGCCGGTTTGGCGGCGCATGTCGATCAGCTCGCCCGCGCGCCTCACCACGCGGAACGCGGCCTCCATCACGGCGGACGGCTCGCCGGCGAAGGTGATCACGGTGCGGTTGGTGTCATAGCCGGGGTCGATGTCGAGCAGCTTGCAGCCCGGCACCTCGTCCACGACGTGGGCGACGGTGTTATACACCTCAGGGTCGCGGCCGTTGCTGATGTTCGGCACGCACTCAACGATCTTGCGCATGGAAGCCTCGGATGGACTCAGGGTTTGGTTGCCAGCCGTATATTGTGCCAGATGGAATGTTAAGGTCAATCTCAAAATCGCGTCATATTTGTGAACCTGGCGAGTTTACGCTGGTCTGGAAGGACGTGGGATTCTGGGAGGTAAAGATGAGACAAGTCTGGTTCGTCATGTTAATGGCTGGAGCGCTAAGCATTTCTACGCAGATCGCGTGGGGCCAGGAGGTCCAGGTGCAGGACCCGCAAGCAATCGAGGCGCTGCTGCAGGTGTCCGCCAACACCGCCTACATTCCCGCGCAGGTTTACTTCCCCTGCCGGGTGCTGTTGCCCGCGGACTACGATCCGGCGCGCGTTTACCCGCTGGTGATCGGCCTGCACGGCTTCGGCTCCGACCTCGACCGTTTCGCGACGCTGTGGTACGCGTTGGACAACCCGCAGTTCATCCTTGCCGTGCCGCAAGCGCCGTACGCCATCCCGCCGGTCGAGGGCGGCGGCGCGAGCTGGCTGCCCAAAGAGGATCTCGAGACGGAGCGCTGGAATGAAGCAGCGGCCTGGTCGCAGGAATATGTCCTCGCGACAGCCCAAGGCTTGTGGCAAACGCATCCCACCAGCGCTACCTACCTGCTTGGGTTTTCCCAGGGCGGCATGCTGGCATACGCCATCGCGCTGACGCACCCTGACCTCTTCGAAGGTGTGGCGGGGATCGGTACGGTGCTGCCGCCGGATTGGGTCAGTGACGAGGAACTCGCCGCGGCGAAGGATGAGCGGGTGTTCATTGCCCACAGCCCGACCGACGAAGCGATCTCGCTCACCGTTGCTTCTCTCACGCAGGCGAGGCTGAGTGAGGCAGGGCTGCCGGTTTCCTACTTCGAGTATGAAGGCGGGCACAGCTTCACGCCTGAGGTGCTGGCCAAGTTCGCGGCGTGGCTCAAGGGAGATTAATCAACAGTTTTGGAATGCAGTGGGTTTTATCGGTATTTCCGAATTAAAACTTGCTGTTTAAGTCGAAATTGCCCCCTCCCGAGTAATTTGATACGCTGATAATGTATTTAGCGGGAGGTGGAAGAACCTGGCGAGGCTACGCCCGGTCTGGTACTTGGTTGCCGCAGGCTTAAGCTTGTTGTGGCTGGCATCAGTTGCGCGCGCGCAAGATGAGCCAAAACGGATCTCCGCGCACCTTGCCAACGAGGTGATTCCACTCGACTCCAACGCTACAACAGTCGAAGGTTTCCTGAACGAGCTGTCCATCACATTGCCGCCGGAGGCGGTGATTGATCCGCCGCTGGATTCAGCATTACGCGATGGCATGAGCGTGTTCCTCGCCGGCCTGACCGTAACACGCGGCGTGGCGCGCCGGCCCATTCCGGTGGAAACGGAAATGGACGAGAGCTGGGGGTCCGGGCAGCCGCATGTGGAAACGCTCGCCAACGGCGTGCCCGGAATTGCCGAGGTTACGCTGACGATCTTCTACTACAACGGCCATGAGGTGGGGCGGCGCGAGACTGAAGAAGTCCTGCGCCCGATGCAGCCGAAAGTGGTGGTGTATTACACCGAGCTTGGGCAGCGCGACGGGCCGAGTGTGGAGCAGATCCTCGCCAACCGCGCCAAGCCGGGTTCGCACCATCCCGCCCCCGCGCGCTGGAAGCAAGAGCTCACGATGAACTCTACCGCCTATGAACCAGGTCCGCAAAGTTGCGGCCCCTTCGCCAGCGGCTTTACCTCGGCGGGGTATGTGGCGGGCTACGGCGTCGTGGCGGTGGATCCCAATGTGATTCCGCTGGGATCGCGGCTGTTTATCGAAGGTTACGGCTATGCCGTGGCGGGGGACCGCGGCGGGGCGATTGACGGCTCGCGTATCGATGTCGGCTTCCAAACTGTGGATGAATGCTATGCCTGGGGCCGGCGCGAAGTGAAAGTATACGTTCTGTATTAGAACCCTGGCGCCGCCAGCGGTTTCTGCCTAGCCCTCTGCTTCAGGCACGATCTGGTTCTACTCAGCCGGGGGTTCGCTTGCCGGATCGGTTTCTCCGCTGAGGGTGTGTCCGCCGCGCAATAAATCGAGCGTCAGTTCCAGCATGTCTCGGCCAGTGAAGTCGAGGCCCGCGCCGGCCAGGATTTCTCCGCCTAGCAACACGGCGGTCAGGCATGCGGCCAGCTCCCGCGCTTTATAGGTCTGGCCGGTGCTGCCCTGCCGCTTCAGCAGCTTCAACCGTCCGCGAAGAAAACTGGAGATCTCACTTACCAGCGCGGCAGTGGCGTCGCGCAGGCCCGCAGGCAGGCTGGAGCTTTGCGTGCTAAAGGCTGCCGCCAGCCGCAAAAACGGCTGTTCCTGCAGCTCTCCCAGGCGTTTTAGCATGAACTCAAGCTGCGCTCCAGGCTCCGGATAGATCTG
>CAYXMN010000204.1:0-2556 GCA_964465955.1 uncultured Planctomycetales bacterium
GTTCGCCACACGCTATGGACCTTCGCTCACCTACTACCAGCTCCTGGATAACATCAACTACTCAATCGGGCTCTCCAGCCAATCCTATACGGATCTCATGCTGCCGGTGCGCAACGCCGTTAAACAGGCCGACGCGAACGCCGTGATCGTTAGCGGCGGGATCCGCGGGGTGGATTTGACGTACTTGCAGTTGCTGGAAGCCCAAGGCGCGCTGAACACCATCGATATCTTTGCTTTTAACCTGTTTCCGACTGAGCAAGGCGTGGAAGGCTACTCCTACCGCCGGACCGAGCATAGCCTGCCGTACATGGAACAAGCCACCGCCTGGCTGCATGCCCGCGGGAAGCAGGCGTGGGTGACTTCCTTCGGTGTTTCAACCTGCTATAACGCGACCGGCGTCGATCAAGTGACGCAAGCGGCGATGTATGCCCGTGGTTCGCTGTACCTTGGCTGGCTCGGAGTGGATCGCATTATCATCGCTTCGATTCAGGACACTGATCCGAAGTCTGAGATCCCGGCGATGTGCTGCGGGCTGTTGGATGTCACGGGCAACCCTAAAGCGAGTTACTTTACGCTGCAAGCCCTGAACCATTGTATTAATGGGGCGTACCACATATCTCCGGACTTTAGCGTAGTAGGCTGGCTCTACCAGCGTCCGGATGCCATGGACATGCTGATGGCGGCTGAACTGATGGACGTGCCCGGCGCGGATGCCATCACCGAATTCCGGGTGCGTAACGTCCCGATTTACTCATTTTGGTTCTACGCGCCGGAAGAGGAAGAGTACCGCCTGGTGTATTGGTTGAATTCCGAGGCCAAGTACCCGACCTTGGTCACGATGAACCTTGTGCATCTGGGCCTAACCCCGGAGTATAGGTATATACTACTGAACCAAGCGCCGCAGCCGGTGGAGTTCCAGTTCTCGGGCAACAGCGCTTATATACCGTACCTTCCTGTCGGGCAAGTGCCTGGCGTGGTGCATTTTAAGGTGAATCAGGATGGCAGGCCAACCTAGAGTCGCGCTGGTCCATGACTGGCTGACCACCTTCGGCGGCGCTGAGCGCTGCCTGATTCTGTTGCATCAACTCTTCCCCACTGCACCGATCTATACGCTAGTTCATGATAAAGCTAACACGCCGCCGGAGCTGGAAGACGCTCAGATTATCACGAGCCACCTTCAGCATCTGCCTGGGGCAACGAGTAACTGGCAACGCTTCCTGCCTGCCATGCCGTACGCCATCGAGCAATTTGACCTGCGCCGGTTCGACCTGGTGCTCAGCTCCAGTCACGCCGTAGCCAAAGGCGTGCTGACCCACGCCCGCCAGCGGCATTTGTGCTATTGCTACACCCCGATTCGCTACATTTGGGACCTGTACCATACCTATCTGGAGCATACGAAACTCAGCCCGCTGGCTGAGCGCGTGTTCCGTCTGACCGCCCACTACCTGCGCCAATGGGATTACGCCGCCGCGCAACGCGTGGATAAGATGCTCGCCATCAGCGACACAGTGCGCCAGCGCATCCGCCATTTGTATGGCCGCGAAGCGCCGGTGGTTTATCCGCCGGTGGATACCGAATTCTTTAAACCCGATCCAGCAGGCATGAACGACTACTTCTTGGTGGTGAGCCGGTTTGTCCCGTATAAGCGCGTGGATTTGGTGGTAGAGACATTCAACTACCGGGAGGAAAAGCTGCTCGTTGTGGGTGAAGGGCCGCAGGAAGCCAAACTGAAGCGCATGGCGCATAAAAACATCGAATTCTTGGGCGGGGTTAGCGATGAGGAACTGCGGATTCTATACCAGAACTGCCGAGCGTTGATATTCACCGCCGAGGAAGACTTCGGACTGACACCGGTGGAGTGTATGGCCTGCGGGAGGCCGGTGATCGCGCTAGGTTACGGTGGCGCGGCGGAGACAGTGCTGGACAGTGAAACGGGGGTGCACTTTGCGGAACAGGTTCCGCCGGTGCTAGACGCCGCCATTGACCGGTTGCTGGCGTCGCGTTTCGATCCGGAAGCTTGCCGCCGCCGGGCGCGCCAGTTCGATCAATCCGTATTTCTAGCAAAGATCAAGGCAGCCGCGGATTATCTGCTGACCCAGGTCAGCTGAACCAGTGTTGCTGGTCGGTGGTTGCGGCGATGCGGGCGATGTGTTAGCATTCCTGAATGTAAAGGAATCCGGCAGGCGGCTCAGTATCAAGCCCGTATCGGGTGTTCGGAGGCAAAGATGAGCAAGGTGCTGTTGGTTGCGTTATCCTTGGTGTTGGTGTGGGGCGCGGCGGCCTGGGCCGACGACGACGGTTGGGAAGAGTGGGAGCGCGCTTGGGCAGACTTCAACGGCGAGAGTGATTCCCGTGATGTGGCAGAACGGACCTTGCGCGCCAGCGAGCCGATATATCGCAATGTGGTCAGCGAAGACGGTTCGACGACGCAGGAAAGGATCTACTACCCTGATTACCCGATGCACGGCATGGACGCCGGTGCTAACCCGGATCAGGTTTACGGCCCGATGTGGGGCGTTCCCGGTGAAGCGGTCGGCTTGGACGGATATGAACCGT
>CAYXMN010000204.1:2566-4633 GCA_964465955.1 uncultured Planctomycetales bacterium
GCGCGGATCCGCATGACATTCCAGAGGAGTATCGTGACGATGTACTGCGCCGCCAAGCGCAGCTTGAGGCGCAGCGGGGGATTTACCACGCCGAGAACCCCGCGCACGGTGAGGCTGACGCAGCCCCGGCGCGGCAGCAGCATGCCGAGAACAGCTCAAACGAGTCCAGCACGCCTGAAGGCGATGGGATTCGTGATGAAGGCAATGAGTGGCTCGACGGCTAGCCCGCAACGGAGTGCGACTCGCTGACAACTATCAGATAAGGAAACCGGCCCGGCACCAGCCGGGCTGTTTGCTATGGAGCTAGGCGGGTGCTAGCATTTTGCCCATGCGCTACCGCCGGGTTCTCCTTAAAATGTCAGGCGAGTCCCTCAAGGGCTCCCAGGAAGCTGGCATCTGCCGCGAGCAGTTGCGCCACTACGCAACCGAAGTCAAGCAGCTTGTCTCCGCCGGGGTGCAAGTCGCGCTTGTCGTCGGCGGCGGCAATATTGTGCGCGGCACCGACTTGGCGGCGGCCGGCGCGGAGCGCGCGACCGCGGACTATATGGGCATGCTGGCGACAGTGATCAACGGCCTGGCCTTGCAGGAAGCGCTGGAAGGCCAAGGCGTCTATACGCGGCTGCAAAGCGCGATCAAGATGGAACAGGTCGCCGAGCCGTATATCCGCCGCCGCGCGGTGCGCCATCTCGAAAAAGGACGCGTCGTGATTTTCGCGGGCGGCACGGGTAATCCGTACTTCAGCACCGATACCGCCGCAGCCCTGCGCGCCTGCGAGATCGGTGCGGAAGTCCTGATCAAGGCGACGCGGGTGGACGGCGTCTACACTGCTGATCCCGAGAAGGATTTCACCGCCAAGCGCTATCTGCAGCTTACGTTCCAGGATGCGATTGAACGGCGGCTCAAGGTGTTGGACGGGCCCGCGTTCGTGATGTGCCGTGACAACAACCTGCCGATCATCGTGTTCGACATCAGCGTGCCGGGGCGGCTGGTGGAAGTGCTGCGCGGCACCGGAGTGCATACATTGGTAAAGGACTTCACGAACAGCGTGCTGGAATAACAGCTGGATCTTGTTTCCCGTGTAAATTTTGGCCTCGTTGGATTATTCAAAGGTCAGCAGGTGCAATCCGCTCGGGCCGTATTCCTTTATTAACACACCGCCGCTGTCTAGTAGTGGGATCAGTTGCGGCCATTCAAGCTCTGGAAACCCACTGACAGGCCGTGCGTCCTCTATCGCCCAGGTGGCCCAATCCATACGCGCATGTTGTAGCGGACCGCTCGCATTCGCGCGGAGCAGATAACTGCCATCAGGCAGCCAGCAAAGGATTTGCAGCCCGTTCCAAGGTGCGGGGGTAAACTTACCGGACGTATACAGTAGGCCAGTCTGCGTATCTACTTCAAGGAGGAGCGCATCAGGCAGCACCCAGCCATACACGCGGCAATCGATTTCTCCGGGTGTCGTATAACTGCCAATCCGCCCGCCAGTGGCAAAGCTGGAAAAGTTATGCTCGGCGTACCAGTTATTCTCAATGCGATAGTTGTCACTGTATGGGCACTTCCAGAAGCCGTCACCAACATCCAAATCTGGAATCGAGCCCGGCATGCCGGTAGCCGTATCGATGTAGTTGAACTCCGGTAACAGGCGCGATTCCGGATTAGCGTTGAGGTAGTCTGCGTATTCTTCCGGCGTGGGCGGGCAGGGCAAGAACGGCGAACCAATGAGCCGCGCGCTATCCTGGGTGAAGTCAAACTCCGGTCCGCCGCCGACTTCGATGCTTAACGCCACGCAGTTGGCCTTGCTGCCATCCGCGCGCGCGAGCACCACCGCCAACGCGCTTCGCATGCCTTCATATTGCAGATCGTATTTGTCAGGCAAGCCCACCCCGATGCAGTAACTAATCCACTGGCCGTCCGGACTGACGCTGAGCGTGGCGATATGACCATCGTCGCTCCAACCCGCCGCCTGGGCATCCCACTTGCCGGGCCAAGGCTTGCGCTCTCCGCCAGGCAGGCTGAGCAGGACTAGGTTGTTCTGAGCATCACTACACAAGACCGTGTCGGCCGACAATG
>CAYXMN010000205.1:0-4617 GCA_964465955.1 uncultured Planctomycetales bacterium
CTCGCTCACGGGCAAAGCGCACCGCTCCGTCGGCAACCAGCAAATGGTGCGGGGTGTGCTCCATCACGGCGCGCGCCAGCAAAACCGGATTGCGTACCCCGCTGACGCCGGCCACAGCGCCGATGCCGTAGCTGTCAGTCATCACGAACGCGTCGCACTCAATCCCGCCGTCCCGATCCAGATTACTACCCACTCCAGCGTTAAACAGCTCGTGATGCTCCATATACAGCACGGCGGCAACCGCCGCATCCAGTGCGCTCAGACCTTGGTCAAGCACGGTCTGCCCAACCCGCGCCGCTTGCTGGGCGCCTTCCAGGAATTGGCGCCAAACATCATCGCGGATGGTTCCCGCACCTCCATGGACGATGATCGTGGATCGTGGCATTCGCGAGCATTTTACAGTGCCGACGGCCGGCAAGCGTCAAAACTGCTGGAACAGGTTACTCTTCGCTGTGATCGTTTTCAGATTGCATGATAAAAGTTCGAGGTTGCGGCGGTGGCGCCAGTGGCGGGTTAACTTCGCCTTCGCCTGGCATCAGATCAACTAGTTCTTGAACCGCCTGCGCTAGCGCGCCAACCTCGCTGTCGTCCGCGATCACCACTGACGTCGTGTTTTGCGAGATGGCCGCCTGGCGCACCTGCTGGGTCAGAATCGCCAACGGTTGGCTGATGCGGCGGGCTTCCAGCCAGCTCATCCCAAAGGCGATCAACACCGCAATGGCCAGAACTCCGGCAATCCAGATCAGCATGCGCCTCATCTGGCTGTCGCCTGACGTTTCCTGGGTGTAGGCTTCCGCAAGCAATGTAGCCGATATCCGTCCGCACAGCTTCCATCCGGTCGTTTCAACCTTCGCCGACCTTAGCAGTATGCCTTCCTTGTGCGAGGTGGTCCCAGCGGCGACAGAAGCGGCTTGCTCCAATTGGCCATACACTTCCGGGCTAAACTCCTGAGTCAGAGTTGCCGCGGATTTGATGTTTTCACCTGGGTTTTTATCATCAGGCAGTCCCGCATCCGCGAGCGCCGCAAGGCCGAGTACGGTTGGGGCTTGCTCCTGGCACGCAATGACTAAGCCAGCATCATCCATGAGCCAAGCCGTGCTGTTCCGGCCTAGTGAAAAGCTGAGCAGCCGTTCCTTGAAGCTGGCCAGCGGCAGTTCAACTCCGGTAACGCCGAGTATTTTCCCGCCGACATTCACCTCAGCCATGCAGCAGACCACCCATGTGCTGCTGAAGCGGCTTAAATACGGCCCGGCCCAGACAATTCCGCGCGCATTCGCCTTGGGCTTGCTCCAGGCATAGAACGGCAACCCGGTCAGGTCTTTGTCATCTTCGATTTGGTGAAGATCGATATACGGGTAGGTTCGCAAGAGGCTGTCGCTGGTTACCATGTAAGCTTGAGCGCCAGGCCCCCCGAAGGCGGCGGCATTCGCCAGGAGTGGATCAAGCGCCGCGCTGGCGAACAGCCGCTGCGCATCGTGCCGGGTAAAGGCTGCGCCCATCGGGCGCGCCATCATGAAAACGGCGGAGTGACCATCGTCAATCTGTTTGCGCAATGCGCCGCCATCGCCCACCACATAGTACACCGGATTATCCAGCGGGTGCTCTTCCACAACAGGAGGTGGTGTGCTGGCTTCGGCAGAGGTGCCTTCCTGCTCCTGCGCAGTTTCATCACCGTTGGCAGGCGCCGGGGCTGGATGCAGGAATGGGATGGAATCCGGCAACTCACCCGCGAACACATCAGGCATGCTTAACACTTGCTCGGCCAGCGCTTGCATTTGCAATACGCCGGCTTCTGCCTCACCCAGCACCGCATTGACGCGTTGAGCTTGAGCGCCGACTGCCGTGTCGAGTTGAATATCTAGAGCGGAATCGAATTGCGCAGCTTCCAGAGCGGTACTGTCACTTCCGCTTGCGTTAGAAATCATCCATAGCAGGCACAGCAACCCCACGGGGATTAAAGCACTGAATAAAGATAGGGTTAACAGCCTGCGCCAAATCCTGGGTTTGAACCGGGTGGCTTGATAATGCACAACTTGAGTATAGCATCCCAGTCCAACCGTCCCAGCTGCCCAAGTTCGACTTCAAGCTTTCACGCCGGAATAATACATGAGACGGTTTACGTTTCACGGTTTTTCGATATAATAGCGGCCTCAGCTCGTGCTCAAGAGATCATATAAACGCATTCACTTCGTCGGTGCAGGTGGTTCGGGCGTCAGTGCGCTCGCCTACCTCATGCTCCAGATGGGCTACGAAGTAACAGGGTCAGATCGTCAAGAGACCAATACTACCAAAGGCTTGCGCGAAGCAGGCGCGACGATTTGGATTGGTCATGACGAGCGCTATGTGCGCATGGCGGATCTCATCGTGACTAGCACGGCGATACCTGAGGACAACCCCGAGATTGTCTACGCCAAACAGCACGGTATGCCGCTGCTAACCCGCATCGAGCTGTTGGCTTATCTCACCGAGCGCAAGCAGAGCATTATCATTTCGGGAAGCCATGGCAAGTCCACAACTTCCAGCATGGTCGCCACAGCGTTCTACGCTTCGCAGCGCGATCCATGGGTGGTGCTGGGCGCGGCGTGCAAACATCCCGCAATTCGCAGCTCGCGCAAGGGCGAGACGGATTTTTTTATCTGCGAGGGCGACGAAAGCAACAACTCTATTCTGGAGTTCACCCCTACCGTTGCCGTGGTGACCAACATTGATTGTGACCATCTGACGTTCCATGGTTCACTGGCCAACTTAAAAAACAGCTTTATCAAGTTTCTTAACAGCCCAGGACGCCGCGGCTTTTCAGTGGTATGCCTGGATGACGATAATATTCGCTCTATCCTCAGCAAGCTGACTGGCAAAGTCATCACTTACGGCTTCCATCCTGATGCGGACTACCAGGCGCAAGGGCGGCGCCTGGAAGGCGACGGCCGGATGCAGTTCGAGGCGCACCATAAGGATCGCGGTCCGCTGGGGGAGGTGAGCCTGCCCGTTCCGGGCGATCACAGCATCCAAAACGCGCTGTGCACCATAGCAATAAGTTGCGAGCTGGGGCTGACGTTCAACAACGTCTCCTTCGCGCTGGATAACTTTCCGGGCGTTGTGCGGAGATACGACAAGCTCTATGAGGACCGCGACTTCGTGGTGATTGACGATTACGCCCACCATCCGAGCGAGGTGCATGCGTTGTTGTCGGGCGTGCGCGAGGTCTATAACGGCCGCCGCGTCCGCGTCATCTTCCAGCCGCACCGCTACACCCGCTCCAAGGAACTCGCGCAGCAGTTCCCGCCTGCCTTTATGGCGGCGGATGAAATCATCCTTGCGCCGATCTACACTGCTTATGAACCGCCGATCGCGGGCATCGGGCTGGACTACCTCAATCGCTTCTTCAAACGGCGTTACGACGAGCGGAAGCTTAAATGTCTGGCGGATTTCAACCAGATCAACGAGTACCTTTCCGACTCCATTCGCCCGGGAGATGTGGTGTTGACGGTTGGGGCGGGGAACGTGGTTGAAATCGGCCGCACTTTGGCGGCCAATCTCGACCAGCGCCAGGCGGAGCAGACAGCTGCGGTGGATATCACCCGCATTACCGAAAGCATGCCGGATGAGATCGAGTTCTATCCCGACCAGCTTGAAGTGCGTGATCTGACTGTCAGCGAAGCTGGGCTGTCGGATGAGCTTGAGGGATTTGGCGGTTAATCCGGCAAGCCTCGTTTCACATCACCTCCATAATCGACATACTATCGCTGCACGCTTAACATGCTTTAGCCTTAACGTGCGCTACCATGCCATGAAACAGTTCCAATGCTATAATTTAACATGCCCCGTTGGGGCCGGAGGGTTGAGTTGTCGGTGGCAATGCTACGCGAGCGATACGCGCGCGCCTGCGCGCAGCTTCATTTGCGCCCAGTGGCAGTGCTGGCTGGCGGCGGCAGTGCGGAACGCGAAGTCTCCCTAGTAAGCGGCAATGCTGTGTATACGGCATTATCCGCAGCCGGCTACCAAACTGCGTTGCTCGCGGTCTCAGACAGCGGCCTTGAGCTAGATGGCTTACGCTCGGCTGGGATCGAGCGCCTGCCGGTTGACCGCAGTAATCAGCTCGCACTCACCTCAGAACCGGCGAGCCTTCTGCCGGCCATCCGTGAATCAGGCATCGTCGTTACCACGATGCATGGCACCCATGGCGAAGATGGCGTGTGGCAAGGATTACTGGAACTGGTTGGTGTGCCGTATGTGTCGGCAGGCGTCAAAGGCAGCGCGCTGGCGATGGATAAGCTCATCGCGAAACGTCTATTTGAGCAGTTCGGTATACCCACGCCGCGCTATTGGGTTATCCGCGGGCAGCATGGCTGCCGCGAGGAAGTGCCGGGCAGCGTGCGCGGACTAGTAGCTAAACCGGTGAACCAAGGTTCCAGCGTGGGGATAGCGTTAGTCGAAAACAACGACGCTGGCTGGCGGCAGATTATGGAACTGGCGGAACGCTACGATCCCTTGTTGGTCGAGGAGCGTATTTACGGTCGCGAACTCACCGCTGCGGTAATCGGCCCGGCTGATCAGCCGGTTGCATTACCGTTGGTGGAAATCACTCCGCAACGCGAATTCTACGATTACACCGCGAAA
>CAYXMN010000206.1:0-4561 GCA_964465955.1 uncultured Planctomycetales bacterium
CCATCGCCCCGGTTTACCAACAACTCATCTTTCGCCCATGGCTCAACCAGCCGCCGGAAATTGTCTGGGAGTATGTGAAATCGCTCGGGCAAGCCTGGCGCGAAGATGAGACAAACCAGGATTTCTCGCTGACACGCAACCGTTTACGCCATTTGATCGTGCCTGAGTTAAAGAGGATTAATCCGCAAGCCCGTGAGCACATTGCCCGGCTCGCCGGAATCGCACGCGACGTACAGGCGATTGTCGACCTGCAGGTGGAACAATTACAGGTCGAATCGTTGTCCGCAGTCGGTTTGATGCCATGGCTGCCTGTCTTGTCTGTCCCCCGTGGCCGCTATTTCACCCACTACTTAAACGATGGCTGGAACCATCCCACTGTGCTTGCCGAGTTTGTGGCCCGCCAGCTTAAACCGCGTATGCCGGCTTTGAATTCCGCCGACCATGAAGCGATTTCCACTTGGGCCTCCAACCCTGATGCGCATCTTTTGCTGCATGGGGTGCGGTTGAACCTGTACCAGCGTAAGTTAGTGACACTCACCTTCCCTAATGAAGCGCCTGATTACCCGGTCATCTTCGAGTTACAGCCCAACAGGTCGAAACACCAGGGCCGGCTGCGGTTTGAGTTACTGCCCGCCACAGCAGACGAATGGCCGCAGCGAAACATGCGACTCCGTCATCCTTGGGAGTTTATCCGCGATTGGCCGGAGTTTCTTATGCAACGCACCCATTGGGAGGTTCAACATGCCGAGTGGGACTGCTTTATCCCTTGCCAGGTGAAACTGCCGATCGCTATCCGCAACTGGCAGCCAGGTGATGCGCTGGCCCTGCCCAACGGAGGCACAAAAAAGGTGGGCGACATTTTCACCGACGCGAAAGTACCCGAGGCCTTCCGACCCTGCTGGACAATCGTGGTCGATGCTAGCGAGCGGATAATCTGGGTGCCCGGCCTGGCTGATAGCGAAAGCATCCAGATAGCCCCCGGCCAACCTCCAGCTTGGCGGTTGCAGCTCAGCGCAATGCGGTAAACTGGCGCCGTGGAAGGCTACCACCTCAGCGGGACGATTGCGGCATGTGCTAGTGCGCATGCACGCCAGGCCATCGCGGTGGTACGCCTCAGCGGGCCGGACGCGTGGACGATCGCTCAAGGCTGCCTGGCTGAGGAGCACCAAATCAAGCCACGCCGTGCCAATGTATGCACTTTAAATCTGAAGACAACCGCCGCGCAGTTCAGCGACACTGCAGTTTTGACTTGCTGGCGCGCCCCCCACTCCTATACCGGTGAGGATATGGCGGAACTCAGCGTGCACGGCAGCCCTGTGCTGGTCAGGCTCCTGCTGGACCAGTGCATGAGACTCGGCGCGCGGCTCGCCCAGGCCGGCGAGTTTACGTTCCGCGCTAGCGTTCATGGCAAGCTCGACCTGGCGCAAGCCGAGGCGGTACAAGAATTGATTAGCGCCGGCAGTGAACGCGCACTGGTTCTTGCGGGCAACAGCCTAGCGGGCCTGGCATCGGTGCAGGTCCAGGCTTGGATTGGCAAGTTAACCCAAGTACTGGCCCAGCTCGAAGCCTTCCATGATTATGCCGCGGATGATTTAGATGCAAGCATCGCGGCGGAGGCACTACCCACACCTGACACACTACTCGCGAGCCTACAGCAGTTGGAGCTTGAACTAACGGAAGCCATCGCGACATCCAAGCGGTTGCTACCCTGGCGCGAAGGTATCACGGTGGCAATACTCGGTCCGCCGAACGTAGGTAAAAGCACATTGTTTAACGCCTTGATCGGGCGGGAGCGCGCGTTGACTTCACCGCAACCGGGCACAACCCGGGATTACCTCGCCGAGGCGCTGGATTTGTGCGGGCTTAAGCTGTCACTGGTGGACACGGCGGGATACCGGATAGCTGAAGATAGTATTGAAGCTGCGGGAGTTGAACGCAGCGCCCAGTGGGGTGAAGCGGCAGACTATGTCTTGTGGGTGAGCGCGGCGGATGGGTGCGCGGTGCGCGTCCCCGAGTTTTTACCAGAGGCGCGCGTCCTGCAGGTTCAAACTCGTTGTGATTTGCTTCCTAAATGGCCCGCTGGATCCTCCGCAGGGACCTTTTACGTCTCTGGTTTGACGGGACAGGGGATCGATCAGTTGCGCCAGCACCTAGGAGCCCAGGCCGGAGCCGACGCGGATACCAGCCTGGCATCCTTCAATCGGCGCCAGCTTAGCCAGTTGATAACTGCGCAGGACAGCCTTCGTTCTGCCCAGCAAGCGCTGACAAGCGCCCTGCCTTTCGACGCGGTCAGCCACGATCTGTACAGCGCCAGGCGCGCCCTCACAGGCATTTACGCCCAGGATGACCGCAACGAAATCATCAGCACCATCTTTTCATCCTTTTGTGTTGGCAAATAGGCGCTGAATTAACAGGAGCCTTATTGCTCAACAAGATCGCCGTTACGCCTGGTATCCTGGACCAGTGCGCCAGCTCTCACCACGTACGACCGGCATCCTTTACGCCCAGTTAAATGCGCTCTTCGGCGGGACGATGATGGCGGTCGGCAGGGAGGTCACCGGGCTGCATCTTGAGCATCCATTGCCGGCGCCATGGTTTGCCGCCTTCATGTACTTGATTATCGCGCCGTTGAATACATTCTGGTGGCTGCTGATCCATTACGGCGCGTTGAAACCGCTGCACAGCTCCGCCAGTGCGCAAGGCAAGCATCCGCTGGAGGCCAAAGGCCTCGCCTGGATGGCCGGGCATTCCGTCGCCTCGACAGTCGGCATCATCGGGCTCTGGGAAGGTTTAGCGCGCAGCACCGCGGCGACAGGCAGCCTGCTCTCGCGCATCGAGGTGGTGGTCGCCATTCTACTCGGGCTCTGGTTGCTCAAGGAGACCTTCACCAGGTGGCATTGGCTTGGCTTCGCACTCACCGTGGTCGGCATGCTCATCGTGCGCTGGACCGAGCTGAGCGGGGATGCTCTAGCTTTCACCAGCTTGTTGATTGGCGCTGTCGGCTTTGGGGCAGCGGAGTTCAGCGGCAAGATCGCCGTGCAGTACTGGCCGGTGGCGCGTCTGACCGCGATCCGCGCCTGGCTGATGCTGGCATTGCTCGTCAGCTATGCCTTTGCCACCACCGGCGCCCTGCCGCAGCTCGCGGCGGATCGCTGGCCCTGGCTCATCGCCGCTGCGCTGCTTGGCCCGCTGCTCTCGCGTAATTGTTACATGCTGGCGCTCAGCTACCTGCCGGTGAGCCAAGTGGTGCTACTCACCCAGGCTCAGCCGCTCTACTCCGGCGTGGTCGGCTTCATCGTGCTGCTCGAAGTGCCCCAGCCGCTGTTCTACCTTGGCGCCGTGGCCATCATCCTCGGCAATATCATATTGATCCTGGCGCGCAGCCACTTGCCGAAACCGGCAGCAACCTAGCATGACTGCAACCGCGCCGTAAGCAGCATTTACTCCGCTTCTACCACCGGCGCTTCGCCATAGGCCTTCAGGTACAGCTCCTCCCAGTTCTCCGGCGGATGGTCCTCGCTGGCGCCGTGGCATTTCTTGTACTTCTTGCCCGAGCCGCAGTAGCATTTCATATTGCGCCCGATTTTCGCACCGGTGCGCTTAGCGGCGTTGCGTTTGCCGCGCTCATCCGTACTGCCGGGCATCAGGCGGCCCTGGCTGCGCACGTTGTATACGTTTGTGCGCTCAACCTTCGGCTCCTCGCGAACCTGCACCAGAAACAGCTTACGGATTACATCAAGCTGGATTCGCTCCTTCATCTCCTCGAAGGCATCGAAGGCTTCCTGGGCATAGACCACCACCGGGTCCTGCTGGCCGTAGCCGCGCAGGCTCACGCCGCTGCGCAAGTGGTCGAGCATGTTGAGGTGGTCAATCCAGTTCTCATCAATGCTGCGCAAAGTAAACACGCGTTCCAGTTCGCGCATGTGCGGCTGGCCCATCTCCAGCTCATGCTCCGCCAACATTTCCTCGGTGATTTCCGGTTGCATGCGCCGGAGCACAACGCGGCCGATTTGGCGTTCCTTCAACTCGTAGAGCGATTGCACCCGCTCCGTCAGCAGCTCGCTGATTTCCTCCGGACGTTTGCCGGAAACCTCGTCCTCAGTTAAACCTCCGAGGGGGAAGCTTGCCTTAACTTCGGCGACCAGGTGCTCATAGTCCACCTCGGTGGCCCGGCCTTGGCGTAGCGTGGCCCCTTCCACCACACGCTGGACGGCGGTGGCGATGAAATCCATGATCTGATCGCGCAGGTTCTGGCCTTCGAGGATGCGCCGGCGTTCGTCATAAATCACCTGGCGCTGCTTGTTATTCACGTCGTCGTACTGCAGCAGGTGTTTACGAATGTCAAAGTGGTGGCCTTCCACCTTCTTCTGGGCATTCTCAATGCTCTTGGACAGCATGCCGCTTTCGATGGGAACGTTGTCTTCGATTTTGAGGAATTCCATCAATTGCTGTACACGGTCGCCGCCGTACATTTTCATCAGGTCGTCTTCCAGCGACAGGAAGAAGCGGCTGGCGCCGGGGTCGCCCTGGCGTCCGCTGCGCCCGCGCAGCTGGTTGTCGA
>CAYXMN010000207.1:0-4464 GCA_964465955.1 uncultured Planctomycetales bacterium
CAATAACTGGGCTAATGCTTCCGCTTCATTGGTTGGATCCCCGGGGGAGGGCAGGTCGCCGGTGGGCCGCGGGAGCACTAAGATGTACTGGCTGGGCAGCTGCCATGCCGTTACTGAATCTGCATCGGCGGCAATGCGCGCGGCGAGGATGGGGTCCGCCGAGGCGTGAAGCTCAGCATGCCGCGCTAGCCGGTGTGGTGCGCTGGCCCAGGCCAGGCTTTCGCTGTCCCGGCAGGAGATGAACCGGCAAGCGCGCAGCTGGCGCGGAGTGAGCCAACGCGCGAGCCAGGACTTGAAAGGGCCAAGGCCCTGGTTGAGGAGGTATACCGGCCGCTGCGCGCTGGTAAACCGGCGGATGAGCCAGAGGTAGTACAACAAACTGCGCAGGCTGGTTGAGTCCTGCAGCAGGCTGCCACCGGGAGCGATCAGCGCGCAGTAATCCTTTGGATTAATCTTCAGCGTGGCCTCACGGGTGAGAGCTTCCCCGATGAGCGGGGAAAGGCGCGGCTGCTCCGTGAATCCATCGATCAACCGCGAGCTATGCGCCACCACGTCCGCCTGCAGGCCATGCTCGCGCAAAAACGGCTCCCAGCGTACTAGCCAGTCGCACAGCAGGGCGTCGTCGCCGAAGTTACCCGCGCCGAAATAGCCCAGCAGTAATACTTTTCGCACCAAACGGATTGTAGCAAGCGTCCAGTCATGGCGCTCCACGCCATGCCATCAGCTACAATCGCCGAATGCGGCGATGCGGGAGACCATTGATTGTTTTGATGCTGCTAGTGCTGGCTGGCTGCCCTGCGAAAGGCGAGCGCATTGCGCAACAAGCCGGTAATGCAGCTCCCGACCAATATGATACTTATGCCGGATTGATTGACAATCTAACTGGTGCCCAAGATGAGCTCAAGCGCCTGCAAGGGCTTAACTGCGCCGCCACCCAAGCCGGAGAACCCGCAGCGCAACCGCCGTACACAGTCAGCATCGAGGCGAGTGACAGCGGGGTTGAGATCGTGCTGGACGGTGATATGCCTGAGGAAAACTGGCGCCTCCGCGCGTGGCGCGCCGCGGCCGGGCAGTCAGCTTTCACGATCATCAGCGATGAACCCGGCCCGGCTGGGCATAGTTTCGAGGCTAATATAGGTGATGCACTCACGATCAACCTGCAACTCCGCTGGCTGCCGAACGGCGGGCTGCGGGTGCAGCGTACGTTATTGTTGGGAGGGCTGGATCACACATTTGAATTACCCGAGGCAGCGTGCGACTGGGTGCTGAGAGGCCCGTGGCTGCCCTATCGCCTTTTGCCCCAGCCGGACGGCCCGTGGGGTGTGGTTCCCAACGCCGACGGTCAATGGCATTCCGCAACATATCCCGGCAAATGCTGGCTTCCCGTAGTCTGCGCATTTAACCTTGACAGGGGCTGGTTGCTGGGTGTAGCTGACGAACATGCGCGCAGATTAGATCGATGTTACACTCCAGCTTGGAACATCGGGCAGGATTACCAGCCGGGGGAATTGCTGCGCCTGCGCACAAGTTACTTCGACTCCACCAAGGATGATTACTTCCCCGGTGTGCTGTTATCAGGATTGGAGCAGCGAGATTCGGTGGTGCTGCAGCCGCTGGCCTTCTCCACGCGCAGCGCAGACCCAACTGCGGTCGAAGCGCAAGCCACCCAGGTGGTGGAAGCGATGAGTCATTTCGTTCGAGGCCAGCATTTCATGCCGGCACCTCCCCCGCACCAGCTGACGGGTAACATCGTGCGCTTGGCCGACTGGCTGGTGACCGGCTCGCCGGAGGAACAGGCGCGGGAGCTAGATCGGCTCTCCGCCTTCGCCGGAGTGCAATACGCCTTGCTCAGTGCTGAGGAACAAGCATCGGGCTTACTGACCTCGGACTTATCTGCGACTCTCGATGCGTTGGGAATCACAGTCATCGCGGAAGCTCCTGCGGGAGCCGCGCTGCAAGCCCTAGCTGAATCGCGCGATCCAACGCAGGCGGCAAGCTGGCTACGGATGCTGCTGGATTCCGGCGGGGCATCTCCGGAAGCTGCGGCTTCCGACTCAAGCAGTAGTGCTAAAGCTCACGCCGCTGCACCGGTCGTGCTGAACCACTGTTGGGATTTCACGGCGGGATTGCCAGGTTGTCAGGCAGGCACGGCAGCGGACTCACCTAGCGGAAATGACGGCGGATATCCGGTGGGCAAAGCGCTATCCCAGGCGGTCTTGCTGCTGCATGCGGCTGAGGGAGTCCGCACTATGCGACCGGAGCAGTTGCTGTTGGTTAAAGGTTATCCAGCGCTCTGCCTGCCAGCCTTCGCAGATGGCTATCTGTCACCGAGATCTGACAACGGCTCAGCGGGTGGAGTGAATCCGCTGGCGGCCCGGCTGGCGAACCTTACAGCTGCTCAAGTATTCGGAGCAAATGTGATTGCGGTTTCGCCGGATGGCAGCCTGGCTGGGTTGGTGTTAGCCGCTAGCGGGCATCACGCCGGGCTTTTCCTCGAAAAAGGCATGGCCCACTACCCTGGATTTGAGGCGTTCAGCCTGCACACGGAGAACTTGGATTCGCGGGGGCAGGAGCTGCGCTATCTGTATTCCAACCCGATAGCATGTCAGTATGGCTTGGAGGGCGAACGCCCCGCGCAATGCACCAAGCTGATCGGTGTAATACCGGCCCGGCTGGAGAGCGCTGAGGCGGTTTGGGTAGTATTTTCCGGGATCGGCGGCAGCGTCACCGTGGATTCCCGCAACAACCTGTATGTCACTTGGAATGCGGATGGGGCAGAACAAGCTTGGACTGACCGCTTACCCGTCGGATTTTGGAAAGTGGATCACCCTAGCCCAATGGAGATTCAAGCTGGCGACGCGGTGTTAGTCCGCAAAGGCTCACTGCGTCCAGAGACGCAGCCTGGCATTGGGCAAGGCATATAACCGGCGGCTTTACTCCGCAGACGCCTGTTTTATGGCAGTCACGCCGCCTTTCAACGGATCAGGCACTGGTTCCGCATCGCCGCTTTCAGACTGCTCTGCGCCGGCAACCGCACTCACCAGTTTTAGCCGCGCCAATAATTCGGGGGGCAGCCCGCCGCCCACCTGAGCGGCGGTTTGCACCGGGATTCCGCAGGCGGGTTGGAGTTGAGCTGAGCCAGTACATAACTCACTCGCCGCGCATGACGCTGTTCCTAGCGTTGAGGCAGAGGCCGGAAAATATACCGCCGCCGCGGCCGCTTGGCAGCGCTGCGGATTGCGGGCCGCTTGCTGGGTCGCGCGCTGGCGGTGCATGTTATACCGTTGCACGAACTTGTTGTAACACTCGGCATTTGCCGGGAATGGCGCCGCGCTCTCCAAGGCGCGCGAGCCGCCGGGCATATACAGCGACGGCCCCATCACATCCAGCAGGGTTGCGGCTTGCGGTGAGGCTGGCGTGTGAGGGAGTTCGTCAGTGCATTCCGGGTATAGATTGCCGTTGGCCGGCAGCGCGCTTAAGCCGCACCCTTCGCCGGGCTGCTCCGCCAAGTCCGCCGTGCGCGGATCGATTGGCTCACCCTCGAAGAATGGCAAAGCGGGTTCGAATTCGGGCTGGTAGGCGAGATACTCCAGACGCTCACCAAGGCTGGACTTGGGATCTAGGCGGTTTGCCACAGCGCGGGCGAGGTTCTCGGTCAAAGTGAGGCTATGCGGATAATCGCGCGCCGTGAACTCGATGGTTACCAGCGCCAGGCCGTCGTGTAACAGGCGGACGTACTTCAGGTGGCCGCTCACGAAGCGGTAAGGTGTGGCGGGGAGGTTTTCCGCCGTAATGCCGAAGGGATTTGTTACCGCGGCGCGATAGGCTAGGTATTCGCGATATGGGCTAGCCTTATCCAGCGGGTGGGTTAACCCAAGCGGCGAACGCACCTCGTTCAAGCTGTACGCGCTCTCACCGCGCTGCTCATCGTCCGTCAGACTCTCGCGATAAGCGCTGTCCGCCGCCGCGTCGAAGCTGGCGAGCAGCAGCTGTTGCTGGCTTGCAGAGAAGGCAATGCGCACCGCTAAGCGCGCTTCGAAGGAACCGCCATCAG
This sequence comes from uncultured Planctomycetales bacterium, assembly GCA_964465955.1. Classification (GTDB taxonomy): domain Bacteria; phylum 4484-113; class 4484-113; order 4484-113; family JAFGCY01; genus CAYXMN01. The sequence continues at coordinate 4,055 of CAYXMN010000207.1, forward strand.
CGCGATGCGCGGTGACGCTGAGCGCAGTGGCTGCTTCAACTTCCTGCGGCTTGGCACTAGCACGGTCGCCGAGGACATAGACATACGGCTCGTCCTCGATGATGCGTAAGCGTTCGCCGGCCGGCGCGATCGCGGAGAGATCCAGTCCGCTGAGCACCGGCGCGCTGCTGCCGGCGGGTGCGGCGGCGGCTGGCACGAATACGCGTTGCGGCGTGGTTGCCTGGCGTTCAGTGCGGCTGCGTGAGCCAGCCAAGGCGGGCTGGTACAATCCTGCCCACGCCAGAATACAAGCGCAGGCACAGGTCAGGTAAGCGATCCGAACCATGCCATGGTTATCGGCTCGTCAACGGTAATCTGAAGTTCAAGTTAAAAATTGGTTAACCAATTTACTTAGCAATAAAAAACAGGCC
>CAYXMN010000208.1:0-2533 GCA_964465955.1 uncultured Planctomycetales bacterium
GAGCTTAAGCCCGGTGACTTGCGCCTCGCCGTAAATCTCCTCGACGGAGTAGCCCAGCTTTTCTTGCCAGTTCGCCTTAGCCCTGGCGCGTTTGATCGCCAGCTCGGTGGCGCGGAAGCCTTGGCGGCGGTGGATCAGCGTCACAGTGCTGCCGAACTGCGTCAGGAACAACCCCTCCTGGAAAGCGCTCTCACCGCCGCCAATCACCGCGATGTGCTTATTGCGGAAGAACGAACCGTCGCAGGTGGCGCAGTAGCTCACTCCGCGGCCATAGTACTCCCGCTCGCCGGGAGCGGGGATGCGCCGCGGCGCCGAGCCGCTGGCGATGACGACGGTCCAGGCTGCCAGCTGCTTACCATCGCCCAAGCTTAGCCTAAAGCCGGGTTCGCCGGTTAAAGGATCAACCCTGGTCACTTCCTTGAACTGGAACTCCACGCCGAATTTACGCACCTGCGCCTCCATTATCTGCGCCAGTTCCATGCCTGAGGCGCGCTCAATGGCGGGGTAGTTTTCCACCTCATGCGTCAGCGCGATCAACCCGCCGACAAACTGTTTATCCAAGACCAATGTAGATAGGTCCGCGCGTGCGGTATACAACGCGCTGCCCAGCCCGCCAGGGCCTGCGCCGACAATAATCGTGTCCCATTTTTTCGCCAGTACTTCGTCGTATTGCATCGAATCCACCTGGAGGTCGGTTCTAGCCTTCGCCTGCGGCCATTGTATACCGCTGCCCGCGCCGGCTTGTCGCAATAGCGAAAAAAAAAGGGCCTGGCCCCCCGAGGGGTCCCAGGCCCAGCGACCTAAAGCATTGGCGACTTACTTAAAAGAGCACCATCCGCGGGCAGCCGCCCTGGCCGATGACCACGCCGGGGCAAGCGTGATCAAAATAGGTGAAGCTGCCGCACTGCATTAAACCCGTCACCTGGAGCCACTCGAGCGTGACGGTGTCGTCCGAATCGTTGAGCAGGAGCGCTTCCGTCGGAGCGGTAGCATCCAGCGGCTCGTCGAAGGTGTAAGTCATTTGATAGTAGCCATCGATTGGTGCGCCGAGTTCAATGGTGGCGAGTTCGTTCATCCGGCTGTCGCGCAGCACGAGATAAACCGGAGCGGCGGTGCCGTCGTTGCAGGCCGCCTGCAGGTTGATGCACAGGCCGGTCAGCATGCCGCAGCCGCAGTACGCGTTCCATTCGTCGCAGGCGCAGGGCATCGCGCAACTCGTATCGCAGGACGGCTGCGCCGCGCACTTGCCGCAGGACTTGGTGCAGGAATTCTGCTTGCAGGTGTCGCAATTCGGCGCGCAGGTGTTGCACTTTGTGCAAGTCTGAGGCGCGCAGGCGGGCTTGCAGGTGTCGCACTTGGGCTTGCATGGGCTGCACTTGGAGGCGCAGTCGCTCTGACACGGGCTGCAGGCGGTCTTGCACGGGCTGCATTTAGCGCCGCATTTGCCGCAGTCGCCGGCCAGGGCCGCGAACGGCACAGCCAGCAGCAGCACTAGGACAATCAGCATGTAACGCATGTTTCTAACTCCAAGCTTAATAGTAGATTCCGCCGATTAACATGTAATCTTTACACATTTTAGCGCAGCTGGGGACGAACCATACCTTTAATTTAAGAATGAGTTGCAATAAAAACTGGTTAAAACCGGCGGCGGGAGTCGGGAATGAGCATCGCGATCAGGATGCCCAGAGGTCCAAGCAGGCACCCCAAGCCGCAGCCCCACGTGCCATTGCCTTTGGTGCGCGCGAGGAAAAACCCCAGGATTGCCCAGAGAATACCCCCGCCCACCAGCCAGGATCCCCAAATATAGTATTGAGACGGATCGGCTGCATTGATGTCCATGCTGAGATTATGACAGCAGGGAGCAGGGTGAGGAAATTCGGGTGAGTCCAGCGAATAGTGGTTTGACGCAGGCAGTTCACTAGCCAGATAAGTAATGAGAAACTTAACCCGGCTTTCACCCAGTGAATGGCTATTGAAGGGACAATTCAATGTATGGAAGTCGATGTTAGTAGTGGGCCAGACGCCGTATGTAAAGCAAAAGGATGGATATGGCAAGCGGATTGCCAAATATTACGGCTCGTAGTATATTCACTCAAAAACTGGGTAGGAGTAGCTGATGAGACGAAGCTCAGGCGAAAAATCAATTCTGCTAGTAATCGTCTTCTTGCTTGCGCTAGCGGGCATCCAGGCATGTAATTCTAGCAGAAGCACTACTACGGCAACACAAGCTGCGGGGCAGAAATCTCAAGTCAACGCCGTAAGCGATGTGACAATCCTCGCCGTTGAGGATTTAGAAAATCCTGAAAACCCCTACGCCGGGCAATACCGTGAATGGGATTACTGGCTCATTGAACACCAACTACCCGAAGGAATACCCAACGGGCATGTTGGCGATCTGGAAGGCAACACGGGGATGGTCGGCTATCTCGATGATGGCGGTTGGCTCAGGCCCAGCCTGGAAGTGGAACGCGCCATGGAAGAGGCGGCGAAGGCCGGGCTGGGCTCTCAGGAGTATGAGCTGGCCGAGGTGCAG
>CAYXMN010000208.1:2543-4457 GCA_964465955.1 uncultured Planctomycetales bacterium
AAGGCCGGCGAGGGCCGGGAGTTCCTGGAGCAAATGCAAAACTGCGTTTATGCGTGCGGAGATATGGAACAGGAGCTGATCGATGAGCGTATGCAGGAAATCTGCAACATCAAGGCGTCCTATTACCCGCCCATTCCGGAATTTCTCGGCACAAATCCCCCACGGCGGACGATGCTGGTTTCAGCTGATCGCATCGTTACCATCGGCCTGCCAGGCTCAGGTTCGCTGGCGGATCCATACCAGCAGGATCCCTACGCGCCCCCGCAGCAAGCGCTGCCGTTTTACCTCTGGGATCGCGAGGGCAACAAACTTGGCGAGACTACCAGCCTCTGGTATGAGCTGTTCGGCGCACCTATTCAAGATATCAACCGCAACGCCAGGGAGCAGGGTTGTAACACAAAATTCCTAAGCTCGGTGCCAATGGGTTACCTGGGTTATGACGATGCCGCCACGGGAGAGCTCAAACTGCTTTACGACTACGATGGCACGCCATTGGAGCCAGACCTTGCCCAGCATAAGCGCGATGAGCACAACTTCCTATTCATCAGCGCCGATGAGCTGAGCCATATGTACAATACGCAGCAAATGCTGGGGATGGGGGGCGAAGATGAATAAACTGAGACATTGGGTTATTGCGTTTATTGTTGACCTGGCGCTCTTGGGATCGCCGATTGCAGCCCATGCAGGCAGCTATGTTGGCTGCGAAGTGCAGTATCAGACTTTTTTCGATACATATGGAGTGATCACTAATTTCCTGGGCCTCTGCAGCAATCCGAATGCTATCTGCCGGTGAATCGAGGTAACGGGGCCGTTTGGCGAGGAATGCTATGTAGATGTGTGCTTTGGTTCGTTGCATACTGAAGCGCACTATCCAGTGCTTGTACCCACAGATGACCCTGATCGCGTGGTGGTTCAATGCGGCCAGTCGGAAAGCTTTCCGATCTATGTACGAGCACTGGGGTGTACTTGGTGGGACGAATGCGCTTATCAAGGCGTCTGCGCCAATTACCCTCAACTGGTTGTGGTATACGGCAACGATGTAGTTGATGATTGGATCAACGGCAGATCGGCGAATGTCGGTTTTGTTACACTTAGGTGCAGGTGTTGATGATCCTTTAACACCGTTAATCCTGTTCCTGCTACTAACACGTGCTTTGCTAGCCAGATAACTGGCGCGAGCGCCGGCTACACGAACCCCATGGATGCCAAGCAGCTGATGCAGATGTCTGACTTCTGGCCCGCGCGCGTGCTGGACATCGGCGGCGGCCCGGCGGTGTATGCCGAGGTGTTCTGCGAGAGCGTGCCTGGCCTTAGCGCGGCTCAGCTCGACTTGCCGCCGGTGAGGACGGAACCCCAGAGGTAGTACTGGGATGGATCTTGCGGATATGTGATCATGGCTAGATTATGCCAGCATCCCGGAAGGTGGTGTGCGGGGCCGCGCCAATCCCATAAATGCCAGGCAGCAGAAGCCGCCGCCGGTTTCCTGGTCCGCAAGACCGGCATGCCGCGGTTGATCCAGCGCGATCACATCACGGAGTAAGCATTGCCAACCCAGGCCGGAAGTCAAGCAAGTTGCCAACTGAAGTTGTATGACAATGATTTAAACATGCATGATACCCTTGATAATTGCTTGTTTTTTTTTTTGGATTCAGGTACACTCTGAATAGTCTAATCGGGAGGATATCAATGAGGCTAGGGACGTTCTCGACGATTGCCTGGGTAGGAACACTGCTGTTGATAGCAGTGCTTGTGGCGGCCTGCAACGGAGGCAAGGGCAAGACCGCCGTTATGGGGGACGAAGGGAGTCTTAAAACATCCGCAGCCAACACGCCCGCGACCATCCTTACGACTGCGGATCTAGAGAATCCAGAGAATCCTTACCGCAACGACTACCGCGAGTGGGACAATTGGCTA
>CAYXMN010000209.1:0-4433 GCA_964465955.1 uncultured Planctomycetales bacterium
CCTTGATTGCAAACGCCAGCGCAAAGGCCAGGAAACACCAGAGGGCGAAGGTGGGCTCATAGTGCAGCTTGAGCAACACATCCATGTCGAAGGTAAAATTCCCGCCGTAGGTGGACTGGCCGCTGTGCAGGTAGACCGCGATGACTGCCGCCAGCATCAGCAGCGAACCAACCATCGTGTACAGCACAAACTTGGTCGTGGCGTACAGGCGCTGCTTGCCGCCCCATAAGCCGATCAGGAAGTACATCGGGATCAGCACGGCTTCCCAGAAGAAGTAGAACAGCAGCAAGTCCTGCGCCAGGAACACGCCGGTGACGGCGGTCTCCAGCAGTAACATCAAGATGTAGTACTTCTTCTCCGCCTTGGTGATTACGCCGATGCTGGAGAGGATCGCGAGCGGGAACAGGAAGGTGTTGAGCACCACCAGCCACAGGCTGATGCCGTCCACCGCTAAGTAAAACGACGCGCCCCATTGCGGAATCCAGGGCAGTTTGATGATCAGCTGCAGCCCTGCGCCGGTCTGGAACACCGCCAGCAGGTAGAGGCTCGCCAGGAACGCCAGCAGTGCCGCGCCGAACGCCCCCCAGCGGTAGGCTCCGCGGTAGCTTTCGGTGTTGGGCAGCAGCAACAGCACCAGCGCCCCCACGAGTGGCAGGAACGTGATGATCGACAAAATGTTAGCTTCTAACACCGAAACTCCCCTACTTCACAATGTTGAAGATCAAATACAACGCCGCGCCGAGCAGGATGTACAGCGCGTAATTGCGGACGAACCCGGTCTGCAACGGGCGGACCGCCTGGCCCACCGCACCGGTCAGCCAGGCCGCACCGTTCACGATGCCGTCGATGAGCTTTAAGTCCAGCACGCGCCAGGAGAAATAAGCCATCGCCACCCCTGGCACGACGATCACGGTGTGGTATTCCTCGTCGAAATACCACTTGTTTAAGCTGTAGAGATAAAGCAGCTTGAACTGCTTCTTCCACTTCGCCGTCGGTTGCTGCTCCGGCTCAGCCACGTAACGCTTGGTAAACAGGGTCCACGCCCAGCCTAGCGCCAGCAGGGCGAGCACTACACTAAAAGCGGCGAAAGCTATTTCCGTGGCTTCCAAGGTGCCGAACATCACAAACGGCTCGTGATGTGCAGCGCTTTCTGCTGCGTGCCCGCCTGCAGCACCAACCTTCAGGCCTTCAACCTGGAGCGCGGAGTAGACATTGTCGCCCAGCAGCCTGGCATGATGCTGATCCGTAAGCGGAATGCTGGCACTTGGCGCGAGCCACTCCTCGAACAGCTTGTGGCCACCAAACATCCATTGCGGCGTGAACATCCATGCGCCGCTGATTACGGCGAGGATAGCCAGTACGACGAGCGGCATAACCATCGCAAACCGCGACTCATGCGGATGCTGATGTTTCTCTCTGAACTGCTGCTTGAAGCGTTGCGGCCCGAGGAAAGTCTTGAATGTCACCCGGCCCATATAGAACGCCGTCATGAACGCGGTCACGATGCCGACAACATACAGCAGCGGCGGGGCCCAGGGCCACTGCGCCTGCCACACTGCGACCTGCCAGAGAATCTCGTCCTTGCTGAAGAAGCCCGCGAACGGGATGATGCCCGCAATGGCGAAGGTGCTCACCAGGAACGTGCCATAGGTCCAGGGCATGAATTTCCACAACCGCCCCATGTAGCGCGTGTCCTGCTCCTCGTGCATTCCGTGGATCACGGAGCCGGAGCCGAGGAATAAGCAGGCCTTGAAGAAGGCGTGGGTCACGACGTGGAAGATCGCCACCGAGTACGCCCCCACGCCGCAGGCGAGGAACATGTACCCGAGCTGGCTGACCGTGGAGTAGGCCAGCACCTTCTTTATATCGTTTTGCGTCAGTGCGATTGTGCCCGCCATGAACGCGGTGAACGCACCGACCAGAGCCACAATCAAGCCGGCCAGCGGCGCCGCGGTGAAGATCGGGTTGAGCCGCGTCACCATATATACCCCGGCGGTGACCATCGTCGCCGCATGGATCAGGGCGGAGACCGGTGTGGGGCCGGCCATCGCGTCGGGGAGCCAGATATGCAGCGGGAACTGCGCGCTCTTGCCTGTCGCGCCGAGGAAAAGGAACAGTGCGATGGCGAGCGGCACCCAAGCTTCCGCGTGGCCTAACACGACCGGCGCCTGCTCAAAGATGTCGGTGAAGCGCAAGGTACCGAAGTACATGAACAACAGGAACACGCCGATCAGTACGCCGAAGTCGCCGATCCGGTTCACCACGAACGCCTTCATGCCGCAGTTGGCGTTGTGCATATCGTGGTACCAGAAGCCGATGAGCAGATAGCTGCACAGGCCCACGCCTTCCCAGCCGACGAACATCGTCACGGCGCTGTTGCCTAGAACAAGGATCAGCATCATCGCCACGAACAGGTTCAGGTAAGTGAAGAACCGGCTGTAACCCTGGTCATGCGACATATAGCCTGTCGAGTAAATGTGGATCAGGAAACTCACGCCGGTGACGAACAGCAGGAAAGTGATGCTCAACGGGTCCAGCAGTAAGGCCGCGTCCAGCTTAAGCGTGCCGACATGGATCCACGGCCAGAGGATCACTTCATAGAATGGGCTTTCACGCGGAGTGAGGTTGGTGGAGTAGTCGTACCACACGCCGATCGCCGTGGCAAAACTCAGGCCCAACGCGCTGCAGCCGATGATGCCGCTAACCAGCTTGTTGTTGATAAAGCGCCCGCCGAGGCCGTTAACTAGCGCTCCGGCCAGCGGGAAAAAAATCGCAAGCCAAACTAAATCAAGCATTCCCCTAGCCTCGCAACAAGTTAATCTCGTCAACATCAATGCGTTGGCGGCGCTTGAACAGCGCTACCAAGATCGCTAGGCCAATCGCCACCTCGGCGGCGGCGATCGCAATCACCATGAACGCGTAAACCTGGCCGTCAAGGGCCGGATAACCGTTGTAATAATGGTGGCGGTTAAAGGCTACTAGCGCTAAGTTCGCCGCGTTGAGCATCAGCTCGATGCTTAGGAAAACCCGCACCGGGTGGCGCTGGAGCAGCACGCCCAGCACGCCCAAGGCGAACAGCACCCCTGACAGCAACAGGCTGTTGCCGACAACTGGAGCAATCATTCCTCCGCCTCCGCTGCGCCTCGCTGGCCAGGAGTCTCCCCTCGCACTTCCACCATCCCCTCCGCCTGTTTATCGCGCGCCACCATCACCGCACCGAGCAGCGCGATAAGCAATAGCACGCCAATCAGTTCAAAGGGCAGTACGTGGTAATTGAACAGCCACATGCCGACCGTGGCCGGCGTCCCCATTTCCTGGCTCACTTCCGGAACAAATTGCTCCGTCATCACGCCGTCTTCCCGGACATCACCCAAGGTCAGGAACACGCCGCCATTGCTGAGGCCCCACAACAGCAGTAGGAAGAACACGATGAGGATGATGCCGCCGATGGCGGGCTGGCTCTTCAGCGGCGGCCTAAGCCAGCGCTGGGCCTTGGGTGACATGAAGAACATGACCACAAACAGGAACAGGACCATGATCGCCCCGGCGTAGACGATGAGCTGCAAGGCGAACAGCAGCGGCGCCGAGAGTATCAGGTAAATCACCGCCAACGCGATGAGGTTGCCCACCAGCCACAGCGCGGCATGCACCGGATTGCGCGTGAACAGCATCCCCACGGCGCAAGCCACCGCCACCACGGCCATCGACCACCAACCCACTACCTCGATTCCCATAGGCATTACCAGTAGAACTCCCGGTCAAGGAGGTCTTCCTTGTGATAAATGAACTTATTCGGTTCGCGCCGGCTGTCGTTTGCTAGCTCGTAGTCATGCTTCATCACGATCGCCTGCGTCGGGCAGGCTTCGGTGCATAAGCCGCAAAAGATACAGCGCAGCATGTCCATCGTGTACACCTTGGCATAGCGCTCGCCGGGGCTGTAGCGCTCCTCCTCGGTGTTCTCCGCCGCGACGACGGTGATTACCTCCGCCGGGCAGGCCGCCGCGCATAATGCGCAGCCGATACATTTCTCCAAGCCTTTGTAAGGACCCTCGGCGTATCGTTCGAGCCGGTGTAAGCCGCGGAAACGTTCCGCTGGCTGGCGCTTTTGCACGGGGTACTGGATCGTCACCGCATTCCGTCCGCCGAAGGAGCCGATGAACTCCTTGAGCGTCACCCACATGCCGTCGAACAACGGTTTGGGGTTTGAGCTCTTCTTGTTATTGGGCATGGTTCACCACCACCTGTGCGACTTGCGCCCCTACCCCGGAATTAGCTGGTAACAACACAAGCAGGATCGCTGCTGCCAGCACGAGTACAAGCCCGGCGGGCAGCAACACTTTCCAACCGAAAACCATCAATTGGTCATAGCGGAAGCGCGGCCAGGTGGCGCGGATCCACATAAACACCAGCACAATCAGGCCGGTTTTCGCAAT
>CAYXMN010000210.1:0-4416 GCA_964465955.1 uncultured Planctomycetales bacterium
ATGCTGCATAACTCAAGGTCTTCCTCGGGCAACACGCGCGACTGGCTCAGCAAGTTCACCGCGCCGAGAATGCCGAGCAAAATGTTATTGAAGTCATGGGCCAGCCCGCCGGCTAGCGTCACAATACTCTCTTCCTTTTGCTTCTGTATTAGCTTGTCGAACAACGCTTTACGTTCGCGGATATCAGTTAGCAGTAGCTGCACCCCCGGTTGCTGCTCATAAACGATCGGCGACGCTTCCGTCTCAATATCCAGCCTCGCCCCGTCCAGGCGCTGCAACTGCACTTCCACTGGCGGTGTTCTCTTCTCCTCTGCCGCCACCTGCAAAATCCACTTCTCCCATCGCGCCTGCTGGTTGGTTGGCACAATTGCCGTCAATGGCATTTGTAGCACCTGTTCCACCGAGCTGGCGCCAAGTAACCCTATGCCCGTTGCATTGCAGAAAACTATCCGATTATTGACGACAACGATCACCCCTACCGGCATCGAGTCCATCAAGTGCCGGTAATTCCGTTCGCTCTGGTGCAGGGCTTCCTGCGCAAGTTTCAGTTGTGTGATATCGGTGAAGACACCAAGTGAGCCTTCGTAGTGGTCGTTGTTATCAAAGAGCGGATTCGCCGAAACGAGGAAATCCCTAAGCTCGCCATGGCGCGTCCGCAAGGTAATTTCATACACTGAGACAGCTCTCTTCCTGCGCTGCTCAGTCTCCTCCTTGATTACCTCGCGGCTGGCCGGTTCGCACAGCTCAAGGAATGACTTGCCCAGCAACTCATGGGGCTCATAGCCGAGCACGCCGCAGAACGCGGGATTAGCGAACGTTATGACTTCCTCATCGTTCACACTCACGATGCCTTCTTGCGCCAGGGTAACCAGGCGGTAATACAGCGAACGGCTTTCCTGCAACTGCTGTTCGGCCTGTTTGCGCGCCGTCACGTCGATACCAATGCCCCACGAAGGCCAGCCTGGCACCTGATACTTCGCGGAGATGTTGGTCTGGGAGATTACCCGTGTGCGGCCATCCTTGCAGGTCAATGGCAACTCCCAGTTTTGTACATCTCCCGGGCTTTCCCGGCGCATCTCCAGCAGCCGGTTACGGATCGTGTGATCTGGATAGAGCAGTTTTAGCGCGTCGGGGTTATTGACGATTTCCGCAGCGCTATAACCAGTAACCCGTTCGCATTCCCGGTTCCACACGATCGTGACGCCATGCTCATTGTTCGCATAGAGCATGACTGGGACATTCTGCACCGCAAGCCTTAGCCGCTCCTCGCTGGCGGTTAACTCGCGTTCGGCCCGTGATCTAACATTGCTCATGATGCTGAGCACAACAATGATCACACACAAGGTCGTTAACAGCGCTAAGCTAACGGAGGCCGCAACTGGATACTGCTCAAAGATCGTTTGGGGGCGACCTTGAATAACACTGCCCGGCGGCAGGCGCCCCAGAGGAATGTGGAACCGGCGCAGTTCTTGATGCTCGAAAATGTACACATTCTGGCTTGTGTATTCAGCCGGCAGTGCGTCAACCGGAACACCGCGCAGGATTTCCAGCGCTTTCTGCGCGGCGCCGCGTCCCTGCGCCACCCCATCGATCATCTTGCCACCGATGACCCCGGTACCCAGCATGTAAGACCAACAACTATATGTCGGGATCGAGGAAGCGGCGCAAATCCGCTGGCAACTCTCCGCATGGCTGATCACTACACCTGCCCTGTTGCGCAACGAACTGATGTCGATCCGCACATCACCCGGCCCCCAGTCCGGTGCTAGCGCCAGAACTTGTTCCAACGTCAGGTCATTGCGCAGCACAACCTCTGCCTGCGGCTGTATTTCCGCCAGAGCGCGCTGCGCGTTTACAAAGTTGTGGTGTCCGGAACTGGAATCATCGCTAAAGAGCAACAGCCGTGTTGTTTCCGGATGCAGCTTCAGGGCTAGCTCAATGTTAGCTTTGATTTCAACTAGCTCCACAATGCCAGTGATGTTGCCGAGGTTAAGCTCCTCCGTTGGCAGCGGTTTTTTCTCAAAGCTGTTTGCACCGCAAAAAACCACCGGCACGCCTGGAAAGACTTGGTCCCGGTAGGATTTCAGAAAATCCAGCGCACTGTCGTCGCTGACAAGGAGCACGGCCGGCGCACGCTTTCCATACTTGAGCCGGTACATCTCAGCCAGCATCGTTAAGTATTCGTCCGATGCGAGCAGTTTCGTATCCATGTATTCCGTGTGAATCTCAAGATCCATGCCAGAAGTATTCAAGGCTTCAAGCATGCCTTGGTGGATTAAGTTGGTCCAGGGATAATCGGTGTTATAAGAGTGAATAATCAATACCAGTGGCGGTATACAGGGTTGTTGGGCTTGGGACTCCCCCTGCCACGCCAGGAGCATGGCTGCTGCGAGCAAACCGGCGGCAAGCCTTCCCCATTCGGGAAGCACCTTGCGCCAACCTTGCTGCATCGGCAGTCGCATTTGCAAGCCTCTGGTGCCTTTCCCTCCGTACCCATCCATATGATACAGCCTAACCTCAATTCATCTAATCAGGACTACTTGGACTTAATCAAGGTTTACGGTTAACACAAGCACTCGCAGCACCCGGGCGGTTGAGCTATGATACAGGAGTAGGCTACCTGCCGCGGAGACGTATATGCGACGCTATGGATTGGCAACTCTCTTTATTGCCCTGCTTCTATCCTTCCTCGCCCTGACCTGCCCTGTGCCGGCAGCGGACGAACCGGCCGCGCCAGAGCAGTTGCTCCTCGGCATCGTGCATACCAACGACACGCACGGCCACATGCTGCCTTATCGCGCGAACGGCGTGGACGATTGGAGCGGCGTGGCCCGGCGGCGAGTCGCGATCCAGCGCGCGCGCAGCGACACGAGCTACTACTGGCTCGCACTCGACGCGGGCGACGTGTTCCAGGGCACGCCGATCAGCAACCTGCTCACCGGGTTCCTTGACCTCGAATGCATGAACCAGATGGGCTACGATGCGATGTGCCTGGGCAACCATGAGTTCGACTTCAGCTACGACCTAATCCGCAGCCGGATGCAAGACGTGAATTTCCCGATGCTGTGCTGTAACGTCATCGACAAGGAACGCGGCGTGCCCGTCACCCAGCCTTACGTCATTCTCCGCCGCGGCGACTATCGCATCGGCGTGATCGGCGTGACGAGCGAGACGCTGCTGGGCGAAACCCACCCGAAGGTGAAGGACTATGTGGACGTCTACCCGCCCACGCCCATCGTGCAAAGCCTGGCGCGCTACCTGCGCGGCATCGGCTGCGACATTATCATCGCCCTGTGCCATGAGGGCTACAATCGTGACCTAGCACTGGCGGAAGCCGTCCCCGAACTGGACGTGGTTGTCGGCGGCCATAGCCACACCTTCCTCGACGAGCCTACGCTGGTAGGCGACGTGATCGTCACGCAAAACGGCCAGTGGGCCGAGAACCTCGGTGTGCTCAAGCTCACCTTCGAGCGCGCCGCCCCCGGCGAGCGCTTCAAGCTGGCGAATCTGCAAAACGAGTACAAGCCGCTCGATCCGGCTCAGCCCCAGGACGACGGCCTGCGCGCGTTCATCGGCGATTACGAACAGCGCTTCGAAGCGGAGATGGGCAAATTCGTCTGCACCGCCGCGCATGACTTCCAGGTGGACGACGTGCGCCTGGCGGAGAACGCGCTGGCCGACCTAATCTGTGACAGCATGCGCTCCGTCACCGAGGCGGACGTCTGCCTGTTCAACGGCGGCAACTTCCGCGCGGGCCTGGCGGCGGGCGACGTGACCTTTGGCGACCTGTATAGCGTGCTACCCTATGACAACTTTATGATGAAAATTCCGATCAACGGCGCGCACCTGCGCGAGGTGCTGGCCTACGCCGGGCAGCAGTACGGCGACGGCGGCTGCCCGCAGGTCTCGGGCCTGCGCCTTCGCTATGTGGACTTGCAGCTCGTCAGCGCGGAGGCGCAAGGCGCGGACGGGACCTGGGCGCCGATCGTGGACAACCAGCAGTACACGCTGCTCACCAACGACTTCCTGGCGGTGGGCGGCGACGGCTTCCCCTTAAGCGAAGACCCCTACGGCCCCGGCTACCTCGGCCTGGAACAGCGCGCGACGTTCGCCCTGTGGGCCAGCCAGCAGCGCGAGATCGCCAAGGCCACCGACGGCCGCGTCGTGTTTGAGTGGGAGACGATGGAGAACCCTGGGTTAGCGGATTAGGTGATTCGCATTGCGGTTGTTAATGTGGGGATAAGGGCTATGAAGTTATCAGAATTCGAGGCATTGAAGCCATTAGAGTTCACACGCTCTATTGCGTGTCACTTCGATTGGATTCAAGGAACCCATTGGTTAGCTCCTGAATGGATTGAATCAGACTTAGTAATCACAATGGTGTTTCGGCATCAAGATGATAGCGAGTGCTATTTA
>CAYXMN010000211.1:0-4408 GCA_964465955.1 uncultured Planctomycetales bacterium
AGTGCTACAATCCCGCCTCAGCGGGTTTTCCGCACTGGAGGAATCGATGCGTATCTTACTGTGGATTCTCGTTGGTTTAACTTGTTTGATGCTGGCTAGCTGCCCGGCCAAGACGGAAGATAATTCCGCCGGGCAACCGACGGCTGGCGATGCACCGGAGCCGACCACCGATGATCCGTTCGGCGGCGAGTAATCCCGTGTACCGCAGGCGTTAGGCCTGCGATTCACGCAATAAACCCTGGGCTTCGCCGCCCGGGGTTTATGCTATCGGCGCGCCGGTGCGCCAACGCGGCATGGAGCTATGCCTCGCCGGCCAGCACGCTGTTCACCAGCCGCGGCCCGCAATTCAGCTCCACCGCCACTTCGTCGCCGGGCTGCAGCGGACCAACACCCGCCGGCGTGCCGGTGGCGATCACATCGCCGGCCTCCAGCGTCATATACTGGCTGATGTAACTTACCAAGCTGGCGAAATTGAACGCCAGGTCGCGCACGCTGCCCTGCTGCTGCACGGCGCCGTTGACCCGTGTCGTCACGGTGAGCGGCACTTTGCGCTCGCCGCCGATGCGCAAGGCTTCCGCCGCGCTAGTATCGATGTACGGCCCCAGCGGGCAGAAGGTGTCGCAGCCCTTGGCCACCGTCCACTGCCCGTCGCGTTTTTGCCAGGTGCGTTCGGTCACGTCGTTGAGCGCGGTCACACCGAGCAGGTATTTATACGCCTCCCCGGCCTCCAGCTTGTAGCAGCGTTCGTTGATCACCAGCGCGATCTCACCTTCGAAGTCCACCCGCTCGGCGCCGGCGGGGAGCACGATGGACTCGCCATGCGCGATCAGGCTGGAGGGCGGCTTGAGGAACAGCAGCGGGCGTTCCAGCGGCACGGCGTTGCCCAGTTCGGCGGCGTGGTCGGCGTAGTTGCGCCCAACGCAGACGATTTTGCTGGGCCGGCACGGCGGCAGCAGTGTGACCTCGCTCAGCCGGTCCTCGGCGCCGGCTTCCTTCAGCTCGAACTTTTCCTGGCTGAGGCGCACCATGCGCTTGAGGGAATCCTCGCCGTTTTCAACGCCGTAATACACAGCCTGGCCGGTGCGGTAGCGGTAGATATGCATGGCGTAAATATAGCGTGCGGCGCGGCCAGCACCGTGCGGGTAAGGCGGGCTTCACGCAAAAAAAAGGCCGGGACCAGGCCCGGCCGTCATCGCTCGCAAATCAGTTCTGCCGCTTACTTGCAGGTGGAGCACTTGGGCTTGCAGTTGCCGGTGCCGCAGCTGGGCTTGCTGCAGGAGCCGCACTTCGGCTTCTCGCAGGTGTTGCAGCTCGGCTTGGTGCAGGTGTTCTGCTTGCACTTGTCGCAGCTGCCGCACTTGGTGGCGCAGCCCGTCTCGCACTTGGGCTTGCAGGTCCCGCCGCATTTGGTTCCGCAGCTGTCGCACTTGGTCTCGCAGCTCGGCTTGGTGCAGGTGTTTTGCTTGCACTTGTTGCAGCCGGAGGTCTTGCAGCTGGACTTGCAGTTATTGCCGCAGGCGCTCTTGCACTCGCCGCACGGGCTGCAGGCGCTGCTCTTGCACTGGCCGCAGGGGTTGCAGCTGGAGATGCAGCAATGCACGTAGGCCTTCTTGAGAATCATGCAGGTGCAGTCGCCCTTGTACACGAACTCGATGTCCATGAACGGCGCGAGTTCCTTCCAATTCTTATCAAAGGGCGCCAGGCCGCTGGCGTACCACGCCAGCTCGTCCGCCGGGCGGGAGCCGAACAGCACCTCGTGCGTTTCAAAGCTCTTCCACAGCATCCAGTCGATGGCCTTGCACAGGCTCTCTTCCTTGCAGCACAGGCCCCAATACTTGTCGTCGCAAATGCCGATGTAGGTGCAGCTCGGCCAGAGGCACTGCTGGCAGCATGGGCCGAACTGGACGGAGATGTCGCTTTCCGCCATCACGGTGCCGGGCAGGGTCACGACGCCCTTGCTGGTCTGCACTTCCACGGTGACGTCCCAGCAGTCGCCGGGCTTGTAGATCATGTCGCCGTCGAAATCCAGGCTGCCGTCGTCGGGGTCAATCAGGTCGCCGGTGTGCGGGCTGTAGAACGTGCGCAGCGCGCCCTTTTCCACCATCTCGGCCCAGGTCGCGGGGAACGCGCCGGAGCACATGTTGCACGTGTGGGCGTACCAATACAGCACGATGCCCTGGTTCACCGCGACGTCGTCGAAGGTGTAGCCATAAGCGTTGGGCGATACCGCTTCTTCCGCAGTCGCGGATTGGGCGATCTGATCCATCTGCTCGGCGGTGACGGCATCCTGCGCCGCCGCGCTCATGAGCCACATGCACGCGAGGATCGCCCCGCAGATAATCGTTCTTACCATTTTCTCGCCTCCCTAACCGCACGGTCTGTGCGGCGCTCTACCAGTTGGACTAGGTATTATATGCTAAAAACGGTTTAACGCCTAGTTATCAACAGATTTTCCACAGGTCCGGATTGCATCCATAGCAGCATCCGGTGATATATATAGGCTACCAATATCCGGTGGCTGGCGCAATTCCATTGGTATACCCAAACTCAGATTTCACTAACCGCGCCTCGCGGCGGCCACCGCGCAGTCCGGGTAAGCATCCGCGGGATCATCCTTGACCGGCTTGAATTTGCCGCGGTAGATTCCCCAGAGCTTGGCGCCCGTCAGCACAATTACCGCGATTCCGAGCACTAATAACAGCGTGCTCAACACCACGATGGCCCAATTCGGGTGCGCTGCCGGTTTGAACTGGCCTTGTAGAATGAAACCCAAGCTCGCGATGCAGGTTAGCATCATGAACGCGGCAGGGATCAGCGTGAACCACGTCGGGCGTAAGCGCACTGCGAGCCAGATGCTGATCGTCGCCAACGTCAGCGCCGCCAGAAGCTGGTTCGCCGTGCCGAACACTGGCCAGATTACCTTCCAGCCATTCGGTACCGCCAACGCCAGCATCGCTGCCACACTCAGCGCAGAGTTGAAGTAGTAGTTCTTGAACAGCGCCGGGACGCGGCCCGCGCCGAACACGAACCCCCACAGCTCCTCGAACAGGTAGCGGTTCAAGCGCACCGCGGTGTCCAGCGTCGTGACGAGGAAGCCTTCCACCATTAGCAGGCCGAAGATAGTGCCGATATAGACTGGCAGGCCCACCGCCTTCTCTGACAGCATGCCCATGCCCATCGCGAACGCCAGCACGGTGTTACCCGCGCCGGTGGCCGGCCACTGTACGGTCATCAAGTGGTCGTAGCCCAGCCCCGCGCCGATGGCGATTAGCACCAGCACAGCCAGCAAGCCCTCGGTGAGCATCGCACCGTAGCCGATGCGCTTGGCATCGCTCTCGGTGTTGCATTGCTTAGAACTGGTGCCGCTGGCAGCTAAGCTATGAAAGCCGCTGATCGCACCGCAAGCGATGGTGATGAATAACGCGGGCCAAATCAGGCCAAGCTTCTGTGTGCCTTCGGCGATGTTCAGGTTTAAGTGCGGATCGGTGGACACACCTTGGATACCCCCGATCACCGTCACGACGATCAAGAAGGCCATGCCGATGAACAGGTTGAACGAGTTCACAAAGTCGCGCGGCTGCAGGATGATCCACACCGGCACGGCGCAAGCCAGCAGGCAGTACGCAGACAGGATGCACATCCAGAGCAGGCGGATCTGCGCGGGCTCCAGGCCCGTGAAGCTGACTGGGTAGTAGAGCCCGACCCACACGCTACCGGCGGCCACGATGAGCGCGAGCACGGCTGCCAGTTTGATGTTGATCTTGACCTTGTGGATCAGCACGCCGATGACCGGCGCCAGCAGGGTGATGATGATCACGCTGGTGGTAGCGATACCGCCGATCTTCACCAGCGGCGTTCCGTCCGGTCCAAGGCTGGTTTGCCAGTGGAACGGGTTGTTCAGCGGCATGTTCAGTGTTTTCGCCGCCGCCGTGCTGAGCAATGCTTGCACTGACAGGTCAAGGAACGCCGCGGTGACAATGATGATCATCACCAGCGTGAAACAGATGTACAGGATAAAGCCCCACCGTCCGGTGAGGTTATGGGTGATCTCCGCGATGGAGCGGCCCTTCTCGCGGAGGCTGACAAACAGGGTGGTGTAGTCGTGCACTGCGCCGAAGAACACTGTGCCGAGGATGATCCAGCCCAGCGCCGGCCACAGGCCGTAGATCGCAGCGATGGCCGGGCCGACGATCGGCCCCGCCCCCGCGATGGTGGCGTAGTGGTGGCTGAACAGCACCGGCGCTGGCGTGGGCACGTAATCCACGCCGTCACGCAGCGTGTGCGCCGGAGTGGGCACCTTGTCACAGCTGCGCAGGATGCGTCCAAGATACCGGGCGTAGACTAGATAACCGAGCGTGAAAATAATGAGACAAATCAATAGTAGTACCAGGACGTTCATCTTCTACCT
>CAYXMN010000212.1:0-4345 GCA_964465955.1 uncultured Planctomycetales bacterium
CGAGCGCGTGCATCTCGCCACCGCGGCGCACCGCGACTACCGCCGCGCCAACCTTGCGCTTGAACAGGTGGCCGTTCGCGCGCGCCACTAGCGCCGCGCGGTCGATGAGCGCTTTAAGCTCCGGCGTGATATCGCTGACATACACCGGGCTGCCCAGGATAATGCCGTCGGCTTCGCTCAGCTTAGTAAATATCTCGTTGAAGCGGTCGCTGTCCAGGATGCAGCGGCTGTCCTTGCGCTCGTAGCACTTGTAACACGCCGTACAGCCGTGCAGCGGCTGCCCCGCGAGCTGGAACAGCTCGGTTTCGATCCCCGCGGCGTGCAGTTCATCGCAGACCATGTTGATCAGGATCGCCGTGTTGCCGTCGCGCCGCGCGCTGCCGTTGATTGCGACTACGTTCATTCGAACCTCCATTTGATGCGATACTGATGGTTTCGCTTAAACAGACAGACTACATTTATTGCAGCTTGATTAGCAGGACAGTTCTGCTTCAGTTGTCGTTGGGCTGCCGTTCAGATCAACTATAAACTAGTTGATCGAAATCTTTCTTCATTGGAAGCTGTTGATTTTCAATCGCTACTTGTAGGCCAATGGATAAGTAACGTCTCGTATTGACTATCAATTGGTTGATGGCTGCATCACTTACTTCTTTCTTCGTGTGCACTATTTTGTTTCGAGTATTGCACATAATATTCAGATCATTTTTTGTTGTTGGTAGATCGCGTAAATACCTCTGGCAATACCGATATACAGAATGGATGAGTTCGCATCTACTCTGATCCGAATAATAAAAGGCATCAAATCCCAACCATAGTTTTAGTGCTTGCATGAATAGCTGTTGTTCATGGTGATATGTATTTAAAGCTAACCAAATTGTTGTAAGACGAAAAGATTGTTCAGGATTATCTCTTAGTATTCCGGTATAATTAGTGGCATGCTCTTTTATCCAGCTAAGATGTTGCTGTCCAAGTGTAGGAATCGGTATAGTTGGGATAAAGGTGCAGAATTCAGTTTTGATCAAATCAATATTTGGGAGCTTGTCATCATATTTGTTGTTATAAATACGTTGCCAGCTTGTATCGGATATCAATGGAGAAATGAATACACAATGAAGCCGTATTCTCATTAGCGTTACGATGGTAAGTAAAATGCTATGTGCACTCTGTTTGCGTTCTTCATAAGTATCATAGTCTCCGCTAGTTATCGCCAGTTCCCAATTGAATTTATGCCCATACAATCTTAATGCCACTTCTATGCTGAGCAAGGGTTGGATAATTATTGCGGTCTGGGTATCTGAGCTAGGTTGAACACGGTGAAGCTCGATACCCTCAATGAAATCAAACTCCTTGCCAAAATCAATCCCGTAGATTCCAACGTAGAAGGTCTGTTCCATGACAGAGTATTATAGACTTACCGCGCGTAGACGCCGCCGAGTTCCTGGCGGAACTCTTCGGGCTTGTGGCACA
Organism: uncultured Planctomycetales bacterium; assembly: GCA_964465955.1. Taxonomy (GTDB): domain Bacteria; phylum 4484-113; class 4484-113; order 4484-113; family JAFGCY01; genus CAYXMN01. Next base: position 1,468 of record CAYXMN010000212.1, read on the forward strand.
CGCTGAGCGCTTGGTCCATCGTGATCTTGCCTTCGCGCACCAAGCGCAGCAGGTCCATGTCGAACGTGCGCATGCCCTCGGAAGCGCCCATCTGTACAGCTCCGTGGAGCTGGTGCGGCTTGGTCTCGCGGATCAGCGTGCTGATGGCCATCGTGTTGAGCAGCACCTCGCAGGCCAGCACCCGCCCGCCTAATGCCGCCTCAGTGCTGGGCAGCAAAGACTGGCAGATGATGCCGCGCAGGGTCATCGACAGCTGCAGGCGGATCTGCGTTTGGTGCTCGGCGGAGAACGAATCGACGATGCGCTCGACCGTGCTGACCGCGCTGTTGGTATGCAGCGTGCCGAGGACGAGGTGGCCGGTTTCCGCGGCGGTCAGCGCGATGCGCATCGTTTCCAAGTCGCGCATCTCACCGACGAGAATCACGTCCGGGTCTTGGCGCAAGGCGGAGCGCAGGGCGTACGCGAAGTCGAGGGCATCGTGGCCAATCTCGCGCTGAGTGATCACCGCTTGTTTGTTCTGATGGCGGTATTCGATGGGATCTTCGATGGTAATGATGTTGCAGGGATGGTTGGTGTTGATGTAATCCACGATGGCGGCGAGCGTGGTGGTTTTGCCGCTGCCGGTCGGACCGGTGACAAGCACCAATCCGCGGCTTTTCAACGCTAACCGCTGGCAGATTGTCACCGGTAAGCCGAGTTGCTCAAAGCTTGGAATGACTTCGGGGATGATGCGCGCGGCAATCGCGAAGCGCCCGCGCTCTAGGAAGACATTGATCCGGTAACGCGCCGCGCCGGCAACTTCAACCGACAGGTCGCAGTCGCCTTGACGTTCCAACCGCTTGCGCTGAGTGTCGTGAATGATGCTCCACGCCATTTCACGGATTTCGGCGCTGCTGAGCATCTTCTGCTCCGCTGCGCGGTAGAGCTGGCCCTGGCCGCGAAAAATCGGATAGTCATGAGCGCGCAGGTGGACATCGGTGCAGTTATCCAGGTAACCCTTGAGCAACAACTCGCGCAGGCGGGGGTGCATCTGCCGCGGGCCCTGGCCTACAGTGCTGGCTTCCTCGTTTTGTATGGCCTGTAACCGGCTGTCAGGCTGTCCTGCATCCTGGATTGAACCCACCATGCATCCCTCCGCGGGCAATGCGCCCGGAATCTGAAGCTAGGGATACATTACCATGGATAGTAGAACGTGATTCGAAGGACCATGCGAAATCAAGTGTTGCAGTTATGTAATACAGAGGAAATGAAAAGACTAATAGACCAGTTTAAAAATGAGACTTGGGTAGCTTGTAAACTGCTTAGAACCTCTCGGAATAATACGATAATGACCTATAATTTGTTAGAAATGAGCTATAATCATTGGTGAACGCTTGATTCAAGCGTTGCCTGAGGAATTGAGCACGGGCATGTTTGATTTCGTAGAGCAGGGAGGCGCAAGCGCTTCTCTCAGGCATCAAGCGTAAAAGCTTAGCCCAGGCATCACCTTACAAGGAATTGGAGACTATATTGCACACCCATCCTCGTTGGATTCTTGTGCGTGCATGCCTGGTGCTGGCTTGCGCGCTATTCCTAACTTTGGTCAGCAACTGCTGCACGGGCAAGTCTGCTACATTGGATTCCGAACCTCAGGCGGTAAATGAGGAATCGCCTGAGGATCCCGGCACAAACTGGCTCGACTTCCCGCGCGCGGTTAATGCTTCAAGCAAGCCAGGTGCTTATAAGTACGATCGTGATGGAGCAGACTTCGCAATCGATCTGCCAAACCTAAATGTACTAGCCTCAGAACATATAGGTGGATTTAGTCCAAAGCCGGATAACCAGCAGCGGTCAATCGACAATTCCGCATATTGTGTGTACAAGATGCGCTGTTTCCGGGATGCGGAGACTGCGGATGTGAGTTTTACTTGGAAGGACAATGCGCCGGCCCCTGGGACATGCTGGATCGGGCTGTCTGACTGGGAAAAGGGCTGCTGGAGCTGGCGAGTGCTGCCAGATGACAATACTATCGTCCTTGATCCGCTGGAAGTCGCCAATGAATACCATCAATGTTACATCGCCGTTATAGTCACTGATGGAGACCCGGTCACCTTGGACGCCGTCCAAGTTGAGTGCAATCCGGACGGGATGGTGGAATACACCCTCTTCCCGCCGCAACAGGGTTACGGCACATTTCTGCTCGACCACGATCAGAACACTGCCAAGCTGTGGGTGAGTGATTACCTGCCCAATTCAGCCACATATTTACTGGAAAACGGCCACGTGCTGCGCACCTGCCAGAATTTTTCCACTGGACGGGGACGGATCGAGGAATACGACTGGGATTTGAATCTGGTCTGGTATTTCGAGGATTTCCCGGAGCAGTACCAAGCTCATCATGATATTGCGCCGCTGCCGAATGGGAATATTCTCGCGCTGGTAGAAGAACCTATTGCCCCTGATGTAGTTGAATCGATAGGCCGGGATCCAGCTAATCTCGATGGCGATCTACATATCGACGCCGTTGTTGAGATCAAGCCGTTGCCGGGGAATACCGGTGAGATAGTCTGGATTTGGCGGGCGTTCGATCGTTTAATTCAGGACTTCGATCCCGATAAAGACAACTACGGCGTTGTCGGTGATCATCCGGAGCGGCTAGATGTTAATTTTGACGAATCAGATGGTAGTGACTTTTCGCATGGCAATGCGGTTGCCTACAACGAAGATCTCGATCAGGTGATGATCAACTTCAGGAGCCAGTGCGAGTTTTATATAATTGACCACAGCACAACCACTGAAGAGGCTGCGGGACACACGGGCGGACGCTATGGGCGTGGCGGAGATTTCCTCTACCGCTGGGGCAACCCGCAGGTGTACCGGCAGGGCACGGCCGATGATC
>CAYXMN010000213.1:0-4304 GCA_964465955.1 uncultured Planctomycetales bacterium
AGCGTCAACGGATCGGCGATCATCGTGGCTCGGGCTACGCTGTCGAGGGTAATCTTACTGCGGTACTGCGCGTGCGGATTGTTGAGGCCGTTGTCGTGGTTTTTTACCGCAACCTGCGCGAGTTGCTTGCGTGTCAGCTTGAAACGCTCCATATAGTCGCGCGCGATCATCGCGTAGAGGCCGGGAAAGGTCGCGCCGTTATAGACTTCATAATCCCCGTCCGCCGCGGTGGCCAAGGCGTAGGTCGCCCCGCCGCCATCCACGTCCGTCATTTTTTCCACCCCGCCCGCCAATACAAAGTCACTCATGCCGCTGGCGACTTCGATGAATGCGCTACGGAAAGCCATGCCGCCGCTGGCGCAAGCGCTCTCCACACGCGTGGCGGGAATGGGTGTCACGCCAAGATAGTCCGCGAGCAGGCTGCCCAGGTGCTCTTGCCCCACGAACAGGCCACCGCTCATGCAGCCCACATACATGCTGTCGAGGTGGTCCACCCCGGCGTCGTTGATCGCGTTGAGGGCAGCTTCCACGAACAGGTCGCGCAGGCTGCGCTCCCACAGCTCGCCCCATTGTTGGATGCCAATACCGATTACACCTACATCTCTCATGGTGTTCTCCTAGCGTGCCCGTTTAATTTTGTCGCGGAACTTGGCATACTGCCCGTAGGACAAGTAGACCTTGTTTTCATCGAGTTGCGGCCGGGTCTGCGGCGCTAGTTGTTGCACTTCAGGCAACCGGCTGGTGCAGCGCCAGATGAAACCATCGCTGCCCGCGCCTGATCCATAACTGACCATCAAGATCAAGTCGCCAGGCTTGGCGACATCGAGGACTGCCGTGAGCCCCAGCGGCGAAGCTCCGCTGTAGGTATTGCCCAGCCAGGGCGAGAGCCAGCCGGTGGTGTGCTGTTCTTCCTTAAAGCCCAGCATTTTAGCCGCGCGCTGCGGGAATTTGCCGTTGGGCTGGTGGAACACGCAGTGCGCGAAATCATTGGGTTTGAGCTTGGCCATGTCCATGATCTCGCGCGCGCAACTCAGCACATGCTTGAAGTATGCCGGTTCACCGGTGAAACGACCGGCGTGGCGCGGGTAGAATTGATACTCACGCCGCCAGAAATCCGGCGTGTCCGTGCAAAAGCTGTGGGTGTGCAGGCACTCCGCGAGGAGTTCCTCCTTTAGTTTGCCCATGACAAAGGCGGCGCTGCCCGCGCTGGCGCTGTATTCCAGCGCATCGCCCGGCGCGCCCTGCGAGGTGTCCGCCCCGGAGCACAGTGCGTACTTCATTTCACCAGCCTTGACGTGGCTCAGTGCCACGAACATGCTTTCGGAGCCGGCCTTGCAGGCGAACTCGAAGTCCGCGACGTGTACATGCGGCGTGGCGCCGACGGCTTCCGCCACCAGCGTGCCCGTGGGCTTGACCGCGTACGGGTGGCTCTCCGACCCGACATAACAAGCGCCGATGTCCTGGGGATTGATGCCGGCGCGTTTGATTGCATGCCGCGCCGCTTCAACCGTCATGGTAATGACGTCCTGGTCGGGCGAAGGAACGCTCTTTTCGTAGAGCAGCAGGCCGCGCTGATAGGCTGCGGCATCCGCGCCCCACACCTCGGCGATGGTTTCCAACTTGATACGGTTGCGCGGAATGTATGCACCGTACCCCACGATACCTACCATAAATACGCCTCCTCGGCTCAGGCAGGCCGCTAGACGGACCGCCATGCTGTTCCTGTGATACTACCATAGCAGGGCTTAGCATGTTGCCAGGCTTGCCAGGGTATAGCATTGAACCATGCCAATGATCCGCAACGAGCTAGCCCGAAGCTTGGCGCGGGAGCGCGCGGCTATCCAAACGCTCCAGCGGGAGTGCGGGGAGCGAATCATCGGCCATGTCACAGTCCGTCAGTTGACAGGCGGCTTGCGCGGGGTGAACGCTTTAGTATGTGATACCTCCGCTGTCGATCCGGTGCGGGGTTTAATCGTGCGCGGCATTCCGGTGTTGGAACTGATAGATCGCCTGTCGGAGGAAGTGTTCCACCTGCTTGCCACCGGAGTGCTGCCTACCGCAGCGCAGTTGGCGGATTTACAATCCCATCTCCAACACCGCGCGGGCGTGCCGGCATATGTTTGGCAAGTACTGGAGGAGGCTAAACCTGATGCCCACCCGATGGCGCTGCTGAGTATCGCTGTGCTTGCCCTCAAACGCGAAAGTGTGTTCGCCCGGCGGATCTGGGAGAAGCAGGAGCATCGATTCTGGGAATTCGCACTGGACGATGCGCTCACACTGATCGCGCGCCTGCCTGTCATCGCCGCGGGAGTCTACCGCATGCGCTGTGGCAAACGTCCGTTGACAAGCATTGCACCGGACCTGGATTGGTCCGCCAACCTCGCCCACCTGCTCGGCTTGCCTGAAACCGAGGAAGTACGCGAGTTTATGCGGCGTTATCTAGTAGTGCACTGCGATCATGAGAGCGGGAACGCCACCGCGTTTGCTTTCAACACCGTGGCCAGCGCACTGGGGGACCCGTATTCAGCGCTTTCCGCAGGATTTAATGCACTGGCAGGTCCGCTGCACGGAGCGGCAAGCCAGGGGAGTATGGAGTTCATCGCGGACATCCGTGCACGCTTCGGTGACCAGGCCACGGCTGCCCAGGTGGCGGAATTGATTTGGGAGCGACTAAATACAGGACGGGTAATCCCCGGCTATGGCCATGCGGTACTGCGCGCCGTGGACCCGCGCTTCCTGGCCCTGCATGAGTTCGGATTGCAGCATTTCCCAGATGATCCGGTATTGCGGATCGCGGATCTCATCTATCAGGTAGCGCCGCGAATTCTGCAGGAACATGGCCGCGCGGCCAGCCCATATCCCAATGTCGATGCGATCACAGGAGCGCTGCTATACCACTATGGCATTGTGGAACAGGAGTTCTACACCGTGCTTTTCGGTTTGGGGCTGGCACTGGGCCTGCTGGCGCAGTTCATCGTGTTGCATGGCATCGGAGTGAAACTGCTGCGGCCCCGTTCGATAACGACGGCCAATTTATGGGTGCTTGCCGAAGCGCTGACGGGATCCCGACCGACTCTTGATTGAAGCACCCGAACCTGTCCCTGCGTGGTGTAGAATCCGCGCGTGCGCGTTTTACTTTTCATCATTGTGATTTTGCTCCTGGCCCCAGGTTGCCCAGGCAAGCAGTCCGCGGCTGATACTGCAGACAGCGGCAACCCCGAGGTGAAAACCGCGGATTCGTCGCAGACAAATAGTGATCTGGCTAAACACGTGATCATCCTCAGTTCGGCGACAGAGTCGGATCCATGGTCGCGCGAATTGATGACACTGGCTGGCGTCGAGCTCGGCTTCGATCCTTGGTCCAAGCCCGGCGCTAGCGAGCATTTGGATTTCTTCGGCCCGTTCGAAACTACTTGGCGCGGCAATCCGCTGCAAGTTACTCTCGCCTTTGCTGGATTCACCACCGTGGCGGAATTACTCCCGCAGCAAACCCTCGGCGCGGAAGCGCGCGAGTGGCTGGCGGCTCAGAAAGTGGATGTGCTCTGGCTTGATGGCGATCCGGCGCAACTGCATATCGGGGCGCAACTTCCGGACGGCCCACCGATCCTGTTCACGGGTGTCGTGAACGACAAGAACCTCTATTACGACTCTGACGCCCAGGTGTGTGGCGTTTACCAGCGGCACAGCCTGTCAGGTGTGCTGGGGAAAGTCTGGCAGCTCGATCCGGCGCGGTTTCAGGACCCATCGCAACCACTGGTGTATGCGTTGATCGCCGACGACTCCCCCGTCAGCCAAAGCCGCGCAGTGCGGTTCGCCCAATTGGAAGTGGCCTTGCCCGATGGCCAGACCTGGTTGGCGACACCCAAGGCCAAGAATTGGAAGGACCTGCAGAATCTGGTCGGCGAGATGCAGGACAGGGCTGATGCATTGATTTTCTGCGGTGTTGGCGTGGAAGGCTGCAACTCAGAGTTCCTCAACGATCCCCCGCCGGCGAATTTACTGGCGAACAACAAGCTGCCGGCGGTGGTGCTCGGACCATCGCGGATGGACCAGTGCGGCGCGGCAGTGTTAACCATCAAAACTAGCGCGGTAGTTACTGAAGCGCTGGACCGGCTGGAAAAGTTACTGAACGGGCGGGCGGCTGCCAGCTTAGGTGTGGTGGAACCGGAAGACATGCAGATGTACCTGGCGGACCACGGGGGGCAGTTCCCTCCCCACGGCAGCTGGTCGGATGCAGTGTCTGTTGGGTATGGGCTCGACAGCCGCGTCCACGTGTGTCCCTCCGACGGCAGCAAGGCCCGATG
>CAYXMN010000214.1:0-2166 GCA_964465955.1 uncultured Planctomycetales bacterium
ATACCGAAGGCGTGCAGGCGATGCGCGACTTGGGCCAGAACATGGCCTGGCTGCTTAACAAACTGGCAGGATAACCTCGCCTCCACCAAGTCTGGAACTGGACAGCGCCCGAAGGATGTTTCGGGCCTATAATGTGATCACCTGTGATGCTTTTTAGTGGGAGCTGGGAATGGTTCGGATTTGCTTCATCAAAGTTTTGCTAGCGGTATCGACTGTGTTGCTGCTGGCCGGATGTGGTGACGGTACTACTGAGAATCACGATGATCCTGAGGCAACGGGATTTAGCGCGCTGCTACCTTCACCGGTTCAAACCCTCGCCCAGCTAGATCCAAACCGCAATACTTCCGCTGCGCTGTTAACGCAGAACGGCAGCAGTGTTCTGAATTCGCTGAAGCAACATGCAACCAGTAACGGGACTGCGTGTGAGCTCGATGGCGACTGGACGGGACCTGCTTCGACGTTCTCACAGCTAGCCTATGCCGGCTTCGTTTTCAACCTTTCTGGTTTCACTGGCACACCCACCCTGGGCTTAAACTGGGACACCGCGCCAGCCAAGGACACTTGCTGGATTGGGTTGAGTAACTTCGATGCCGCGCGATGGGACTGGCTGCCGGTGAGTAATCCGGCCGGGTTGTTCCTGCCAGCCGACCTTGATCCCTATGTACGGGACGATTCGCATGAGATGCTCGTGGTCTGCGTGATCACCAGCCCTGACATGGCATCCTTAGCTACGCTAACCATCGGGGCTGAGGTGTACTATGAGCAAGAGGACAACGATACAGCCGCCAGCGCCAATAACCTGCCAGCCCTGCCGTTCACAACCGATGAAGTGACCGGCAGCATTGGCACAGGAGGCGGATATCCGGGCTACGACGGCGACAGCAAAGACTTCTACGCGCTGACCATTAGCGAACCTGGGATGCTGGAATTAACGGTGGACCTCACAAAGGTGACCGGCACGGAGTTCTTTAAAATCGGCATCTGGAAGATCACGAACGGCGAGCCTCGCACTTTTTACGTGATCAACACAGATGCTGGTGAGGTCTATAACGATGCGAAGTACATCACTGAATCCGGCCCATATTGGATAGTGATCGAGAGCGTCGGCCACGCCGGCGACTACGGCCTGGGCCTCGCCTTTGGCGCAATGGAGCTATTTGAAACCGAGCCGAATGATACTTCAGCGCAGGCAAACCCGCTGCCCGCCTTACCCGTGCCGTGGGGGGCAGTGCTTGGCAGCGTGGGCGATACTGACACGCCGGACACCGCCAAGGGCGAGGTTGTGTATAACGGTAGCAATGAGGATTGGTATAGCTTCACAGTACTCACTGCAATCCCAGTGTCTGTAATGATCGACGAGATGTTTGCTGATCTGGATCTGCAACTTTACAGTACTGATGGCATAACAGTGCTAGATGAACTAATTGGTTATAACCATCCAGAGCGCGTCCGGGCGCTTTTACCTGCCGCAGGCACATATTACGTGCGGGTGATGGCTGCGGAGGGTGAAAGCTACAAGCATGGGAATTACTTCCTCTCAGTCCATGCTGGGGATGGCGCAGGCTGGGTGCCGCAGCGGGTGGACGATAGCATCGCTGCTGATGTCAGCGACTGTGCATTGGCACTTATGAAGGGATTTGCCTGCTGGAAGTGAATGGACGGCCGGCTCTATCATTCACGCGGATGACGAGTGGTTATAATTCCGTATCCTACATCAGGGCTGGAGACGCTGATGGGACAACTTGGGGCGCCGCCGTCGACCTCGATAACGACTATATCGCCGCTGAGACATCGCTGGCGCTGATCAATGGCAACCCCGCCATCGCTTACGGGCAGAACGGCGCTGATCACCTGTGGGATGTCCGTTACCAGCGTGCGCTAGATAGCGACGGTGCAAACTGGGATAGCGATCATCCGATAGTGATCACCGCGGAAGGCCGGGGCGAATCCGTCTCCCTGACTGTTGTGGATGGCGTGCCCGCGTTGGCCTATGTTGCCTATGACGGCACTAATGAACTAGTGCGTTTCCGCCGGGCTACGGATGCCAATGGCGCTGTTTGGGGAAGTGAGAAGGTAGTGTATTACGACACCGCGTCGATGGCGGGCTTGGTCTCCCTGGCAATCGTGGACGGGCAGCCGGCCATCGCATTCGAAGTAAGTGACTAC
>CAYXMN010000214.1:2189-4284 GCA_964465955.1 uncultured Planctomycetales bacterium
TCCACGATTTGCGTTACTGCCGCGCCAGTGATGCACAAGGCTCAGCCTGGGGCGCGTCTATCATCATCAACAACGATGGCTCGCTCAAGCAGCCGTGCTTGGGTATTATCGACGGCGCGCCGGCTGTGGCCTATGCTTGGACTGGGCCTGGTTACCTCGATTTCATGCAGGCGCAGGATGCTCTAGGCGCGAATTGGCAGGTGCCCGTCCAAGTCGACCAGGAGGATGATTGCGGCTGGCGGGCTTCCCTCGCAGTCGTCGATGGCCAGCCCGCAGTGGCCTACACGCAGTATGACGATGGCCAAGGCTCGCTGAAGTACGCCAGGCGGTATTAGACGGGAGTGGCTCTAGCAGCCAGCAGCGATTAGGACGCCGCCAGAAGGCAGCGCTTAGGTTCCCCGGCGAGCCACTCAATACAAACCTGGCCGTCGGCCAAGTTGCCATCTTCGACGCGGTCGAAACCACGAGCTTCGCCTTCTTGGAAGCTCACTTGAGAAACGGCAGATGGGCGCTTCCGAGGGCATGCGAACCTTCAACATGGACCTGTTGCGCTTGTTGCGCGAAGGCAAGATCACGATGGACCAAGCGCTCAGTGTTTGCCACAAGTTTGAGCTTAATGCGCTCATCGACCGCGCGGCGCTGGTGGCGCGCGCGAACGGCCACTTGTTCAAGCGTAAGGTTGGCGCGGCGGTAGTCGCGGTGCGCCGCGGTGGCGAGATGCACGCGCTCGACACCATCCACCACTTCTTCCAGATTGTGAACATCTACAGCGTCGGCTCCAGCTATTGGAACTTCGGCATGGGGCGCAACATCGGCGAGGTCATCAGCAAAACCGAAGGCGTGCAGGCGATGCGCGACCTGGGCCAGAACATGGCCTGGCTGCTAAATAAGCTGGGGGTGTCGTTTCGATGACACGTGTTACTACAACCGTTTAGTCACATGAATATACTTCACTCATCCAATTATGTCAGTAACTAATCTCTCTCCCTGATCCCGATTAGCTCTTCTTCTTTTTACCACACCCTCCGCAAGGACCCGATGATTCCTCGCTTGGACTTCCCATCCTTCTCCAGACAAACTTATCTACCAGTATCCTTCCTGGCTTTTCGCCAAAGACGACCACATGCCATGTTTGATATGGTGCCATCCCGGCTTTTTTATCTCCTCCAGAGATAATAGAATCTGGAAGCATTTCCGGAAAGTACTTAATAGCTTCTTCACCATCTGCTGGTTCAATGAACACACCAAACTTGTGCCATTCAGGATTAGAGAAGCTTTCCACGAACCGTCCTGTTCCTGGATTTATTCCCCTACAAGCTTCTACAAGTTGTTCTTCTTGTTTAAGCTTATCGAACTCATGGAATATTTCCTTATTACGAAAAACTCCTTGACGTAACATGATGGCTACACCGTTGCTTGGAATACTCGCTTCATGTTGCTTAGCATAAGTGATCGCAAAATCTATTGAATATCCAATGCCAATAATCACAGTTTCAGAGTATTGATATGTTGATAGAAATCTTACTTCTTCTGGCGAAAGATCATCCACTAAGATATCTGATGGAATCAGTAATCCATTTGAAGGAAACATGGATAGCCAGCGAATTTCACACTGTTTCAATACCGGATAGAAATCATGTTTCATGTACTGAGAATCAATGCTCTCCATACATAATCCAGCGCTTGAATTGTATAGTGACACCAGTGTGATCACAAATACAACATACGATAGTACCTTAATCTGTTGCTTCATGCAGTTCCACCTTAAGTAAACAGTACACTATTGCACAGCACCGTATCTTCTTCCTCACCATATACAGTAATCTCCCAAACTTCTGCTACTGAAGTTACATCGTTCTTCGTTAGGTGTTCTTTTGTTGGATCGATAGGAATAACTGCATGGGGATATTTTTGCTTGATCTCATCAGGATTCGTAATAAACTTAATCACAATCCCACCTGGGCTCCAATTAGAATCTATGAAGGAGGAATAGAACTTACCTGTAATTGGGTTTATTCCATGACGATAGCGAACATATTTTTCCTGCTCACTCAGTGCTGTGAATTCTCTAAGATTCTTCGATTCTGCCAATTCT
>CAYXMN010000215.1:0-4273 GCA_964465955.1 uncultured Planctomycetales bacterium
CAGCAGCAAGCGCTATCACCGAAGAAGAACACCACATAAAAGTCGAGGAAGAGCCTGAAGAATACGCTTCGACAACAGACTTTGAAGAGGATGAAGACACACCGGCAGTGGACGCGTACGACGCCGGCAACCTGCTCAAGCGCTTTAACCTACATGCGTTGAAGACGAAAGAAGCCTTTACTTATGGCCGCGGTGCAGCTTACCTTATTGATGCGACTTCTGTGCTTGAGCGCGTCCCGAATTACGATTTAACGATGCGTGGCGGCGAGCTGTCGACCGTGCGTGACGAATTGCTGCGCGATTTCGACCAGTTGAGCCGCGAATTGAGTGGCACATTCTACATCGTCTTCGACTCGTGGTATCACCCGCTAGTAAGCGTGGGCAATCGTGTTGGCGCAATCTACACCACCGGAGAATTAGAAGGGACGCGAGACGGCGCTCGGCGCCGCGTCGCCGATCTGGTCAAAGAACTAGGTGGGAAACATCATACAATTTGCATCGTGACCAGCGATGAAGCGCTGGCTAAGCAGTTTGATTCAAGCGATATATTTAACATTAGCTTAGCCGAATTCTTCAATTTCTAGTTCAAGAAACTGGCACGTGCAAATTCACGCCAGCCACGGCGTATAATGCGCGCATGCGCGCTTACCTTGCCATGTTTCTATATCTGGCGTTGATTGCTTGCTCGAGCTGCTATCGACCCGCTTCAGAAAATCAACCACTCGGTTCTGAGAAGAATCCGCTGGTGATGGCGTTTGTGCCAAGCACGGAAGCGGAAAAAGTTATGGATTCCGCTGATGAACTCATTGCTTTGCTACAGCAAGAGACCGGATTGTACTTCAAGCCGCAAATGGCTTCCAGCTATGTGGCAATCGTGGAAGCGATGGCTGTGGAAAAGGTACAGGTAGCCTGGCTGCCGCCGATGGCTTATGTCTATGCGCATGAACGCAATGGCGATCAAGTCATTCTCAACGTGGTGCGCGACGGCAAACCTTATTACCGCGGCGAGATTGTGGTGAAAACAGACAGCGGTATTGAGACGATTGGCCAGCTTAAAGGTAAGCGAGTTGCTTTCACAGATCAAACTTCAGCTAGCGGCCACTATTATCCTGCGGCGTTGCTTAAAGAAGCTGGCATCGATCCCGAGACAGATCTGGAAGTCAGTTTCTCCGGCAGCCATGATGCTGCCGTGATTTCACTCGTGAAGGATGGCGTCGATGCGGCATGCTGTTACGACGACGCCCGCAGTAAACTGGTAGACGCCGGTTTTCCTGATATCTTAACCACCACACGTGTACTGGCCTACACGCCGGAGATACCAGCGGATAATGTTTCTGTGATCAAAAACCTGGATCCAATGCTGACTAAGAAAATCAGCGCGGGGCTGCAGGTTTTGGCGACCCGCGAGCAAGGTCGAAAAGTCCTAATGGATCTGTATGAGGTTGAAGGGTTACTGCCGGCCCAAGATAGCGACTATGATCCCGTCCGTCAAATGGCACAATTGCTGGGAAAAGATCCAGAAACCGAACTGAAGAACGCTGAGTAATACGCTTAATCGAGATTCCGCGGTCGTTGGGCATCCTAACGCGTCGCGTATAATCTACCTATGTCAGTGCCACCCTCAGCGCGCTCGAATCCCTTTGATGCAGCATTCCTTACCGACCTTGAAGGCTTGCGGGTGCTGGCGCGCAAAGTATTCCGCGGGCAAATGCGCGGAGAACGTCGTAGCCGCAACCGCGGACAGAGTGTCGAATTCGTGGATTTCCGCCCTTATATCAAAGGCGACGACCCGCGGCGTATCGATTGGAACCTTTATGGACGCCTTGAGCGTTTTTATATCAAGCTGTTTGAGGAAGAAGAGGATTTACGGCTGTACATCCTGCTTGACAACAGCGCAAGCATGGGATTTGGCAATCCTAGCAAGTTCGATTATGCACGCAAGTTAGCAGCAGGCTTGGCGTATATCGTGCTGGCCAACCTGGAGACCGTCTCCGTTAGCGTTTTTGCTGGCGACTACGATGTCATCTCTACACCTGTGCGCGGTAAAGGCAAAATTCATCCAATTCTTGCCCGGCTTGGAGCGCTTGAAGCAGCAGGCACCAGCCAGCTCAGCCACGCTACGGCGCGGTTCGCGGCTCAAACCCGAAAAAATGGGATAGTTTGCATCATCAGCGACTTTCTGCATGAGGAAGGCAGCAGCGCGATCGCACCGCTGCTCGGAGGCGGGCATCAACTTGAGCTGATTCAAGTGTTGAGCCCCGAAGAGCTAAATCCAGGCTTTACCGGCGATTTAGAGCTAGTAGATAGCGAGTCGGGGGTGAGAGTGGAAGTCAGTATGGGTCTGCCCGTACTGCGCCGCTACCACGCACGCCTCACCAAGCTGCAACAGGGTTTAAATACGTTCGCGCTTCGTGGTGGAGGCTCATTTCACCTCGCGGGGACTAGTACGCCGCTACGCGACTTCTTTACAACCACCCTACGAGAACACCGGCTAGTCCGCTAAATCCGCGCCTGCAAATTCGAGATATCAGGCTGGCCCAGTCTGGCAAAGCGATGAAAATACCCGCTCACTTTCACTCCATGCACTATCGCTCGATTGAGAAAGAAACCCCCGGAGCATTAAGCTCCGGGGGCGCAGATCACTTCAGGTGATTAATCTCCAGATTTAGGTCCCATTCCACCGGACCCATGACGCATCCGGTAAGTCACCATCACCAATGTCAAGGACAAGTGGGATGTTGTTGAGGATAGTGGCCGACGCTGTAGTAACGCTATATGAACCAGTCATGCCAGTTGCCGTCAATACGTTGTTGGCAAAGGTGAAGCCCGTATTTCCAGAGTTGATCGCGGTAGCCCAGGTGAAGCTGTGATCAAAGCCTGGGAAGGCGGTGGAACTACTCCAGTAACCAGCAGCATATGCATAGTCATTGGTGGTATCCCAATAACGTGCGTACAAATAGTCATACCCTGAACTTCCCATCATGCCCTGGCCTGATAGCGCGCCCGTTGCAGGATTGATATGCAACCAGGATACGTCATGCCCGCCAAAGACGGCATCATAGGAATAGCCCATGGCGACTAGGCGGCCGGTACTATCCCAGTAGAGCGAGTCACTGTACTCATACATGTAACCGCTTTGACCGGAAGCCGGCTGGTAGTAACGCGACCATTGCAGCGTCCCTGCGGAGTTGTAGGCAGTGACATAATGGCAATAGCCAATCGAGGTTGTCGGGTAGCCGTAGCCAAAGCAGTACGCATTACCAGAGCTATCCATCGTTACCGAGTAACCGTACTGGTAACTATAGGAAGAACTCCCGGTATTGATACCGAAGTGACGGTCCCAGTTATACGCACCAGTGGTGGCGTCAAGTTGGACGAGGATATTGTCGTAGTAGAAGATCGGCGAGGTTGGCTCATACATCTGGCCGTATGCGTAACAAATCGTACCATCGGTTACGACTCCGTAGAGACGGACATCAACCGGTGTCCAACCGACTTCCGTGGCCCAGCGAATGGCGCCGGCAGAGGTCAAGCTAACAATGAATCCCTTGTCGTCGTTATAGGCATCATAACCCGTGATGTAAAGATTACCCGTCGGGTCTGTCGTGAGATTGGTGAAGTAGAAGTCACGTAATGTGTTTCCATCTGTGACCCAATAGCTCCACAGATGGGTGCCGTTTAAATCGAACTTGTGAATCTGCGGGCGGTAATCCAACGAGCCAGTCTGGTATCCGTAGCCAGCAACATAGATCGCGTTATGCGCTTCGTCGATTTGCATGTCACGCGGATAGTCGTAGTTATACGAATAGCCGCTAACGGTATCAATCACACGGTTCCACAACGGGTTGCCGGTGTTGTGATCCCACTTGGTGAGCAAGAAGTCATAGCGCGACGTTGTCGAGACGTAGTTGTAGGTATAGCCAAGGGTATACCAGTCTCCATTACTATCGCCCTTAATCGAATAGTTGTAGTCATCGAAGCCAGAACCGTACATACGAGCAGTACAGGATGGTGCCGGAGGCGTCGGCCAGCTGGTTGTGTCGCTGTTGAACATCGAGTTCGCATTGGTCATGCACAGCAGGTTCTCCAGCAACTGCGCGCGGTGCTTAAGGTTACCAATTCCATGGAAGTCCGCCATGTCGCCGTAGTTGAATATCAACTGGGCGACCCGGCCGCCGTTCGGACCAATCCCGGTCCGGAACGCACCGGCAATATAAGACGTGCTGTTGCCGTAGCTCATGACGCAGCTTGTGCCGGTAGTGGAGCTTGAGCT
>CAYXMN010000216.1:0-4246 GCA_964465955.1 uncultured Planctomycetales bacterium
CGCACCCACCAATCACTTCCAGACAGTGACCGCTTTGGCTACTGCATAGTTACGGTTCAGGCCAATTTCTACTACCTGCTGGGTCAGTTGTGGGAGGGCGAGGAGGAGATTGACCGCATCGAGAGCGCTTTCATCATCCGCGACGAAAAGGCCATTGCCAAAGGCCCCGCGCTCAATTTCCGCGACAACTACCTGCGGCTCGGCGCGCGGCCAATGTTCCTGTTCGGCACGGATGATTGGTCCTACACCTTCGACACACGCCGCGAGACTCCCCTCCAATGGCTGCGCGACATGCGCGCCCGGCGCGATCTGGGCGTGCAGATCTATGAGAACCTCCAGTTTGGCGTTCCCCCGCCCGCCCGGCGCGACGAGCTGCTGCGCAAATTGGACGGCCTTGTCCAGCTCGCCCAGCAATATCAGCAGGTCTATTTCGCCGGGCTGCTCATCGGCTACAACACGGCGGCCAGCGATGCCGAATTGGCGCAACAGACCGCCTGGTGCCGCGACTTCGCCCGGCGCTACGCTGAGGTGCCCGGGCTGATTCACTACCTGAACGGCGACCTGCGCTGCCAGCTCAGCAACGCCGTCTCCCCGCAGCTCAACCAGTTCCTCCAACAGCGGTATGGCAGTGACCAGCGCCTGCGCGAGGCCTGGGGAGATGATGCCCCGCCGCAGCCTCTCGGGCAAATCCACGCCGAGGACTTCAACGACTGGGGCTACTCCTGGGATGATCGGCGGGTGCGCGACCTAAACCGCTTCCGCGCCGCGCTCATCCGCCGCTGGAGCGGAGCCCTCATCGGCGGCATCCGCGAGGCGGATTCCCGCCATCCCACCTCCTCGAAATTCTATCAACTGCCTCACCAGGGTGTGGACATCCCCGCGGGCATTGACGGCCTGGACCTGTGCAACTTCGGCTACTTCGACAAGCCGGGCGCCGACATCGCCCGCTTCCCGGCCATCTGCAAATACAACGACCAGCGCGCGCGCGGCAAATCCGTTGGCCCCGGGGAGTATGGCGTGAAGACGCATCCCGCGTGGGGTGACGGGCAGGATTACGGCTACCACATCACCCGCACCCCGGAGCAGGCGGCGTCGCTCTTCCTCGCCATCGCCCACTACTCACTGGGCCTTGGCGCCTCCCGCATCCACAACTGGTGCTGGAAGGACAGCGCCCACCGCGTCTTCCCCTGGGGCATGGTCTATCCGTGCGACGAAGTGCCCAAGGACATTGCCTGCTTGCACCGCAACCAAAGCCTGCTCTTCCGCCATTTCACTCCGGTCTATCGCGAGCCCGATGTTTATGTGCTGACCGCCGACAGCCATCGCATGGGCGCCGGCAAATGGCAGGTCATCGAGGGCATCCTCAAGAGCTTTGACCTCGCGCTCGCCACGCACATTGACAACCTCGGCACGCTCAACGAGGACGGCCTTGTCATCCCGCCCTCGGCCAAAGTCATCTTCTATCCGCTGCCCTTCTGCCCAGCGGATGAAACTTTCGGCAAAGTCCGCGACTGGGTCCGCCACGGCGGTGTGCTCTACCTGTCCGGCGACATCTCCTATGACGAATGCGCGCAGCGCACCCACACCCATCGGCTGGAGGAGCTGTGCGGCGTCCGGTTCCTTGCCGAGAACTACCCCAACATCGGCGTCAATGCCACCAACGCTGCCGACCAGCCCTGCATCAAAGTCGAACCCCTCGCCACGAACGGGGACACCGTCACCCGGGTGCTCCGCCGTGCAGCGGATGGCTCGCCGCTGGTAGTTGAGCACCGCCTTGGCCGCGGCACGGTCATCTTCAGCCCCGACCCGATCGAGCTCCACAGCGTTCCGGCGCGGCGTGAAAATGATCTGGCCCTCTACCGCAGCGTGCTGGCAGCGGCGCGTGTCCGGCCCATCGCCTTGCAGCCCGACGATCCGCTCGTGCACGTCTTCCGGTTGCCGATGCAGGACGGCGGTCAGGTCTATGTCTTGTTCAACACCGACGAGGCGACCTGGGCGAGAACAGTGACCCTCGCTGACTGCAAGCCAGCCGTCACGCTGTCCGTTGCGTCAAAGCGCCCGGGGCTGCTCTGGTTTGATGGCCGCGGGGCGCTCCGTGCCGTCGAAGCCCAAAGTGCTGGCAGACTCGGTGAGCAGGCGCTGCTCCAGGACGACACGGGGGGGATAATCCTGTCGCTGGATCGCTGTGACGTCCGCCTCTCCCGGGCCCTCCTCCTCATGCCGCTGCGCCCGGGGACCGTCCGGCTTTCGAGTGGCGCGAAGTGGCACACCCCCGCCGTCTTGACCGGCGACATCCATAATGGCAAGTGGCGCCACTGCGAATCCACCCCGGCAACGACCTCCGCGGCGGGGCTGGAAGTCAAAGTTAGCCCCGACCAGGCTCTCAGCTTGCTCTTGGTCACCGAATCCCGCAGCGCCTCGAAATGGTGCCAGGCCGTCGAGCGCGCCATGAACGCCCCGGCCTCCTTGCCGTGAAAGGGCCAAGCCTCCAGACGCTTCTTTCGAGTTGACCCAGGCCAGCGTTCGGCAATTGTTGCCGCAACAACCACAACCACAACTCACACATGCGTAATATCCCTGACAAGTTCCTTGGCGCAATGATCGCCGTGCTGCCGCTGCCCGGCGCGCCCCGCTACGGCGGCGACGACCGGCGGATCATCGAGCAAGCCCTCTCCGATTTGACACATTACGCTCAAGCGGGCGTGGACGCCATCGTGCTGGAGAACAGCCACGACCTGCCCTACATCAAGCCGCCGCTGCCGCCGCGCGCGGTCGAGGTGATGAAACAGGTCGCCGTCGCCGTGCGCCGCCAGTTCGACGGCCCCATCGGCATCCAGGTGCTCGAAGCTGCCAACGACACGGCGCTGCAAATCGCGCACAAGGCCGACCTCGACTTCCTGCGCGTCGAAGGCTATGTCTTTGCCCACGTCGGCGGCGCCGGGCTGATCGAAGGCTGCGCGGGCCGAATCCTGCGCCGGCGCAAGGAACTGGGCTCCGAGCACATCAAGGTCTTCGGCGACGTGAAGAAGAAGCACTGCTCCCACGCACTGACCGGCGACCTCGATATTCTCGACGAGGTCAAGCAGGCCGAGTTCTTCCTCGTGGACGGGGTGATCGTCACCGGCGCCCGCACCACCGAACCGCCCGCGCTGGCGGAATTGCGGCGCGTCCAGGAGTACGCGCGCGCCCCTGTCCTTATCGGCTCCGGCATCACGCCGGAGAATATCAAAACCTACTTCCCCTTGGCCGACGGATTCATCGTCGGCTCGACCTTCCGCCAGGGTGGCCGCTTCCTGGGCGCGCTCGAGCCAAAGCGGTTGGAGGCCTTCATGCGCGTGTTCCGGCGGCTGCGTGCCAGCCACTAAAAAGGGCCCGGAACTACAGGAAGAACCCAGGAATAGCACAGGGCCAATACAGGAAGAGTCCAAGCCCGCATGCCCGCGGCAAGCGACGAGGTGGAAACGGGCTCGGGGCCGGCTCTAACGGGTGTCCTGCTTGTAGGCGTCCCGCAGCACCTGGATGGTGTGGCGGACCGGGAGGTTGGCGCCGAGCCGGGCAAAGTGCGCGCGGAGTTGGGTAAGACAGCCGATGTTGCCGGTGGCGAGAACCTCTGCGCCCGTGGCCAGAACGGCCTTGGCCTTCTTCTCGCCGAGGGCGGCGGCGATGGCAGGCTGGTCCAGGTTGTAGGAACCGGCGCTGCCGCAGCAGATATGCGCGTCCGGCAGCTCCAATAACTCCACTCCAGGGATGGCCCGCAGCAGGTCGCGCGGCTCGCGCCGGACTTTCTGGGCCTGCGCCAGGTGGCAGGCGTCGTGATACGCGATGCGCTGCGGGCGGCCGTTGCCGGCGGGCTTCTCGCGCAGCCCGAGCCTGGCCAAAAAGACCGAGATGTCCACGACCCGTTTAGTGAAACCTTCGGCGCGAGCCTCGTCCGGCGTGCCGCGGAGAATGAGGTTGTACTCGCGCATGGTGGACCCGCACCCGGCGGCGTTGGTGACGATGGCGTCCACGTCGGCCGGGAAGGCGTCAAGGTTGCGGCGCGCGAAGGCACGGGCGGCGTCCCAATCACCGGAGTGCCACGCCAGGCCGCCGCAGCAGCTTTGGCCGCTCGGGATGAGCACCTCGACCCCGTTCCGCGCCAGCACCTCGATGGTCGCGGTGTTGATATCCGGATCGAGCACCTGCTGAGCGCAGCCCGTGAGCAAAGCAACGCGGGCCCGCCGCTCGCCGTGCGCGGGGGTGATGC
>CAYXMN010000217.1:0-3421 GCA_964465955.1 uncultured Planctomycetales bacterium
CTGATCTTCACATTTGCCCACCATCGACATATCGGGGAAGGTATAGATGCCGTATGGGAACAACGGTTCATAAGGTACATCCGGGACGCCGAGGAGGCGGTTAGCGGCCTTGCGCCCTTGATCGATCGCAGTGCTGGCCAACGAAGGGAAGCCTATCACGTCCCCGGCTGCATAGATGTGGGGAACGCTGGTTTGGTAGTCGTCGTTTACTTCCAGCAGGTCGCGGTTGCCGCGGCTGAGCCCGGCAGCTTCCACGTTTAAATCCACGGTGTTCCCCCAGCGCTGCGCGGCGTACATCACCATTTCAACCTCGAACTCCTCGCCGTTATCGAAGCGGCCTTTTACGCATTTTGGATTGACCACATGCAGCCCAGTAGCATGATCGCCAAGCCGGAACGTGACGCCATGGCGTTGCATGTGGTTCATCAGCCCGTTGACGATTTCCTGGTCGACCCAGGGCAATAGAGAATCGTACTGCGTAACGACGGTGACATCGATATCGAGCAGCGAGAGCATGCTGGCGTATTCAAGACCGATCACGCCGCCGCCAATTACCATTAGTTTCTTGGGCAGGAATTGCAGGTTGAGAATGTCGTCGGTGTTGACGATGTGCAGGTTGTCGAACAGGATATCCTGCAAAAAGTGGCTGCGTGAGCCGGTGCAGATAATGAAGTTTGCGGCGGAGTAATTCTCCACGCCAACGGTGGTATTCACGCGGATCGTGTGCGGGCCGGTGAAGGATGCGTCTCCCATGAGCACATGTACACCGTTATGACGGAGATGGCGGTTGATCACCTCAATCTCGCGCCGGATGATGGAATTGCAGCGGAAAATCAGATCTTGCGCCGTGATCTTTTCTTTGACGCGGTAATCGTCACCATAGAACTTACGCTCGTAATAGCCGGAAAGGTAAATGATCGCCGCGCGGAAGGTTTTGCTGGGGATTGTGCCGATGTGGAGGCACTGGCCGCCCACCACCATGCGCCGGTCGATGATCGCCGCCTTGCGCCCCACCTTTGCACATTTGATTGCAGCTTTCTGCCCGGCGGGCCCACACCCGATTACGATCACATCAAAGTCATACTCCATGGCAGTATTATCGCGTACCCGGCGGCCAGCGCCAAGCAGTCCTGCGTTAAGATTGAGCCGTGGCGGAGATAATTCTAGGCACCAGCGGTTACGACTACCCGGAATGGGTGGGGGAGGGTCGGTTCTATCCCGCCAGCTTGGCGCGCAGCCGTGGCGATTGGCTGACCTATTACGCCAGCCGGTTCAATGCAGTTGAACTGAACTTCACGTATTACGGCGAAACGAACCAAGACCAGCTTGCCGGGATGATTAAACGCGTAGATCCGCAGCACGGCTTGTATCTGCTGGAAGGGGAATACATCCCAAATCATGAGTTCCAGTTCTTCATCAAGGCGTATGCCGCGCTGACGCATCAAATCACCACGGCGTGGCCGAATGTTGCGCAAAAGTTCCAGGAAGATACTGCGCCATTGACAGAATCCGGCAAGCTTGGCGGTGTGCTAGTGCAGTTCCCATCGCGCTTGCATGCCTGCAGCGAGCTTAGAGAGTATCTTGCCGGGTTGGCCGAAGCACTGGCCGGCATGCCGCTGGTGGTGGAACTACGCCACCGGAGCTGGTTCACACCTGAATGGCGCGCGCGGCTGGGTGAACTGCCGGTAGTAGTCTGCAATATAGATGCACCGCGCGAGGCACAGCTGCCGCTCTGGGTAGAGGATGGTCCTGCGGGCGCAATGGAGGCGCCGAGCGGCTTGAGACCGACTAGCACAAGCGGGAAAATGGTAGAGCAAGGTTTCAGCTATCTACGCTTGCACGGTCGGCGGGAGGGGCGCTGGTGGACAGGCGATAACGCTTCGCGTTATGAGTACAACTATACTCCAATGGAACTCAGCCGGATAGCGGCGAAGCTG
The DNA here is from genome assembly GCA_964465955.1 of uncultured Planctomycetales bacterium. Lineage (GTDB taxonomy): Bacteria > 4484-113 > 4484-113 > 4484-113 > JAFGCY01 > CAYXMN01. The sequence goes on from CAYXMN010000217.1 coordinate 1,938, forward strand.
CTTAATACGGGCCAGTCGCGCGGCTATGCCATGTTCAACAACCACCGGCATGGTGCCGCGGCGATAAACGCCCAAGAGTTGCAGACGCTGTTGAACCGAGCGCCAGAATAGCAAATCCAGCGTGAACAAGCTGCTATCACACATCAGCGCCTGCAGCTTCGTTGTTGTAGAAAACGCGCAACAGCAAAGTAAAAGAGCTAATCATTGCTTGAGAAATGGACGAGACAGCTATGGACCCCGCTGCAGCGGGGTCTTTTACTGCGCTAGCCTTGTTGCGGCGTCATTCCTAGGTCATGCTGCTGCCCGTGACGGATGATCGAGCCATCTACGCAGAACACCACATCTTCCGCGATATTGGTGGCTAAATCGCCGATGCGCTCCAGATGGCGTGAAGCGAGCAACACCTGGACACAGCGTTCCACCGACTCGGGATCGCTCATCATCAGTTGCTGCAGTTCTTTCCGCACCTCGCGGGTCAAGTCGTCAACTTCGTCGTCCAATAGGCACACCGCGACTGCGAGCTGAGTGTCTTGCTTGACCATCGAGTCGAGGCATTGGTGGACCATTGAGCGGACATGGTCGCAAAGGCTCATCAAATCAACCGACAGCTCCGGCGAGTTGTGTTCGGCAAGATAAAGCGCGGATTTGGCGATGTTCGTCGCGTGGTCGCCCATCCGTTCCAGCGAGTTGTTTACCTTCAGCGCCATCACCAGATAGCGCAGATCCATCGCCACCGGCTGGTGCAGTGCCATTGTCTTCAGGCAGTCTTCTTCTAACTCGACTTCCTTCTGATCAATTTGGTGATCGATCCGCAGTACTTCCTCGGCCAGTTCACGCTTGCGGGTGACCAGCGCAACGCTGGATTTGTTGATCGCATCCTCGACCAGCGCGCCCAAGGTGAGAATGCCGCGCTCCATGCGCTCCATATCACGTTGCAGATGTTTGGTCATCATGTCCTTCCGCCGTTTACTAGGTGCCGCCAATGTACCACCTCCACAATACCGCCTGGTGGTTTAGGCATTTAACCAAAGCGTCCAGTCACATACTCCTCGGTGCGTTTCATGGCTGGCTTAGTGAAGATTTGCTTCGTTGCACCAAACTCCACCAAGTCGCCGGTTACCAGGAATGCGGTGAAATCAGACACGCGAGCGGCTTGCTGCATGTTGTGGGTCACGATGACGATGGTGTAGTGCTTTTTAAGCTCGAAGATCAAGTCTTCGATTGCCGCGGTGGACATCGGATCCAAGGCGGAACAGGGCTCGTCCATTAGAATAATCTCCGGCTTCATCGCGATGGTGCGCGCGATGCATAGACGCTGCTGCTGGCCGCCGGACATGCCGAGGCCGCTCTCGTGTAGGCGGTCTTTTACCTCGTCCCACAAGTTGGCCTGGCGCAGCGATTCCTCCACCAGCTCGGGGATTTCATTTCGCGGTACAAGATGATTGATTTTCGGTCCCCAGGCGATGTTTTCATAAATCGATTTA
>CAYXMN010000217.1:3431-4215 GCA_964465955.1 uncultured Planctomycetales bacterium
CGATTTAGGGAACGGATTGGGCTTCTGGAACACCATGCCAATCCGGCGTCGCACTTCCACCGGATCCACCCCCGGCGCGTAGAGGTTTGCTCCGCGATAGAGCACCTCGCCTTCGGTGGACACGCCTTCGATGAATTCGTTCATGCGGTTAAAGTGGCGCAGTAGCGTGCTTTTACCGCAGCCGGAGGGGCCAATGATGCTGGTGACGCGATGCTCGCGCACGGGCAGATCCACGCCTTTAATCGCGCGGAAGTCGCCGTACTTAATCACGAGCTTGCGTGTTTCCAGAATCACGTTGGTTTCGGCCTGCGGCTGCGCTTGCTGGCGGGCGAAGGTGCCTGCGGCAAGCACCACGGACGTGTTCTCCGCCTCCGGGATTTCGTTGTAAGAATCCTGTTCCACTAGTGTTTCCGGTTCCTGCGAGATTACCATTTTAGTTTCCTCCGAGCGCGGTTGCGAATAAAAATCGCCAGCGAGTTCATCACCAGCAGCACAAGCAGCAATATCAGGATGCCGCACGCCGCAAGCAAGTGGAATTCCTTTTGCGGCATGGCAATCCAGTTGTAAATCTGAATCGGCAGCACAGTGAAGTCGTCCAGCGGACCCTTTGGCACGAAGGCGACGTAGCTGAGAGCGCCGATCATGATCATCGGCGCAATACTCATCATGGGGGAAAAACATGGGCACATCCATATCCATGAATGCATGCAGCATGACCATAAGCACAGGCACGATGACCTTCATCATATCCACATTCACGAAGGCGGAGCCGCGGAAGAACATT
>CAYXMN010000218.1:0-4209 GCA_964465955.1 uncultured Planctomycetales bacterium
GAGTCTTCGAGATCCGCGAGGAAGGCAATCGCTGGCTGGCCGTCGACCACCGCCAGGGAACAGTAGCGGCCCATGCTGGAATAGGTTGTGCCGTCGGGCACGGCCACATCATAGAAATGCCAGCTCGCCGTACCGTCGTCAACCGTCACGGTAACCGTCGCCGTGTCGCTCAAACCGCCGTCATCGCTGGCTTGCACCACCGCTGTATAGTTCCCGGCAGTGTTATAAGTATGTACCGCCGTGGCCGTCGCGCCGCTGTCGTGGTCAAAAGTGCCGTTGCCGTCCCAGTCCCACTCATAACTCAACGGATCACCATTGGGATCGCTGCTTAGCGTCGCATCGAAGCTTACCTCCAGCGGTGCTGCGCCGAAGGTCGGGTTGGCCTGCAGGCTGGCCTGCGGTGTCATGTTGCCGCCAGGCTGCGTCAAGGTCAGATCAACATAAGCGGTATCCATATCGCCCGTGTCATCGAACACCTGGACCGCGGGATAGTAGTAACCATCGATGGCGTAGCTTTGGCTCTGCTGCGCGCTGGCCCCGAGATCGCTGAACACGCCGTCGCCGTCCAAATCCCACAGGTAGTGGTCAATCGCGCCATCGGGATCGCTGGAAGCTGAAGCATCGAAATGCACCGTCACCGGAACTTCCGCCGTCAGCCCCTCATACCAGATGCTGCCGGCTTCAACCTGGGCCACCAGCGATGCCACGGGATGGAAATTGCCGCCGTCCGTCACCGTGAGCTCCACGCTCGCGACGCCGGTGGCGCCGCGGTCATCGGTGACGCGCACAGTGGTGTTGTAAACGCCGGTCGCGCCGAATATATGGGTTAACTCGTCGGAATTCGTCTCGCTGATCTCCCAGACGCCGTCGCCATCCCAGTCCCAGCTGTAATAGTCGATGCTGCCCACGGTTGCTGTCGAGCCGCTGGCGTCAAAGGTGAACTCGGTCAGGTAATCTTCAACGTTAGTGCCCGGCGAGACCTGCAGGTCCGCCACCGGCGGATCGGGCAAACCGTTGGGCGTGCCGTCCAGCCACAGCATCGCGGGGACGCTGCTGACGCCGTTGTAGGTCGCGCTGATTGAGAATACCTCCTGATAGCTGTCGGTAATTTGCAGCAGCGCTTGCGCGCCGCTGATGTCCACCGTTCCCGCGGCGGCGTCGCTTATCGTCCATTCGGTCATCGTGTCGACACCGACATCGGTGCTGTTTACTTCCAAACGCAGCAAGTAGTCTTGGCTGTTGTCCACCTCATACGGATCAAATTCCTGCCCAGAACCATTCACCGGTGGGATGGCCAAGGACAACTGCGGCGTATCCGCAGCCAGTACCCGCAGGTAAATGAGCGTGGGCAGGCTGGTTGCGCCCTTATACGTGGCGCTCACGGAGAAGGTGCCGGTATAGCCGTCCTCGATATCCAGCGTCGCGGGATTGCCTTTAACGATGCTCCCTGCGGCGGTTTCGCTGATTGCCCACTCCGTGTCGGCGGAATTGCCCACCGCGCCTTCCACCAGATGCAAAAGTTGGAACTGATACACTGTCGCCGTATCAGCAATAAACGGATCTTCCTTGAAGCCATTGCCCAGCAGCGGCTGGTTTTCCAGGATCAATACCGGCGTATCGCTGGATGGCACGCTGAAGAACAGCACCGGTTTCGCCGCAACACCGTCAAAGGTAGCGCTGACGTTGAAGGTGCCGATGAACGTGTCTGCCACATCCAGCACGCCGGTTGCATCAACCTGGCCGGCGGTATCCTCGCTGACCGTGAACTCCGTGGCTTCATGCTCGGTCACCACGCCCAGCACCTGATCCGTCACGCTGAACTGATACGGCGTCGCGGTGTCAATGATGAATGGATCATCCTCGGATCCGGTTCCGCCGTCGGGTTCCGTCTCCAACTCCAGGACCGGCCCCAGTTCGGTCAGGTCCACGAGATTGCTCGGGATGCCTTCCTGCTCGCCGTGGTAAGGCCGGACCCACAAGTACGAGCCCGGTAAGTCCTCAATGTGGTAAGCGAACGCCAGCCGCTCGGCGAGCGGGCTCCCGCTGGCCGTGGTGGTCAGCACGCTGTCTTGCGGCTCAAGTGTGGAGACTGCCGCGGGCGTGGCCGGATAGTCGGCTGCGTCGGAGGAGATGTACACGTTGTAACCCTGCACGACGTTGCCGAAGTTTTGCGCAATCGGCACGAGGTCAGCCGATCCCAGCTCGCCGTTGCTATCACCGTCGATCACGGACTGGATCGCCGCCCGTTCAAAGGTTTCGGGCACAACGCTTTCGCCGAAATGCGCCGCCAGCGGCGCGAGATCAGGCGCTCCGGTTTCGCTGTTCTGGTCATAGTCGCCTTGGCTGGAGTAATCCCAACGCAGCAGCCAATCCGCAACGTCGTCTCCTCCGCTCCAGTAAGCGACCGACGCCGATAGCTCGCTTATGGGAGCGGCGCTGGCACTTCGGGAGAGCATTATTCCCGCCGCGGCTTTTTCGTCGTAGGAGCGCTTAGCGAAGCGCACCCGCGCCAGCACGCCATCGCCCGTGAAGCCGTCACAGAGCTCGGGATGGATCCGCGCCTGGCCGTACATTAGCCGCCCGCGCTGCATCGCCGCTAGGGTGAGCGTCTCGTCGGCTGGCCCCAGCAACCCGGCGGGTTCCGCTTGAATCGGCGTCAACTGCTCCGGATCGAAACGCAACTCGCAAAAGAGTCCTTTCAAACTCCTCGCGCCAGACGCCGTGATTTCGCAACGCAGTTCGCCGTCCACGCTGGTCTGCGTCAAGCTGATGCTCTCAGCGTCGCCAAAGTCCGCGACGCTGGCAGTTTGCACCTCCAGCGTTACCGCGGCACCGGAGCGCCACAAGCTGATTTCAGATGAACCGCCGCCGCATCCCCCGATCACTCCAGCCAGCCCTAATCCTGTCAAAACAATTAAAACACGCCGCCTCAAATCCCGAGCCATGACCCTACCTCGCTCATAAGCAAAATCTCATCTATATATAGCATTTGGACCGGTGTTCCACGACAACTTACTGATACATATACAAGCCTGTTATGAAAAAAACTGCGAACCGGCGGAATTTGGGTTAAAATAACCCGCTTCGACCATGGTACAAAGCCATGTAATCCCGCTAAACCCTAGGTGGCTTGCGTGCGGCGGGAAGGAGGAACGGAATGCCTTGGTATGACTATCAATGCGAGAAGTGCGGCACGGTGTTTGAGGTCCAGCGGGAGATGCGCGCTAGCGGCCCAGTGCGCTGCAAGCATTGTGGCAGCGCCAAGACCTCCAAAATCTTCAGCCCGGCGGGCATCCAGTTCAAAGGCTCCGGGTTCTATGTTACCGATGCGCGCGGTAAAAACGCTGTCGCCACGCCCACCGCGGCCGCCGAAGACGCCTCCCCCGCCCCGGCGGCGGACGCCAAGCCCGCCAAGCCGGCAGCGGATAAATCCGCCAAGGCCGCCAAGCAGGCCAAAGCCGGCGCCGTGCCCGCCAGGGAGAGCGCTTAGCATTAAGCTTGGCGCAGGGATACCGCGCAACGGCGAAGGCTGCTAAGATACTGGACTGTGGGAATTATCCGCCAGCCGGACTTCCGGGTGCCCATTGATAAAGCGGTACCGGGCATGGTCCTCGCGCGCAACCTCGAGTTCCGCGGGCAGCTGTTACTACGCTACGGCATCGCCCTGGACCAGGAGAAGATCGAACGCCTGCAGGATCTAGGCGTAGGGTACATCTACGTGCATTTCGAGAATGCCGATCTAAACCTCTACAAAGAACTGCTCATCACCCAGGACAGCCCGCCGACATACGAACGCCTGATGGATATCGTCAACGCGGCGTTCCAGGAGTTCATCCCGCCTTTCGCCCGCACTGAACATTGCGCGCGCACACCCGAGCTGGCGCTGATCGTCGATGAAGTGATCGATCACACCTTCGACATCATTTTTTCCTCGCGTAAAGTAACCGAACTGATTAAAGCCACACGTTTCTTCCAACTGCAGGCGCTCCGGCATTGCCCGGCTGCCTGGGTTTTTTCGCTCCTGATTGGGGCGGGGCTGGGCTACAACCTGCCCACCCTGCTTGATCTTTCGCTGGCGGCGCTGTTTTACGGTTTGTTTTCCCTGGTGCTGAACACGGTGCTGGGCGCGCCGAACTGGGTGGATGGCGTCTTTGCGGGTTTTCTCAGTGGATAAATCGCCTATGATATGACCCATTACAGCATCCACCA
>CAYXMN010000219.1:0-4200 GCA_964465955.1 uncultured Planctomycetales bacterium
CACGGGCTGGGGGCAATGACTACCATGGTGGCACCAGCCTGAGCCTGTTTATCGATGAAGGCGGCGCCCAGGACTACTACAACGCGGTCGCAAGCGGCAACAATTTGGTCAGCGGCTGGCCGGAATATGGTTTCTTCGCTGATTTACCAGGCACACTACATGAAGGTTTACATGAGGACGCATGGAAAGAAATGTGGCGGGCTCCGTAATAAAGCCCGCACATTAGGAGGAATCTTGCCGGTGGCGTCAGCCCAGGCCCGAACTGACTGCCACCGGCTAAGGGAAAGCTTGTTAGAACCACCCGTAAGGCGTGCCATAGCCGCGGTAGTACCAGTCTCCGCAGTAATAGACATAATCGCCATTCCACAGCCCGTCGTAAACGAAGATGTTGACATCCGGTCTGTCATATAACAGTCCGTCTCCCAGCACCAGGCCATAGTTCATTCCCGCTCCACAGCCGGTCAGCAGTAGCGCGAACAAGGCCACCAGGGCTAGTTGGATAACCGTTTGAATCTTTCTGTGCATCCGGCTCTCCACGTAGAGTGTAATTCATTTTACGCTGATGAAAGCCCACAGTTGAGGGGCATTTCTAGGTACACACTTTGATAATAACAGTGCGGTTCGATGTGGTGTGTTTCAGGCAAGTATAATTTTGCCAAATGGCAGGTGAACTGCTTATCATCGGAACCCCGCTGGGCAATCTGGCGGACATCAGCCGCCGGGTGACGGAAACGTTCGCTCATTTAGATGTGCTGTTCTGCGAAGATACTAGAGTCACCGGCAAGCTAATTGCGGCTCTCGGGTTGAGTGTCAGCCTGCGTGCGCTTTCCGACGATCACGGGCCGGAACGTGTGCAGGAGGCAGTGCAGGCGGTGCTGGGGGGGAAGCGCGTCGGGTATTGCGCCGATGCGGGCATGCCGGGTGTCTCCGATCCGGGCCGGCGGCTAGTGCAAGAGGCTTGGCGCGCAGGGATTGAACCCAAGGTGGTGCCAGGGCCAAGCGCAGTCGCCACCTGGCTCTCCGCTTGCCCGTTCATCGACAACGGCTTCACTTTTGCAGGTTTCGCCCCGCGCAAAGCCGGGGACCGGGATCAATTCATTGACGGCATCGTGCATTCTCCATTACCGACGGTTTTTTTTGAGTCACCCCGCCGGATCCACGACTTGCTCGACAGCCTATGCACAACGCTTGAACCGAATCGGCAGGTGCTGCTCGGACGGGAAATGACCAAGCTATTTGAGCAGTTCATCCTCTTTAAAGCAGGGCAGTGGGATGTAAAACGCAGCGCGGTTCCCGAGCAGGGTGAGTTCACCGTCGGTGTAGCGAGTGCTCCATTCACCGAGCAGGAAATCGATCGAGAAGAAGTGATGGCAGCCTTACACCGCTTACGCCAGGCTGGTTTCAGCGCAAAAGATTCGGCGAAAGCGCTTGCGGCAGTTAGAGGGCTACGGGTCAATGACATCAAGCAGATTGGTTTTAGGGTAGAGGAGTTATCGGATGCCTAAGAAGCGCGCGTTGGCCATGACCTGGATTTGCCTGTTTGCCGTGCTGCTGCTGCTGCTGACAGGCTGTCCAGGGCGAACGCCGTTGCCCCAGGATCCAGGCATGCTCTACGAAGACTTCGGACTGGGCATTGCCTTGGGCATGCCGGTGGAAGATGCTGTCTCTAACTCGAAGGCAACCTCAAACTGCGAAATTGAGGTGGTTTCACGGGATGAAATGAGCCGGCGGGCACCGTATGATTCTGCAGTCAATTCGCGGGACAAGGTGCTGGTCATCCATCAACAGGTAATTGATATGGACGAGGCAGCCGGCTCGTTTACTGGAGATATCGTCAGTGAAGTCCGCTGCTATTTAGCCGATCCGGTGCTTTCCGTCGTCGAATTAGCAGGACAACCGGCTGCAAAACTCACAGAGGCCGGCGCTAAACAGGCCTTTGGCGAACCGGTTCAGGTTACGGCGACCGGTGACAACGAGGTGCATTACACCTACTACTTCGCCTTGCCGGATCAACCAGCGCAGATGCTGGAATTAGTTCTGAGCTTTCACAACAGTGGCTACTGTTTCGCTCTGGCTCTTGCGCTAAAGCAGCGGGTGAAATAAAAAAACCAGCCTGGCGGACCAGGCTGGCTGGATTCCAATCACTGACGGTTACTTCACAGCAAAGCTGATGCTGTTGCCGAAGAAGAATTCGTGGTTGTCGACATCCGAGTAGTAAGTGCGGCGGATGCCATCCTCTGAAACTCCTTGGAACAGGAGTGTTAACGGTTCGCTACCTTCATTCTTTAGCTTGAAATTGAATAACTCGCCATAGAGCACCGGCGAGGTGTCAAGGAACCGCACCAAGGCGGAGACGTTGAAGTCGATGCACTGATATTGTTCAAAGCCGTTGCCGGGACTGCGTTCCACCATAAACGTGTCGGGTGGGAAGAGCAGCTCTGTTGCAAATGAAGACCAGATGCCGTCTGGAGAATACACTGAGCCGCCCGGTGTGCCTGGGTTGGCGGAGTTTGGCACATAACTGAAGGATGCAGGATAGATCACACGCACAGCGTTCATGTGTGTAATCGGCGCAGGCAAGTTCTGGGCGCGAACGGTGATCGTGACGGTCGCTCCACTGGCTACTTCAATCGGATCCATGCGCCGCCCGTCTTCGCTGATGGACTCGGACGGTGCGCCGATCTCGACGGTCGCGCCGTTCGGCACGATTGGCACCACACGATACCACGCGTGCTCGACATACTGTGCGCCGAAGGTGTATGAGAACCGCACGGTTTCACCAGGCACAGGCACTTGGTCGCCGAGAATGAGCTGGCCGACGACAATGTAATCGCCGCCTTCCGCCTCACTCATTTCAATTTGATACGCCCAAATCTCAGCATTGAAGTTGGAGGCGATGGGCACTACATCTGCGGAGTTGATTTCACCGTTGGAGTCGCCGTCGATATGCCGCAGTGGATCATTCCAGCTATTACTTACCTGCTGCAAGTAGTGCGCAGCAATCGGTTGTAAGTCGCGAGCGCCGACTTCGCCATCCTGATCGCTGTCGCCGGGGTTGGTGTAGTCCCACGCTAGCACCCAGTTATCCCCCTCTTTGATCAGTTCAAGGTTGCGTGCACGCGCCAAACCTTTACTAGCGACATCACTGGCGGATTTAGCCTCAGCGCCGGGAATCAACATGAAGCTGCAAAGTGCAACACCGCTATCTAAAGCCGGCAGGGTCGCCTGCGGCGTGTTCACCAGTCCTGTCACGACCTGGCCGGGATTTGTTTGCGCAGCGATGCCCAAGGTGTCGTTGTCGGCTCCAGGGCCAACCTTCACGTTATACGTATGGAAGGATTCGGCATTGTAGTTGGCGGCGATGAAAACTTCATCACCGCTGGAGTGCCCTTCAGCCGCATAGACAGTGCAAAGGAAGCCGCCGTCGTTACGCTCAATGGAGGTGGTAAAAGAAGCGGGATCAAATTCTGCGCCTTCCTTATCCGCTGTTAGCGTGACGATCGGCAAACCGGCACTATCAATGCCTTTACTCGTATCCTTTGAGGTTGTTCCTTGGTTGCACGACGCCACCAGCACCAACAGGAGCAGGCCCAGCATTCCAAGCGCAATGTTTGAGTTCTTCGTAACCATGCGTCCACCTCCACGGGCGATTCCCGCACCAGAATATTGAATCACTAATATGCTACCACTCAGTGCGCGAATTGGCTTAAGGAAATGACAAACCGAGGTTAAGTTCTGGTTTGTCTGATAAGCACAGAGCAAACGTGAGGTTGTGGCGTCGAATTGTCTGACTCCCATTGAACGAATATTAAACCAACAGGCGATATGGGAATATCAATATTCCGTCGGGCATATGTATAATCAAAGCATGGCAATCATGGATATCCAGGTTTCGCCGCGTCGCGAAGGAACAATTTCGGTCAGCGATGCCGTGGTGGCGGCGCACAAGGTCATCCTTGCCAGCGGATTACAGCACGTGCTCACGCCAATGGGCACTTGTATTGAGGGGGATTACCGCGAGCTTTATCAACTCGCCGCCAACATCCACGCAAAGCTAGTCGAACTTGGCTATCCGCGTATTGGGGTCAATATTAAAATCGATGACCGGCGCGACAAGCCACAGTCTATGCTGGATAAGGTCAAACGTGTGTCCGACCAGCTGGCGGAGCGAGCAGGCTAACTATTCTCTGCATCCCGCGG
>CAYXMN010000220.1:0-4199 GCA_964465955.1 uncultured Planctomycetales bacterium
GTGCAAGCAACGCGGCCGTGAACAGCATGGCCGCGCTTGCTTGGATCAGCGCATCTCGTGCGGTGTCCTTGCGATTTCTGTCTCTCTCAGAGCCATGCGAGTTAAAGCAAACAGCGGTACCGCCGATGTCTATTTTTTAGAAGTCATTGCGCACCACGCAGGATCAGGCCTGTTGATTTCTGGAATGACCAGCAATCAGTCATTAGCAGTGCACTTGATTATCACATTTCTCGCGCGCAATTGACATTCGCCAGTGGCTGACTATAATCCTTGCCCATGCCAATCAACCGCCAGCGGCTCTACGCAGCCACAGCGCGCGTACGCTATATGCAGCGTCCACGCGATGGCGTACGCCGTGGCGTGGCTATGATCCCTGGGCCGTTGCGTGGTGCTGGTACGTGTAATGGCTGAGATGTGCAACCTCCCTGGCAGCTGGCTGGGGGTGTCGTTCCTGTTATGGTTTGCCGTCTTGTGCATCGGTATATGCCTGCACCGCTACAACGGCTTTGCCATGCCCCTGCTCAGCGCGCTGGCCAGCCTAGCGCTGCTGCTTTGCGCCACCACTGCTCCGGACGCCAACCTAACTTTGCCCGCTCCGCTATGCTTAGGCGAGGTGGGATTCGACCTGTCCCTCGACCCGCTGGCCCGCTGGTTCCTCGGCATCTTCGGCCTTGTCGGCATCCCGGTCGCGCTCTATACCCCAGGCTACTTGCGGCATCTGCAAGCCCGGCAAGCATCGCTGGGCTACATCTGGGCAGCGCTGGCGCTCCTGAGCGCGAGCATGGCCGGGGTAATCCTGTCCGCTAACGCTGTGGTGTTCCTGGTGGCTTGGGAGCTGATGGCGCTTTCCTCATTCCTGCTGGTGGCCGTTGATCACGAGCGGCTGCCGATCCGCCAAGCGGCTTTGCTGTACCTTGGCGCGACACGCGCGGGCACGGCGTTCCTGATGGCGGGTTTCCTCTGGGCGTACCATCTCTCCGGCAGCTGGAATTTCGCGGACTGGCACCTCGCGGGTAGCGCTGCGCTAGCCCCGGCCCTGCTCATCCTGGCAGGCCTCGCCACCAAGGCAGGCTGCTGGCCGTTCCATCTCTGGCTGCCCATCGCGCATCCGGCTGCGCCCGCACCGGTCTCCGCGATCATGAGCGGTCTGATGATCAAGACCGCGATCTACGCGATGGCGCGGCTGTACATCGTGGGCGGTCAGTTCGACGCACCCGCACTGGGGCCGATCCTGCTGGGGCTAGGTGCGATCTCCGCATTCTGGGGCGTGATCTTCGCCCTGCTCCAACATGACCTTAAGCGGTTGCTGGGCTATCACAGCGTGGAAAACATCGGCATCATCATGATGGGTCTCGGCTTGTCGCTGGTGGGTACGCGCCTCGGCCTGTACTGGCGCAGCTCAGCCTGGCCGCGGCGCTGTTCCACACGCTGAACCACGCCGTGTTCAAGAGCCTGCTCTTCCTTGGCGCGGGCGCGGTCGATATACGCACGCACCTGCGCGATGTGGAGCGGCTCGGCGGCTTAATCCATAAAATGCCGTGGACGGCGGCGGCGTTCGTGCTGGGTAGCGCGGCGATTTGTGCCTTGCCGCCGCTCAATGGCTTTGCCAGCGAGTGGCTACTGTACCAGGGCTTCTTCACCTTGGCGCAAGCGGGGCCGTCACCGGGGCTGCGCCTGTCCGGCCTGCTGCTGATGGCTTGGCTTGCGATGGTCGGCGCGCTGGCATTAGCGTGTTTCGTGAAAGCGGTGGGCATCGTGTTCCTCGGCAACCCGCGCAGCCCGCAGGCTAGCGAAGCGCGCGAAGTGGAGCCCATGATGCGCGCGGCGCAGGTGGTGCTGGCGGCGCTCTGTGTCGTCCTTGGCCTGTCGGCGGGACCGGTGCTGGAGCTACTGAGCCGCATCCCGGCAGCGGGCGGCGCAACGGCGCAGCTTAGCGCGGCCTGGACACTGCCGCTGCTGGCGCTGACCATCAGCATCGGCGTACTGCTCGCGTTGATCGCAGGCTGGGCCTGGTGGCACGCGCGGAGACACCCGGTGCGGCGCTTCATTACGTGGGAGTGCGGCTATGGCGCTCTGGACGCGCGAATGCAGTACACCGCAACCAGCTTCGCCCAGCCGATCTCGCGCTTCTTCGGGACGCTTTACCGCTATGAAACGACGATTACCACCGTAGGGCCGCGCGGCTTGTTCGGACAGAAGGTTGAGGCGCAGGCGGCGCACGAGGCTTATCTCGAAACGCGCGTGTACCAGCCGCTGCTGCGCTGGATCCAAAGCTTGTCCGGCTTCTTGCTGCTCCGGCTGCAGGCGGGCGGCATCCAGCAATACTTGCTGCACATGGCGCTGCTGCTGGCGCTGCTACTCTGGATGGTGGCGCGGGCATGAACACACTGCTGATGCTCTGTTGCTTAGCCCTAAACCTGCTGGTGGTTCCGCTGCTGCTCGCAGGCCTGATCCGCAAAGTCAAAGCGCTGATGCAGAGCCGCCCCGGTCCGCCGCTGCTCCAGCCGTGGCATGACCTGGCCAAGCTGCTGCGCAAGGGGCAAACGATTAGCGCCACCGCGAGCTGGCTGTTCAGTCTCGCGCCTTACGCAGGGCTGGCCTTGGCGGCAGGTGCGGCGGTGCTGGCACCGTGGACGGGCGCGCTGCTGCCGCAGGATTATGCACCGGCGACGAGCTTCATACTCGTGCTCTATATGCTGGCGCTGGGCAAGTTCCTCACGCTGCTGGCCGCGCTCGACACCGGCTCAGCCTTCGGCGGCCTAGGCGCGAGCCGCGACGCGTTGGTGGGCGTGATGGTGGAGCCCGCGCTGGTACTGGCGCTAGGTGCACTGGCGCTAGGTGCAGGCAGCACCAGCTTGCTCACGATTTTCACACATCCGCTCAGCCCCTGGCTCACGGCGTGCGCGGGCCTGGCGCTGATGCTGGCGGCGCTGGCCGAGTTAGCGCGGATGCCGGTGGACGACCCGACGACGCACCTTGAGTTAACGATGATCCACGAGGCAATGATCCTCGAATACAGCGGCGCGCGGCTGGCGGCGATCGAATACACGGCGGCCCTGCGCAGCTGCATCTACTTCGGCCTGGCTGCGCAAGCGCTGCTGCTGCTCATCCCAGGCTACCACGATTGGCCGCTGGTGGGCCGCTACACGCTGGGGCTGCTGGCCCTGGCGGCGGCGGGGATAGTCGTCGCGGTGGCGGAAGGAGTAATAGTGAAAATGAGCTGGCGCAAGGTACCCAACTTCCTGGGTTACGCGGCGTTCCTCGGCCTGTTGGCGGCGCTGGCCGCCGTGGTGCGGGTGTAGGAGCGCGATGGGATGGCTGGCATGGAACTGACGCAAATCGAACAACTCGCCGTGGCTCTGGCGCTCGCCGCCGTCGTGATGTGCGGCGGTACGCTGTTGCGCACGCAGTTGTTCGCCCTCGGTGCGCAAGGTTTGTTGTTGGCGGCGTGCTGCGCCCTGTTAGGCGCTGACGGCGACGAACCGCTGCTCATGGTGCTCGCAGGGACGATGCTGCTCGTCAAGGCCGTGGGCATCCCTTGGCTGCTCCTGCGCACACTTTATAAAGTTGGCGTGCTCCGCGACAACCACAGCCTGCATCCCAGCCTGGCGCTGCTCGGCGGCTGTGGGCTGCTTATGCTGGGCTACACCATGGCGCCGCAATTCGCGGTGCCCGCGCTGGGGCAGCCGCTCGCCGCGGGCATGGCGGTGGCGATGCTCTTCATCGGTATGTTCCAAATGATCAGCCGCCGGCTGGCTGTCAGTCAGATCACAGGTTTCCTCACCTTGGAAAACGGCATCGCGCTGTACAGCTTGACGCAGACACGCAACATGCCGCTGCTGATCGAATTGGGCATTGTCTTCGAGGCGTTGGTCGCCGTGTTGATCGCCGCAGTCGTGATCTACCGGACCGATCGCTCCTGCGCGAACACTGATGTGGCGCTGTTACGGGGGTTAAGGCATTGAACCCGCTCGCGCTGCTCTTCATCGCGCCGCTCATCATCAGCATCTGTGGTCTGTGCACCTCTAGCGCGCGCTGGCTGCCTGGCTTTAGCGCTGCGCTGATGCTCGTGCAGGTGCCGCTAGCAGGCTGGGTATGTTATCCCGCCTGGCAAGGCCACGCGCTGAGCTACGGCTTACTGTGCCTGGATGGCACTGCCGCAGTGTTCACGATGATCACGACTTTAGTAGCCGCCGCCG
>CAYXMN010000221.1:0-4163 GCA_964465955.1 uncultured Planctomycetales bacterium
CTTGTTCACTATCGGTCGCTGGAGAGTATTTAGCCTTGCGGGATGGCCCCCGCAGATTCAGTCAGGGTTTCACGTGTCCCGACCTACTCAGGTACCGGGCCCACCTGTTCGAGCTTTCGCGTACAGGGCTGTCACCTTCTTTGGCCGGCCTTTCCAGGCCTGTTCCACTAACTCTACTAGGGCTTTATGCCCGGCCCTACAACCCCGTAGATCCGAAGACCCACGGTTTGGGCTGTTCCCGTTTCGCTCGCCACTACTAAGGGAATCGAATTTTCTTTCTCCTGTCCGGTTACTTAGATGTTTCAGTTCACCGGCTTCCCTCCGCTAAGTTAATAAGCTTGCGCAACTTGGCTTAGCGGTGACGGGACATTACTCCCGCCGGGTTACCCCATTCGGAAATCCCCGGATTAACGGTTGTCGCACCTACCCGAGGCTTATCGCAGCTGACCACGTCCTTCATCGGCTTCCAGCGCCTAGGCATCCACCATGTGCCCTTACTATCTTGGCCATTTCACCTCGTTTTGCCTGCGTAGGTTGCTGGACTCGCCAGCGTCACCGGCTAGGCCGGCAGAAATGAAATGTCAATGATTGCGATAATAAGGATTCGAGATACTCTAATTCGGCGTTGCAATCGCCCGCGGAGGGATCCGCGGGCTTAGGTACAGCGCTTGTAGGAGGCGCTGCACCTCATCCACCAAACACAGCTTTCAAAGTTCGTTTTAACAGCTCCGAAACCCCCGGTTTCGCAACCGGCAGTCCGAGGAACTGCTCCCAACTGGGGGGACGGGTATTATAGCACTCTGGCCGCCGCCGTCAATAGGGATCTAAATAATACCGCCGAAATCTCCCGCGCGCATAAGAGAGCGCATAAAATCTGGCGAAATCTCTAGCGTCCTAACCGAAGTAGTCGATTTTCATCGCCTGGCGCAGGCGAGCCAGCGTCTGATCGCCTTCCTCCACGCCGCGGCACGTGCCTTCCAAGAGCACAGTTTTCAGGTCGTCCGGGCGCTTTTCCCAATCCGCCCGGCGCGCGCGCATCGGATCGAGCAGCGCCTTGAGCTTCGCCGCGAGATTTTTCTTGCACTCCACGCAGCCGATGCCTGCGCTCCTGCACAGCTCCGCCGTCTCCGCCACCGTGGGCACGTTCAGCCCCGCGTCCTTGATCGCGGGCTCCACTTCCTCATTGAAGTGCTTGTGGTAGGCGAAGACATTACATACCTCGGGGCGGCCGGGGTCTTCACGGCGCATGCGCTGCGGATCGGTCACGGCGCGCTTGAGCTGGCTCCAGATCGCCTCGTCGGTGTCGCTAAGGTAGATCGCGTTGCCCAGGCTCTTGCTCATCTTCGCGCCGCCGTCGAGCGCCTTGAGCGTGCCGCCGCCGCCGATCAGCGCTTGCGGCTCGACGAGCAGGCGGCTGCGCCCCCCGTACTGCTTGTTCATGCGGCGCGCAATCTCGCGCGTCAGCTCGATGTGCGGCAGCTGGTCCTCGCCCACGGGCACGAGGTGCGCGTTCACGAAGGTAATGTCCGCCGCCTGGCTCACGGGATAGCCCAGGAAGCCGTATGTCATCTGGCGGATGCCTGCGGTGCGCTTCTGGCTTATAACAATATCCCTTACAGCCCTAAGTGCTCTTGGGCTACTAGATACGGCGTGAAATGCCTCATTTTGATAGTCGAGTTGTTCCAACTCATGCAATAAAGATACGTCGCCTGACTTTCCAAGTGCATGTATGATGTTATAGAGCTCTTCAGGGGTGGGAGGTTCACCAATTTCTGGGAACTCCTTTTGAAGCTTTTCGCCTAAAACTGATGCCCTAAGTACTTCACGACTAGTAATTGATTCAGGAACACCGACGGAACTTGAATTTGGATCAAGGTTTATTCCATGCTGCTGCGCTTCGGCTTTCGTCGTCGGGTTGTCCATGATCAGGCTCATGGGCGTGACGAGGCCGTAGTACACCGTCAGCTCGGCGATGGCGGGAACCATGCTTTGGATCACGATCTTTGCCCGCGTGCCGTCGTCCTCCCCGCCGGTGTACGGGATCAGCCCCACCGCCATGTAGTCCAGCGCCACGTCCATCACACTCTGGCGCAGGATCTCCGGCTTCTCCCAGTGCGTGGTCAGCGCCTGCACGTCCGCCAGCAGGATGAACGTGTCGAACTCGTGCTGGAGCTTGACGCGGTTTTTTAGGCTGCCGACGTAGTGGCCGAGGTGCAGCTTGCCGGTGGTGCGGTCGCCAGTGAGGATGCGCTTACGGTGGACGTGGCCGTCCTTGTCGGTCCAGGTGGGCTGGAGGTCCTCCAGGCGCACGGCGGCGCCGCTTTCAGCCTTAGCGCGCTTCACATCACCATTCTGTTTAGCCTCGTCTGCCATAGCGAGGGATTATAACGGAAGCAAGCAACGCGGGCGCGCTAGTCCTTGCTCCACAACCCGAGCACGTTGCCGGACGGGTCGGTGAAACGGCCGTAGTAGCCTTCCTCGGCGGTAATCAGCGTCTTGGGCACGATGACGCTGCCGCCGTACTTGGCGGCTTTAGCTAGCGTATCGGTGATGTCCGCTTCAAGGTAGACGATTACTCCGTGGCCGGGCTTGTCGTCGCCGGAGAGAGCGCCGTGGATCCCGCCGGGCGTCTTGAAGAAGGCGTAGCGGTTGCCGGGCAGGCGGTTGAAGGTCCAGCCGAGAATCCCCTGGTAGAAGGCGATGCTTTTATCCATGTCCGTGGTCGGAATCTCAACAAATCCAAAGCGGCTCATTCGCTGCCTCCAAGAAGCTTAGTATTCTGTACTACCTGTCGGATTGCGAAAGTATATCAATGTGACGCATGGAGGCGGCGCGCTGGTTTTGGGCGTTATAATCCGGCTAGCCCCTAGTGGAGTTAAGAATGGTCGACCAAATCGAGTTCGTCAGGAATTATCAGGATCTCAGCACTGAACGCGGCTTCCAGTATGAGTTCCATTGCGACCGCTGCGGCAGCGGCGTGCGCACGGAGTTCAAGGCCAGCGCCACCGGCACGATCAGCGAGGTGCTCGACACCGCGGGCAACCTGCTCGGCGGCATATTTGGCCGTGCCGCGAACGTGGCGGACCGCGTGCACAGCGCGGCCTGGGAGCGCACCCACGACAAGGCGTTCCTGGACGCGGTCGAGGAGATCAAGCCGTACTTCATCCAGTGCCCGCACTGCTTGAATTGGGTCTGCCGCGAGAAGTGCTGGAACAGCAAGAAGGGGCTGTGCAAGGAATGCGCGCCGGATATGGGGGTCGAGATGAGCGCGGCGCAGGCCGCCAAGAGCCGCGAGGAAGTGTGGGCGCATGCCAAGATGAGCGCCGAGGATAAACAGCTTTCCGAATCAAATTGGCGCCAGACCATCGTGGCGACTTGCCCGCAATGCGAAGCCACGCTGCAAACCAATGCGAAGTTCTGCCCGGAATGCGGCGCCAAGCTGCAAACCGAAAAGCACTGCGCCAATTGCGGCGTGCTCCTGCAACCGGACGCGAAGTTTTGCGCGGAGTGTGGCACGAAAACCAGCTAACGCGGGTAGGTCCCCGTATGCAACAGCGCATCGCAGTGACAGGAGCCACCGGACTCATCGGCACCGAGCTATGCTCGCAGCTGGAGCGCGCCGGGGCGACAGTATTGCGGCTGACCCGGCGCCAGCCTGCCGGGCCGGGTGCAGCGTACTGGGACGGCGTGCGCGAGATTAATGCCGCCGCCTTGGAGGGGCTGGACGCCGTGGTGCATCTCGCTGGGGCGAACCTCTCAGCGCAAAAGTGGACGCCGGCGTTTAAGCAAGAAATCCGTGCCACCCGTGTACAGGGGACGCGGCTGCTGGCGTCAACGCTGGCGGGCTTGATGCAGCCGCCGCTGGTGTTCATTAGCGCTTCGGCGACAGGGTACTACGGCAATCGCGATCCAAACGACGAGCTGGACGAAGGCGCGCTGCCGGGAGCGGGTTTCTTGGCTGAGGTGTGCCAGGCCTGGGAGGCAGCGGCTGAGCCCGCGCAGGCGGTTGGTATCCGCACGGTCCATCCGCGCTTCGGCATGGTGGTTTCGGCGAAAGGTGGGGCGCTGGCGAAGATGCTGCCGCCATTCAAGCTGGGACTGGGGGGAAAACTCGGCAGCGGGCGGCAGGCAGTGAGCTGGATCTCACTGACAGATGCCGCGCG
>CAYXMN010000222.1:0-4096 GCA_964465955.1 uncultured Planctomycetales bacterium
AGCAAGTAATCCTGGTCTATTTCGGTCTGCTACAATAGCCCCATAGAAAGGCGGCCCGGTTCTCCGGCCGCCTTTTGCTGTTTCTAGACAGTTTGTTATTCGGAGATCCCGCTGGAGGTTGCCTATGCACCGGGCGGTACTGCCCCTGGTGTTGATCCTGCTATTCGTGTGGTTTGTGGCGGCCCTGAGCCAGGAGGAAACACAGCAGGCCGGCGAACGCCCGCTGGAATGGCACGGTGAAAGCCCGCACTGGGTTGACGGCCAGCCCTTCAGCGCGGTCAAAGACGCCCCGTTCATTGGCACCGCTGAGTGTTTGTATTGCCACACCGGGATGAAGGCCGATTTCCTCAACACGGCGCACGCGCGGTCGCTCAATGACGACGAGATGCCCCTCGATCAACAAGGCTGCGAAGCATGTCATGGCGCCGGCGGAGCGCATGCCGTGCTGCAAAGCCGCGGAGCAATATTCGCATTCGATTGGTCCAATCCGGCGAACACAAATCGGGTCTGTGTGCGCTGCCATGACTGGCTCACTTCAGGCAGTGAGTGGTCGGCCACCACCCACGCCAAGGCACGCCTGACCTGCACGCAATGCCACGACCCGCACCTGCCCAAAGACAGCCCCCAGCGCTTCCTGCTGCGCGACCAGCAGGACCAGCTGTGCGTGAGCTGCCATGAGGACATCCGCCACGACCTGGCAGGACTGAGCAAGCATCCCATTTACCTTGAAAACTCAATCGAAGCCGGCTCGCACACCATTCACTGTTCAAGCTGTCACGATATCCACGCCGGGCATGGCCGCGCGATGCTGACTGAGCGCCGCGCGCAAGATACTTGCCTTAGCTGCCACGCTGATAAAGGCGGTCCGTTCCGCTTCGTGCATATGGCGACGGAGGAGGGATTTGATGACGGCTGCCTGGCCTGCCACACCCCCCATGCCAGCAATAACCTATGGCTGTTGAAGCAGGACGGGCGTGAGTTATGCCTGCGCTGCCACACCGATCGTGTTGAGCATTACCAGCCGCTGACCTGCTGGACTACAGGCTGCCATACCAGCATCCACGGGAGCCAATCCGATTTGCTGTTCCGGGAGTAACGGAGTACACCATGCCATGCCAAGTTAAAGGAATCAGCTGCGCACTTCTAATGGCGGGAGTAATCTGGCTCGCACCTGGTTTGACTCATGCCCGGCTGATCTGGATCTACCAGGAAGGCGAAACCGTGGCGTATCCGGTCAGTGATGATGTGGAGTTCTACAGCATCTCCCGTGCTGACATAAACCAGGCTAATGCTGAGCTGCTCGGTGAAGTGCTCGGTTATGAGCCCCAGGTTGCGGATGTGGGCTACGGCTCGACCAAGTATGAGGACGGGGATGTGCACTATTCCGAGTGGTACACGCGCCGCCGCGGAGCCGTGTATATCAAAGACGTAGCGGTACTCGATTACTTAAGCCCCGGCGACTGGCGCGGCCTGTTCGGTGAATATTTCGATCCAGGCGCATCCTATTTTGAACTGGATAAATCTGGACCGCACTGGAGCTTCGACGCCGAGGCGTTTACCGCCTTCGGCTGGGTGTTCGGCCTCGAAGACGAAGACTTGGTCTATAACGACAGGCGGCGGCGGCAGGCAGATGTGCGCTGGCGGCGCGGCAGCATGGATGGCGGCGTCTGGCGGTTGGACCTGCATGCTTACCGGGTTAGTATCGACGCTGGATTAGCTCAGCCCCGCGATGTAAAACATCTCCGAGGCGAAGCCGGCTTCCGGATGTCCGAGCCCGATTTCGTTGTGGAAGGCGGGCTGTTCCATGGCGCGTATAACAGCCGCAGCGCCCAGCAGGATAACGTTTACGCCGGCGGGCGCGTGGATGGCGAATGGTGGCTGGCGGACAGCGTCTCAGTGGCGGCTGATGCCAAATACACCAGGATTGACGCGCAGCAGCAAGGCGAAACCGTTGGCCGCACCGATGCCGGAGCCAGTTTAGCTTGGGAGCTAGGCGAGCTTGCCACGCTGAGCGCCAAGGCGCGAGTGGTGCAGGAAGACACGGATCTAGCCGCTAACAGTCACCTGACAGGTTATCAAGATTTCGGAACCCTTTTGGAGATTCATCCTTCAGAGAGTGTGCGGCTTGCCGCGGACTATCGCCAACGCAACCTTGACTATCAGCGCTTACGGCTCGAAGATCCCGCCGCGCTGGATTTTGTTCTCGCGACGACCACTCCGCTCGCGGAAGACCTAGCCGGCCTGCGTGAGCCGCAATCCGCCACAAGCGACCGCTACCGGTTCGAGGCGCGTTTTAAACTAACCCCAAACCTGCTAGCCGGCGCTGACTACTCTGTGGAAGACTTCGCGCAGCTCCCGCAGGTGGGCCAATCCATCACGAGCAGTCTGGCTGATCCATACTTTGGCGACGAACGCAGCCGGGGTAGTGCGTATGTGCAGTACTTACTGGGATACCGGACTAGCATTGGAGCGCGGGGTAGCGTCGAATCGAAACGAAACTCGGTGAGAGACAGCGCATACACCGCACGGAACTTTGGCCTTCACTGTTCGGCGCCGGCCGGGCGCGGAGCGACTTTCCTGTGCGGCGTAAGCCATCGCGAGAGCGAGTTTGACTTACCGGAGACCGGTTTCGATTGGGACAGCGACGCATGGAACTACGATGTAGCGCTGACTGGCGCCGGCGGCCTGCTCGAAAGCTACCGTTTAAGTTATCGCTGGCAGGACGCGGAAGGGACATCGGGCTCGGACAGCCAGGGCCTAGGTTTGGAGTTCCGGTTGAAGCGCTATCCGCTGTACGTCGCCAGCTGGTGGCGCGACCGCGAAACCACCTTGCCCGGTGAACGCGGCAGCTTCGATGATGCAGGGATTAATATCACTTACCGCATCGACTTTCGGCGCTTTGACCTGCCGGATTTCTAGCAGCCACACTGCTAAAATCTATGCTGAGACTTCGGCAATGCCAGGAGGCGAAGCATGGTGAAAATCGGGGTAGTGTTATCCGGCTGCGGTGTTTACGACGGCACAGAAATCCATGAAGCCGTATGCGCGCTGCTAGCGCTCGATCAAGCGGGCGCGAGCTACCAGTGCATGGCGCCTAATGCGCCGCAACTCCATGTGGTCAACCACCTAGAAGGCAAACCCAGCGGAGAAACGCGCAATATCCTCGTGGAATCTGCGCGGATCGCGCGCGGTAACATTCTCGCCTTGGATGATGTTAACGTCGCCGACTATCACGGCTTTATCTTTCCGGGCGGATTCGGGGCGGCGAAAAACCTCTGCACGTTTGCTATCGACGGCACCGCCTGCCAAGTCAACCCGCATGTGGCGCGCCTAATCAAAGCCGCGTATACCGCGAAAAAGCCGCTGGCTTTCGTCTGCATCGCACCGGTGCTAGCCGCTAAAGTGCTTGGCACCGAGAAAGTGCCCGCCGCACTGACAATCGGCGACGATGAGCAAGTCTCAGCGGCGATTGTGGAGATGGGAGGCAAGCACTATACCTGTTCATCCAACGACTGCATTGTCGATCCCCACCATCGAATCATCTCCACGCCGGCGTATATGACTGCCAAGTCCATTAGTGAAGTGTTTGCTGGCGTGAGCCGCACGGTGGCTGAGCTGCTCAAGTTAACCCAGAACTGAGACGGCGGATGCTAAACTCGTAGCATGCCTGCAGAACCAAACCTCCTTGTCATCAATCTTGGCGCGACTAGCTCTAAGTTCGCGTATTTCACCGGCTGGGACTGCCAGTTTGAAGAAAGCTACGACCTTAATGTCGCCCAGGCGAAGCTTCCCTTAGCGGAACAACGGGGAGCGCGATTGGAACAGCTCAAGCGGTTCCTGACGGACGCGCAGCTTGAGGCGGGCAGTATCACGGCGGTCGCGGCGCGCGGCGGTCTGCTATGAATGGACGGACGCCGGCCGGGCGTCGCCGAGCGCATCGCTTGGCCTGCGCCGGCGCACCCGACGGAGGGAGTCGTACCGTGCCACAGCTCGAACGTCAGCCGATCGAACCGCTCCGCCCCGCGTTCGTCCACGCCTTCCACTCGCCGGAGCAGCTCCACGGGCTCAAGCAGGCGACGCTCGACATCCTCGAGCG
>CAYXMN010000223.1:0-4090 GCA_964465955.1 uncultured Planctomycetales bacterium
CGGCGGCGGGATGGTTCACCGACAGGTGGTCGCAGCCCCAGTTGACCAGCATGTAATCCAAAATGCGCCGGTTAGCATGCGTATCGTCGACAACCAGCACGCGCAGGCCGCGCAGCTCGCCCGGCGGGTGCTCAACGGGGCGGATCCCGGCTTCCTGTTTTTCCAGCGGCAGGCTGAACCAGAACGTCGAGCCTTCGCCTTCCCTGGATTGGACTCCGATCCTTCCTTCCATCAGTTCGACCAGCTGCTTGCAGATGGCCAGCCCGAGCCCGGTACCGCCGTACCGGCGCGTCGTCGAGGCGTCCACTTGGGAGAAGCTTTTAAACAGCCGGTCGAGCTTGTCCGGCGGGATGCCGATGCCTGTGTCGCTAACCGCAAACCGGATGCGCGCCTGCACTTTATCCTCGGAGTCAAGCGTCACACGCACAAACACCTCCCCGGCCGCCGTGAACTTGATCGCATTGCCCAGCAAGTTGACCAGCACCTGCTTGATCCGCTGCGAGTCGCCCTTGAGCAGTACCGGTACATCCTGGCTGATCAGCGAACCCAGTTCCAATCCCTGGGCGTGCGCGTGCGGCGCCTGCAACACTGTCACTTCCTCCACCACGTCGCGCAAGTCAAACTCCACGCGTTCCAGTTCAATCCGCCCGGCTTCCACCTTGGAAAAGTCGAGAATCTGGTTGACGATATTGAGCAGCGATAGGGCTGATTCGTTGATTGTCGAGGAGAATTCGCGCTGCTCGGCGCTCAACTCAGTGTCCAGCAGCAAACTGGCCATCCCGATAATGCCGTTCATCGGCGTGCGCACTTCGTGGCTCATATTGGCGACGAATTCGCTCTTAACACGGCTGGCCTCGATCGCTTGATCCTTGGCCGCCTGCAACTCGCTTTCATAGCGCTGGCGGGTAAGCGCGCCACCGATGCTGGACGCGGCCAGCTCCAGCATGGCAATCTCGCCCGGCGACCACACGGCGGTGTCCTGGTAGTGGTAGAACGCCAGGATGCCCCAGAACCGGTTTTCAACACGGATCGGCACTAGCACCAGCGCGGAGATGCCCTGGTTGGCCAGGTGGCTGCGCAACGGTTCCTCGAACTCGCTGGTGATGCAGTTGACGCTCTCCGCGCCGCTGAGCGTCTCGAACCATGCGCTGTAGTTGGGGTGGTACTGAATGGCGCGCGTCTCCGGCGCGCCGAGTTGCGCGGAGATTTTCGCCGCGACCCACTCATATTGCAGCGTCGCCAGCGGGTCGCCGGTCTCGGCATTGTAGTGGTTTTGTAAAATGCCGACGCGGTCGACGCCGGTGGCTTGGCCCAGCGCTTCCAGCACCAGTGCCAAGCCTTCCTCAAAGTCCGCGGTTACCAGCAGCAACGTGGTGGCCTCGGCTGCCGCCGTCAGCAGTTGATCACGGCGCAGCAGTTCTTGTTCCACGCGCTTGCGCTCGGCGTTTTCATCCAGGATCTCCTGATAGGCGTGTTCCAAAGCCTGGGTGCGCTCTTCGACGCGTTGCTGCAGGAGGATGTTGTTCTCAAACAGCGAGTAAGCGCCGCCGGCGGAATCCACTGATCGCTCGACGCGATCCATCAACACCTGGTTAACCTTGCGCATCGCCTCCAATTGCTGGCGCAGCCTGGCAACCTGGGCGGCCAGCTCTTCCCGGCTGGGTTCCTGTGGATCCGTCTGCAACGCCAAGGTCACCTCCCGCAACAACAGCTCTTTAACCGCCAAGCGCTACGCCTGTCAGCGTCTGGTTGACATGCAACGCGTTGAACTGCTCGCCGTACGTGCTAAAACCCACGAAGTTGCACGGTGCGAGCACCTGCCGCACCTGCCCCTGCAGGTTTTTATCGAAGACTTCCAGCCGGCGCAGGATGCAATCACTGCCGATTACCAGTTTAATGTCGCCCAGCTCCGCGCGCAGGCTGGCGACTTGCGCCTGCAAGTTGCTGACCAAGTCAACGCCTTCCGCCACCGTCAGCACGAGGCCATTGTCAATCGCGCAGTAGAAGGTCAGCGAGCCGTCCGGGTTTACCTTCTGGATCGCGCGCACATAGTACTCACCGCCAATTTTCAGCATCACCGGATGCGCCGAGAAAACCATTGGAGTCAATTCGTCGGCGGCCAGCCCCACCGCTTGGGCGTATTCCGCCGCTGCCGGACCGCCATTGATCTCGGAGACGATGCGCCGCGGCGGATCGGATTCGGTGATTACCAGCTTCGCGCCCGTGGGTTCGAAGTGCTGGGTCTTAAACACCTTGAACGGCAGGGTGGTCTCACACAGGGTGTACACGGCTGCGTCGCGGTGGAACTCGCCGCCGTGGTAGACATGCGTCTGGTGGAAGGCCAGGTCGTCACCCGCGCTGCCGCCCAGCAGCGGCACCTGTTCAAAGCTGTGGTACAGCGCGGCGACCGCCTGTTCCTCCGACATCGACAAGCCGTCAATCAGCAGTAGGCCGAACATCCTTTTCGCAAGGAAGCCGTCGCTGAAGGCTAGCTGGTTTTTGAGTTCCGCGGCCAGATCGCGCGCCTGTTCAAGACCGAAGGCGCTGACGGGCTTGATCAGCCGCGGGTGCAGCATCAACTCAGCGCTGGCCAGGCTGGCGCCTACCAGCGAGTGCTGGCGGTAGCCTTCCGAGGCGATTTCGCCGGAGGTTGTGCAGCCAATGACTGGGCAATCGAACGCCGCTGCGATTTCGCGGCCAAGCACCGCCAGGTCGTACTGCGAGCTGCAAAAGAAGATGACGCCGGACAGCCCCGGCTGGCTGAGCTGCTCCGTAAGCTCCCGCACCGCAGCGCGCGCTTCAGCTTGTCCGCTCGCACCGCGCTTGACGACGATCCTGCCTCCGCTTCCCATCGGCAATCCTCCGTCTCCCGATACCGCCGCTGCAATCAAGCATTCCCTAGCATACCTTCCTGGGAAGCAATTAACTTGGCATTAAATGTTGCATTTCATTTGTATTACGCATTCGCCCCACGCCTCGCCGCCGGCGGTCAGGCGCTGGAGCTCCAGCAGCGCGTGCTGCAGGCGGATTTAAGCGCCGGCGAGGCGGATCTTGATGCAGGCGGCGAGCCGCCTGGGCCTTGCTACTTGCAGCAGTCAGGGCTGGACGGCTGAGACCGGCCCGCGCGCTGGGCGGCTGCCACCAGAAAAACCCCCCGGAGCACAGGGCTCCGGGGGCTGGTAATCACTTCAGGTGATCAGGCTCTAGCGCTTGGTTACGGCAACACGTTGAGGGTCACCTCGTCAAAGGCAACGCCACCGTAGTCATCCCAGGAATCGTTAAAGAATCCAACCAGCAGGCGCACCTGGGTCATGCCGGCAGGAGCGGTAAAGATCATTGCGCCATCCTGCCACGCACCGTAGCCGAGCGAACCTGAGGCCTCGTTGTAATAGTCAAAAGCCGACCGGTCATAGTATGACGACGGGTTGATGGTGGCGTTATCACTGACACCCCAGACAAGGAAGTCCCAGCCGCTTTCAGTGGCGCCGGTGTACTTCAGGCTTAACTGGTAAGTCGTACCAGCGGTGACCGGCATCCATTTACTGGCGACAATACGGAAGTTGTTGTAACCGTAGATGTAAGACGGACTACTCCAGGCGACGAACTGCCCACTGCCGTTAGCACCGGCCAGGGTCGTCCAGTACGGATGGGTTCCGCTGGCGTAGATCAGCCAGTCGTAAGCGCCGGGCGACGGGCTAGTGCTCACGTTAGTGCCGTGGATGGTCCAGTCGCCGTTCGGGAATGCGCCAACCGTGTTCGCTGACGTGTCGCCGGTACCCGACGGAACGGTTTCGAAGTTCTCGTGATAGATGACCGTCGCCACTGGCGGTGTGGGCCAGGTGGTCGTCTCGCTGTTGAACATCGAGTTCGCATTGGTCATGCACAGCAGGTTCTCCAGCAACTGCGCGCGGTGCACCGCAGTCGACGTGGCTACACCGCCCTGGAAGTCTGCCATGTCGCCGTAGTTGAACATCAACTGGGCGACCCGGCCGCCGTTCGGACCGATCCCGGTCCGGAACGCACCGGCAACATAGTACGTGCTGTTGCCGTAGCTCATGACGCAGCTTGTGCCGGTAGTGGAGCTTGAGCT
>CAYXMN010000224.1:0-1744 GCA_964465955.1 uncultured Planctomycetales bacterium
CCAGGTACGGCTGCATGATCTCCAGGAGTGAATGGCGTGCCATCATATGTACCGGTCATGCCGGTAACATTCAATGTCAAGGTCTCATTTGCCAATACGCCTAGGTTGCCACCATTGGTGACTGGAGTAGTCGCAGCACCCACAATCTCCGCGGTGATATCCGTGATGGCGAACGAGTCGTCAATCGCGAAGTAGGTCAGCGCCTGGCCGGTGAAGGCCGGGCCGACGCCCGCCGTGTTCGCGGTCCGCACGCTGACATACACCGTGCCGTCCGCGTTGGTGTCTGCCGCCTGGAGCTGGGCCAGCGTGAACTCAGGCGACCAGGTGCGGTACACGTCCTCCCAATCCGTCAACGGCACGCCGGGGGCTGGGCTGGCGTAGACGCCGTCCGCCCAATCCATGCTGAACACCGCTGCATCAGTTGCGGCAAAGGTATCGTCGTCACCCAGCAGGAATTCAATTCTGGCGGTGAACTCGCCCAAGTGTTGGCCCAGCGGCACCATGTCCGCGGAACCGACTTCACCGTTGCCGTCATAGTCCGCCACCGCGGGGGCAAAATTGGTGTCGCTGACGGTTTCGTTGAACCACTGCAGCGAGACCATCGGCACCAAGTCAGAGCCGTTGGACTCGCCGTTCTGGTCGCCGTCGCCCGTGGCGAACACGGCATGGACCATCGCGGTCGCCGGGCTGCCGTCCTCGGCGGTATCCTTGGTCAGCATGAAGCCGGCAAGTTGGTTGGCGGCGGCAAGCTGCGGCGCGGCATAGGCGGTCTCAACCGTTGTCTGGTGCGCGTCGCCACTGTCGCTGACCGTGCGGTTCGGCTGATTGCTGAAAGTCACGGTCGCGAACACGCCGCTGCGCTCAGCCTGACCAACCAGTGAGGCCTGGGCCAAGGCCACATAGTCGCCCTTGGCTACCGACAACTCGATGGGCTCCGCCACTAAGCCGTCGAAGCTGGTCTCAACCGGGGTGTACTTGCTGGTGTCATAGTGCAAGTTCAGCGCTACCCCGTACATCGGGTCAATGTCATCGATGGATACGACGACCGTCGTCGTATCACCGGTGGTGGTCGTCTGGAGATCCAACGTGGGATTTAACGCGCTATCGCGGTAGCCAGCCTCGTTAAAGCGGACGGCTTTAAAATCCCCGTTCTGGACGCCCAAGAAGGTCTCGGACGGATCGCCTGACATCAGGCCCGTCGATGACCCTCCACAACTAGCCAGCAGCAATAAAGCAACCAGCACTACGATGGAGAAATACAACCGAGAAATACGCGTCCTCCTTCCCCCTGGATGGGTGTGGATTGTGTTGAACGGAGCAGCATTTTGCTTCAAGTTGTTCACCATTCCCAGCATGCCTTCCTCCGTTTTTTGCTCAACGGTTCACGAGCATCATAGCACAACAAGGGCGTTTTGCTAATGGGATTCCATCTCAAAACTATCTTAAACCCTGATGAAATCAAGCTTAAACGCCTGTCGTTTCCGCCGCACTTCCGGGGATCGCAGGCGGTGTTGATTAAAGTATGATGAATTTTCAAGCAAGTGTGGTACACAGTGCCTGCGGTTTTCTGGGGGCACACCTTCGATTTAGAGATGCAATTCATCCGTTTTCAAGCTATATTTAACTTAGTGGGATTTACGGCCCATTCTCAGGAAATCGATTAAGACAGGGAACACACATTCGCGCTGGCTGGTCTATGCCATCGTGATGCATACGCTGATCATGACTGACACTTATTTGGAGT
>CAYXMN010000224.1:1754-4077 GCA_964465955.1 uncultured Planctomycetales bacterium
ATAACTCCCCGGACGTCAGCCGGCTTATCGTACGCTGCCAGCAAGGAGACTTGCAGGCGTTCGATGAGTTGGTTGAACGTTACCAGCGCTATGTATTCAATCTGGTATACCAGCACCTCGGCGACGCCGATGAGCTGGAAGACGTGGCCCAGGAAGTGTTCCTGCGCATTTTTAAATTCATCCGCAAATACCGCGGCCAGGCTTCGCTGGAGAGCTGGATCTACAAAATCGTCCTGAACTACTGCCGCACCCATGCGCGGCGCCGGGGCAACATGCTGCGGTGGTTTGTGGTCGCGCCGAAGGAAAAGGTTGATGAAGAGCGTTCCTTCGATTTGCTCGACAGCGTTCCTGACACCACCTATGACCCGGCGAAATCCGTGGAGCAGCGGCGGGTGGCGGACGACATCTTGAAAGCGGTGCATGCGTTGCCTGCAATCTACCGTGATATTTTGATCATGCGCGAGATGAACGAACTGAGCTACGAAGAGATCGCGGAAATACTGGGTATATCTATCGGTACAGTCAAATCGCGGATTAGCAGGGCGCGGGACCTGGTAAGGCAGAAGGTGCAAATATCGTGAACCGGGCGTTGACCAACAGACTGCTTAATGAATACCTTGACGGCGAGATCGGCTTGGCGGACAAGGCCGAACTGGAGCGGCTGATGGCAGCCGACCCGGCGTTGCGCAAGGAGTACCAGGAAATGCGCCGCCTGAGCCTGCTGCTGGGCAGCCAGCCGGAAGTGATCGTCCATCCCTACCGCTTCCGCCAGAAAGTGCTGCATCTAGTCAACGCGCCGGCCCGGCTGATCTTAACTCCGCAGCGTGCATTCGCCGGCGCGATGCTCGTCGCCTTGCTCGTCATCAGCCTCACCTTTTCGCTAGTGATGTATCAGGAGAAACTGCTCGGCGGTTGGCAGCAAGCCCCCGCCTCCACGGTTGCTGCCAGCCAACCGGGCGGCAACGACTTAGTGCTTCAGATCCCGGTGACCGCCGAAGACTTTTTCGACCGTTTGCTGCTGGAAACCCAGCTCGGTATGGTGGATGATTCAGCCTTGGCGCCATTCATCGCGCAGACCAACGTATATGAAGGCGCCACCTGCCGCCAGTCCGGCGGCCTGCGCAGCGTACGCTTCCCCCAGCAACTGCCGGGCTCTTTGCGGCTGAACGTGAACGCGCAACAGGCTCAAGCGTTGCATAGTATCGCGGTCGAACTCGGAGGCGAGCGCACCCGGCTGGCGTTCCAAGGCGCGAATGGCAGCGAAGCGCCCGCGGATTTAGTGCAGTTTTTCGCCCAGCACGGCAGCCAGCCCGTCCGGCTCTACCTTGAGTTTAACTAAACAAGGCTAGCTTCCGTGCTGCGCTGTGGCAGCGAGCCGGCCAGCCGCGCAGGGATAATTCATCCCGCCCCAACAATCCCGCCAAATGCTATACTGCCCTGCTGTGACAAAAAACCTGATCATTGCTTGTTGCGCGCTGTCGCTGCTGGCCTGTACGGGCTGCATGATGCCCAATCGCGAGGTGCAGACCGCTAAGAATGAAGACCGCATCGCGGCGGAAGGCATCATCAAGCTGGAAACGGGGGCAGCGGCGCCGGCCATCAGCGCCGCGTCGACCGCCGACCAGTTTGAGTTAAGCGCTAAGCTCGCCGAAGGCCAGCGCGTGCTGCTGTTCTTCTTCCCCGCCATCGACACGCCCAACAGCACGCGCGAACTGGTCGCTTTGAACAAAGACCTTGGGGAGTATCGCACGCAGCAGATCAGCGTCTACGGCATTACCGGGGCAACCATCGAGGAACTGACCGCCTATCGCGCGGCAATCGGTATTGAGTTCGACCTGGTGGCGGACCCCGACCTGAAGATTGCCCAGGCGTACGGCTGCGCCTTGCCGGACGG
Source organism: uncultured Planctomycetales bacterium (assembly GCA_964465955.1). Taxonomy (GTDB): domain Bacteria; phylum 4484-113; class 4484-113; order 4484-113; family JAFGCY01; genus CAYXMN01. The sequence continues at coordinate 3,649 of CAYXMN010000224.1, forward strand.
CAAGTTCGCCCAGCGCACCAACATCGGCATCAACCCGGATGGCGCTATCGCGTTTTTTATACGCCATCAGATGCTCAAAGCTGAGGTTTTAGAAGGCTTCGGACTGAACAAGTAACTCTGCCTGATGGCGCGGGGCCGGAGCAGCGGCAGCGCCGCCCAGCGCTCCGGCGCTTCGGGGATCAACCTCAACCTCCAAGGCTGCGACCTCCACCATCGAGCCTGCTTCAGAGACTACAACGCAGGCAGCACCCTAGCCCATCCATCCTGCCTGTCCGGTCTGGTGGTTCAACGTTACTAGCCGCCATTGGCCAGCCGGCGAGCCTTGCGCGCGTGGCCAACGGCTCCCATCCACCTGCCCCAGGCTCTCGGCAAGAAAAAGGAAGCCCCCGGGCGGTTAAAGCCCGGGGGCGGTAATCACTTCAGGTGATC
>CAYXMN010000225.1:0-3999 GCA_964465955.1 uncultured Planctomycetales bacterium
CCGCGCCAAGTTCTGGGGCCTGGGCTCCGACGGCACCGTCGGCGCGAGCAAGAACAACATCAAGGTGGTCGGCGACAATACCAATAAGTACGCCCAAGGCTACTTCGTCTACGACTCCAAGAAGGCGGGCGGCGTGACCTGCTCCCACCTGCGCTTCTCCGACCAGCCGATCAAGAGCACCTATCTGATCGCCAAGCCGGACTTCGTCGCCATCCACGCCGAGAGCTTCATCGGCAAGATCGACCTGCTCAAGGGCATTAAGCGCGGCGGCATCGTGCTCATCAACTCCTATGCCAAGCCGGGCGAGCTGTTTAACAAATTGCCCAAGCCGATGCAGGAAACGATCATCAGCAAGCAGCTGAAGGTATACACCATCAACGCGTACGATATCGTCGACGCCCTGGGACTGCCGGGCCGCATCAACACCACGATGCAGGGCGCGTTCTTCAAACTGTCCGGCGTGCTGGCCGAGGATGTGTACCGCAACGCCATTGAAGGCGCGATCGAGAAGACCTTCAAAACGAAGGGACCGCAGGTGGTGGACATCAACGTCAAGGCCTTCCGCGCCGGCATCGAGCAGGTTCAGGAAGTGCCGGTGCCCGCGGCGATCAGCGCTTCAATGATGAAGCCCGAGCGCATCACCGCGATCGTCCCCGGTCTGGAAGAGTTTGTGACCAAGGTCATCGATCCGGTGATGGCAATGGAGGGCGATTCGGTACCCGTCAGCCAGATCCCGTTCGACGGCGCGTTCCCGACTGACACTACTAAGTATGAGAAGCGCAGCATCGCGGTGCGCCTGCCCAAGTGGGAGCCCAGCCTCTGCATCCAGTGCAACATGTGCGCCTTCGTCTGCCCGCACGCGGCCATCCGCCCGAAAGTCAGCAAGGCCGGCGCGGTGAAGGATGCTAAGTACGTCACCATCCCGTTCAAGGACAAGGAAGCGGCGAACGACGATGTTTACCGCATCCAGCTTTACCCGGACGACTGCACCGGCTGCGGCGCCTGCGTGACCGCCTGCATGGGCAAGGATAAGGCGGATAAGGAGCGCAAGGCCCTGAGCTTCGTGCATAAGGATGCGTTGCTGGAGGATGCGCGCCACACCCTGAAGATCTACCGCGAGCTGCCGGCGACCGACCTCAAGTTCTTCAAGCCGAACTACAAGGGCGTGGGCTTCCACCAACCGCTGTTCCAATTCTCCGGCGCCTGCGCGGGCTGCGGCGAAACGCCCTACATCCGCCTGGTCAGCCAGCTCTTCGGCACGCGGATGCTGCAGGCTAACGCCACCGGCTGCTCCAGCATTTACGGCGGCACCGCGCCGACCAGCCCGTGCGCCATCGATAAGCTGACCGGCTACGGCCCGGCCTGGGCTTCGAGCCTGTTCGAGGATAACGCCGAATTCGGCATGGGCATGCGCCTCGCCGTCAACAAGCTGCACGAGCGCGCGTTCGCCGAGCGTGCGCGCCTGCTGGCCAACGGCCTGCCTGCCGAATACAAGGATCGCCTGGGCAAGCTCCACACCATCGCCGAGCAGTATGCCGACCCCGCGCTGATCAATGCGAACATGGAGCTGGTGCGCGACATGCAAGCCATGCTCGCCAAGGCCGGCAACAAGACCGAGTCGCTCATCACGCTGGAGAAATACCTGCCGTACTTCGTCAAGAAGAGCATCTGGATCATCGGCGGCGACGGCTGGGCCTATGACATCGGCTTCGGCGGCCTCGACCACGTGATGGCGGGCGCGGAGGACGTGAACCTGATGGTCCTCGACACCGAGGTCTATTCCAACACCGGCGGCCAGAAATCCAAGGCCACGCCGCTTGGCGCAGTGGCGCGGTTCGCTTCCGCCGGCAAGCGGTTGGGTAAGAAAGACCTGGGTCTGGAGATGATGTCTTACCAGCATTGTTATGTGGCGCAGATTGCCTACAGCGCCAATCCGAACCAGGCGGTCAAAGCGATCATGGAAGCCGAGGCCTTCCCCGGCCCGAGCATCCTGATCGCCTACTCGAACTGCATTGAGCACGGCATCGACATGAGCAACACCGAGGGCGCTTCGAACCTCGCGGTGGACAGCGGCTACTGGATTCTGTACCGCTATGATCCGCGCCTAATCCACGAAGGTAAGAACCCGCTGCAGGTGGACAGCCGGGCGCGCAAGGTGAGCTTCATGGACTTCGCCAAGCAGCAAAACCGCTTCCGCCGTTTGAAGCGCGAGAAGCCGGAGGAGTACGACCAGGTGATGCAGGACGCCGAAGTGGCGGTCAACCACCGCTTCGAGTTCTACCGCATGCTGGCCGAGATGGATTACTCGACCCTGGCCGACACGCTGACCAGCTCCACGGAGAGCGGCGTGGACGACAAGGACATGAGCAAAACGGCGGATTATCGGCCGTAAGGACTCGACACGGTTGTAAATAGCACCAGGCCCAGCGCTGCAACGCGCTGGGCCTTTTTTTTTCGTTTAAATGTGGGAGATGCGGGCTTGTTTGGTTGAATTTAGTAGTATGTGTCGGTACTACTCACCTTCCAGCCGCCGCCATCCAAGTACCACTTTGTCTCCTGAACCTTCGGCCCCAGGTTGGCGCTCACCCGCCAATTTCCTTCGTAATCGTAACCCACGAAAACCGCGCCGGGAGAGAGGCTCAACTCATCGGGGCTGTTAACCAGGGTGAGGCCGTCCCATCCTGCCGGGTGGCGCTTAAGGCCGATATAGTCCTCCAGCTCAGCGAAATCATCGGGAAGCTGGTAGTTGTGAGTCAATAAGTAGTCGTAGGTGGCCCAGTAAAGGACGATCCGCAGCCGGGAAGCCTTTAGCCCTAAGGCGACTTGATCCCAACTATACCCGGCGTCGATCCATTCCGCCCCACGCCAACTCCAGGCCTTCTGTTCGTGCAGTACAGTGTGATACTCCCCATCCTGTCCCATTTCTGGGCCTGGCACCTCCGTTATGGTATACAGCTCGCTACTTGGCAGCCGTTGCCAATTGTTATCAAGCTCGGTTGTCGGCTGCCCGGCGATTACTACCGGCTGGCCTTTGGAGGTCAATCTTGCCGTAAAATCACCGGCTGAATAATCGACAACTGGAGGAGGAATATAGGGCAAGAAGCCGACGGCGATCAACGTTTCGAGCGAGGGCGGGAAACTGCGGTTCGCGACGGCGTAGTCACCGATACCATTGAGCAGCATTTGCATGAACACCACGGAGCAAGGATGGTCCCGGGCGAGCACGATCTCTGCTGACTGCGCGGGGAAACTGAGTAACACCACGGCTGCGGCGGCTAGTGCATGTCCCTTCATGGCAGCTCCTACCTGCGTCGACTCACCCTGGCAAAGCGTACCGCGGGCGCGGCGTATTTTCAATCCGCACCTTGCTATACTTACCCCTCTGGAGGAAGGCTGAAATGAGACTCTCCCTTGTGCTGGGGCTAACTCTGTGCGCGCTGTTCGCCGCACCGCCCGCGCGGGCGGTGCCGGAGGCCGGGCACGTGCGCCTCGATCTGGCCGCACTGAGGCTTAACCTCAATGACTACTGCACGCGCTGCCAAGTCAAGCTGGTGGTCACGCTGACCGCCGAGGCTGAGGCAGAGCTGGCGGGCGTGGAGTCGGCGCAGTTGACAATCGCGAACCTCAGCCATGCGTCAGTCACCTTGCCCGCGCAGAAGACGGAGCGATACCCCAAGAAATTCAAGGCGGCCCAGGCCAAGCTGCTTTTCAAAGCCAGCGAGGACACGGTTGACGCGACCCAGAGCAACGTGCCCGCCGGCTTCTTCAGCGGCGACGGACCTTACCAGGTAACGCTGGCGCTGCTGGGCGAGACCTACCGCGGCAGCTTCAGCTTCGGCGAACCGCTGGCCTTAAGCGTGGCCCAGGACGGCGCGCCGGTGGCGCAATTCAGCCTCAAGGACGAGCACGGCTTTACCGTCTCCACCACGCCGGCGCAGTTCGGCCCGGTGTATTACCGCAAGCAGGACCTCACCAACGCGGTGTTCCAGCTCGCCAACA
>CAYXMN010000226.1:0-2605 GCA_964465955.1 uncultured Planctomycetales bacterium
CCGCCGCCGCGATAATGTCCTTCACGGTCAGCTTGTCGTCCTTGATGAACGGCTGCTCGAGCAGGCAGACTTCGCCGAAGAACAACTTGCCCATCCGGCCTTCCACCATCTTTTCCACGACATCGGCGGGCTTGGGCCGGCCGCCGCCTTCCTGCGCCTGCACGTTCGCCTGCTCGATCAGGATCGCTTTTTCCTTCTCGATCACGGCCGGATCGAGGTCCTCGCGGCTGACCGCTTCCGCCACACGCGGCATCCCCGCCGCAGCCTGCATCGCGATGTCCTTCGCCAGCTCGCGGAACTTCTCGCTGGCGTGTGTTGCCGGCTTGCCGGTGGTCAGGCAGACCATGACGCCGACCCGGTTGCCGTGCAGGTACTCCTGCAGGTAGTCGCCCGCGTTAGCGCTGCGCTCCAGCACGATGTGGCCTAGCTCGATCTTCTCGCCGGTTTTAGCGGAAAGCTGCGTCAGCTCCTCGCCTACAGTGCTGCCCTTATACGGCAGCTTGGCGACTTCGGTCTCAATGTGCTCATGGGAGGCGCTCTTGCCCAGGCAGCTCGCCGGCGCGTCAGCCTTGACGAAGAACGCTGCCAGCTCTTCCACGGCGGCCTTGAAGTCGTCGCTGCGGCTGACGAAGTCGGTTTCGCTATTAAGGACCAGCATCACGCCGTGGCGGTCATCGGCTTTGAGGATTTTGATGATGCCTTCTTTCGCTTCACGCTCGGCGCGCTTGGCCGCCTTGGCCAGGCCCTTCTTGCGCAGCAGCTCCACGGCTGCATCAAAGCTGCCGCCTGCTTCAACCAGCGCGTTTTTGCACTCCATCATCCCAAGGCCGGTGGCCTTGCGCAGCTCCATTACATCCTTCGCAGTGATCTCTGCCATTTCAATCTCCTTACGCTCTCGCGTCTAATACCAGCGCGGGGCGCAATTACGCTTCCCCGGATTCAGCCTCGCCCTCGGACTCCGCGAGCACCGGCGGTTCAACCACCACAGGTGCAGGGGCCGGGGCAGGTTCCACAACAGGAGCTGGCATCGGGACGTCGATTGGTTGGGCCTTAACCGCTTTCTCAGCAGCCGCCCGCGCTTCCTCCTCTTTGGCCTCTTCCGCAGCGCGGATGAACACGCTGTCCGGTGGCAGGTAGCCATATTTGGCTTCCATCACGCTATCCGCGATGATCTGGCAGAACAAGCGGATGGAGCGGATGGCATCGTCGTTCCCCGGCAGCTTATAGTCCACGTCGTCCGGGTCGCAGTTGGTATCTAGAATGCCGATGATCGGTATGTTCAGTTTGCGCGCCTCGCGAATCGCGTTCAGTTCTTTCTTCACGTCGACGACAAACAGCGCATCAGGTAGCCCGTCGAGTTCCGCCAAGCCGCCGAATAGCTTCTCCAGCTTCTCCTTCTCATCCTCGAGGAACTTGCGGTCCTTCTTAGTTAGTTCGTCAAAGTAACCTTCTTCTTTCTGCTTGCGCAACTCGCGCACGCGTTCGATCCGCTTAACGATGGTCTGGCGGTTGGTCAACAAGCCACCCGGCCAACGCTGATGCACATACGGCATGCCGCACTTCGTCGCCTCCTCGCGCACCGCATCCTGCGCCTGCTTCTTGGTCCCGACGAACATGATGCTCTTGCCCTTGCCCACCAGTTCCTGCACGTAGGCATGCGCCTCGTCGATGAACTTGGTGGTCTGCTGCAGATCGAGGATATGAATCCCGTTACGCTTGGTGTAGATGAACGGCGACATCTTGGGGTTCCACTTGCGGGTGGGGTGGCCGAAGTGGACGCCGCATTCGAGCAGTTGACGCAAAGAGATTAACGCCACATTGAACCTCCAGTGAGGAAATAATAGTACGCCTAGCCGTCGTGACTGCCGGCCTCGGCGAACGAAAATATTAACACAAATCCGTTAGTGCAATCAATTCAACCGCCGGATCGGCCGTGGCTGGCATTTATCCCGGAATGCGCACTAGGTAAACCGGATGCCCAAACGCCAGCGTGAGGCGGCTCTCGATTAATCCGGCCAGTTCGCAACTGCACTTCGGGCAATCACCCATTGTATGGAACACAACGGCACCATGAATGTAGATGAACCGCCAATCGGAATAGCGCCGCGGGCAGAGTTCGCGAATCTCCCGGCTCGCTTCCTCCAGCAATGATCAGCGCCGCGCCGTGCGGTGTTCGACACCTTGATGCAACCTGGCAGCGCGGCATGCGGCCGCCTCTCCCATTTCTGCTCCCGTTTTGCTTCCGCCACTAGCCTCAGGCAAAAGCTAACGCTGTCACGCTATAGTCAAACGCGTGCCTTGATGAATGCTCCATAAATCATGGCGTACTCTGTTTTTAGCCTACTGCGGCTTGACAGTGGCTAGCAGCTAAGGGATGATCAATCCGTGCATCCGCCCAAGCTGCTTGTTGCCCTGCGCCCGCTTGAGATCAAGCAGTTCTTCGATTTCGCGATCCGCCTCTACCGCGCGCGCTTTCCGGCGATGTTCCTCTCGTTGGCGATGGTGCAGCTGCCGCTGAGCCTGGTGTCGATTATTGTCATGGTGCAGTTCGTCGGGCTGTTTACTCAGGTACAACGAATGGCGAATACCGGCCAGGAGCCGGAGT
>CAYXMN010000226.1:2621-3903 GCA_964465955.1 uncultured Planctomycetales bacterium
ATTTGTCCTGGTTGATGGATCATTTGGGTTTCGGCATTCTGCTGGGCGGGTTCATCATCGGCGCCGCGTTCTACCAATTGCTGATCATGCCGCTGGGAACGCTAACCTGCGCGCGTCTTGCCACTTGCGCCTTACACGGCGAAACCCCGTCATTTAGCGAATGCCTGCGTTATGGCATGAAGCGTTACTGGGCGACGCAGGTAGCGCTGGCGACTTATGGCTTGCCGGTGGTTGTGCTAGCGCTCCTGACTTTAATCATGGTGGTAATCGGCCAGGCAACCGGCAATGACGCCGCCATCATCAGCGGCGCGATCATCGGCCTGACGCTGATCATGCTAGGCATCCTGGCCACGGCGATCCTGTATTTCAGGTTCTTCCCAGCGCTCACCGGCATCATCCAATCCGCTGAGGACCTGCCCGCAGGCGGTATGGGCGCCCAAGGCGTCTGGTTGCTGCGCCGGGCGTGGGATCTGACCAACGGACAGTTTTGGCGCATGTTCGGGCTATCTGTTCTGGCGATGTTGGCGATCAACTTCATTAGCCGGGGCATTTCGGAGATGATCAACTACCTGGTGTTTATCATCTCGCAGCTGAGCCAGGGATTCGGCACCGAGGCGATGTTCGAAAACATGGTGATGAACCAGCAGGATCCGCTGTCGCTTGGCATATCCATGACCTTGGCGACCCTGGTGACGCTGTTATTCCCGCCGTTCCTCCAGTGCTATCAACTGCTGCTCTACTTCGACCTGCGCTGCCGCAAGGAAGCATACGATCTCGAGCTGCTCCTGGATCAAGCGCCGCTGCCGCCCGCAGACTAATAGGGAAAGTCCAGCTCATCCACCCGAATGCGTTTCTCCGTGTCCGCCACCGCATCGCGGATGTCATCACCATCCGGGTTGTAGCGGCTGTATAGGTCGAAATCCGTGAAACTGAGCGCTCCATCTTTCAAACCAAGCGTGAAATACCCTTCAGGCGCGAGGGCTGCCAGATCGGCCGGTGAAGCGGCGTGTTCCAGCAAGTAGCGCAGCGCTACCGCTGGATGCTTCACTGCACAGCCCACCACGCGCGCCGGGCGGATTTGGCGGTAGTCCGCGTATGCTCCCAGCACGTAGCCATTCGTCGGCGCTTGGGTCAGCGAATACATGATGGTCGGCGTCGCCCGGCCCAACGCGATGATGTAGTGGTTGGCCGCAAAGGCGGCACCCACGCGTTCTTTGATATCCTCCATCGTGTTGCGGAAATCCTCCGGCCGGATCATCCCTGTCGCCGGATCTATTTTCAT
>CAYXMN010000227.1:0-3900 GCA_964465955.1 uncultured Planctomycetales bacterium
GTCAAGCTGGAGGAAGGTGGGGATGACGTCAAGTCATCATGCCCCTTACGTCCTGGGCTACACACGTGCTACAATGGCCGGTACAACGGGTTGCAACATCGCGAGATGAAGCGAATCCCCTAAAGCCGGTCTCAGTCCGGATTGGAGGCTGCAACTCGCCTCCATGAAGCTGGAATTGCTAGTAAACGTGGATCAGCATGCCGCGTTGAATACGTACCCGGGGATTGTACACACCGCCCGTCACACCATGGAAGCTGGTAACACCCGAAGTCCGTGCGCTAACCTCGTGAAGCAGCGGCCGAAGGTGGGACTAGTGACTGGGGTGAAGTCGTAACAAGGTAGCCGTAGCGGAAGCTGTGGCTGGATCACCTCCTTTTAAGGATATACAAGCCAGTTCACTGGCGGATCCTAGGTCGAGCGCTACCGGCCGCAAGGCAAGCCGTAGCGGGAGCACGACGCCTCCCGGCGGTGGCAGCGCTAACGTATCTCTTCAGTTGACTAAAGCCCTGGGCGGTTCGCCGTCCAGGGCATTTTTGTTTTCTGCCTCGATAACAGTCCGCCGAATAGCAGATGATGTTCGGCGGCGGCGGGCGGCGTTCTCCTGACATCACATCTGGCTGCATGCCCGTACTAACTCGCCGTGTTTCGCTAATCCTCTTCCAATTCCACCCGAGGCGGGGCGGCTAATCCCTGCGCCAGCTTGGTAAACCACGGCTGCGCCGCTTTGGCTTCCGCGCCTGGCGCTGGCTGGCGGCGCAGATATGTACCGTCGCTCTGGCAATCCCACACGGAGCAGTTGTCGGTCTCATACACCGCGATGACCTCATCTAATTCCTGTTGGAGGCGTGGATCTTTCACCGGCGATATCGTTTCGATGCGCTTGCTTAGATTGCGCCGCATCCAGTCTGCTGATCCGGTGTAATACTCGCGCTGGCCGCCGTTCTCAAAACGGTACAGCCGGCTATGCTCAAGGAACCGCCCCACGATCCCGTACACGTGGATCGTCTCGCTCACACCGGGGATGCCCGGACGCAGGCAGCACAGCCCGCGCACGTTGAGCGTGATCGGTACGCCAGCCTGGCTGGCCAGGTAAAGCTCGCGGATGATGGTGGGTTCTTCAAGCTGGTTCATTTTGGCCCAGATGCCGCACGGCCTGCCGGCCTTGGCGTGCTCCGCCTCGCGCTGGATCATCTCGGTGAAGCGCTGCTGCATAGTATGCGGGGCCACAAGCAACTCGCGGTAGGCATGGCTGGCGACAGCGCCAGTGAGCTCGTTAAAAACCGCCGAAGCGTCGGTGCAAATGCCGGGATCGCAGGTGAGCAGACCAAGGTCTTCATAGATCCGCGCAGTCCCGGAATGGTAATTGCCTGTACCGATATGAACGTAGCGTTGGATGCCGTCGCCTTCTTCACGGACAACTAAAGCCAGTTTGACGTGGGTTTTCAGTTGTTCCACCCCGTACGCGACATGCACGCCTTCTTCTTCCAGCAGTTTGCCCCAGGCGATGTTCGGGGCTTCGTCGAAGCGTGCGGTGATCTCCACAATCACCGCAACCTGCTTCCCGTTGCGCGCGGCTTCCACCAGCGCTTGGATGATCGGCGAATCGCTGCTGGTGCGGTAGATCGTGATCTTGATGGCCAAGGTTTTGGGATCACGGGCTGCCGACTGGATCAACCTTAAAACTGAGCTGTCGAAGCTATGGTAGGGCAGGTGTAATAGAATGTCGCCCTGTTTTAGCTCGTGGAAAATGGCCTGCGTGTCATCAGGATCGAGGTGGGCTAGACGCGGGTGGTCCATCGGTTCATGCGGCGGATCGCACAGCTCCGGGTGCCCGGCGGGCCGGAACTTGAGCAAATCATTGATGCCGAGGAAATACTCGGTGGGAATCACCTCATCCGGCGTGATATCGAGCTGCTGCACCAGCATGGCGATCATGCTCTCCGGCATCTGCGGATTTACCTGGACGCGCACAACTCCTGCAAAGCGCCGCGCCTTGAGCGAGCCTGTCACTTGGCGCAGGATGCTGCCGGGAGTGATGGTTTCAGTGTCTTCCAATTCCCGCATCTCGGGTTGTTCGCCTTCCGCACCGCGGGTGACACGGAAAAAGTAAGGCTCAAATCCCTCCGCGTCCGGGAATATCAAGTCCAGATTGTTGGCGATCACCTGTTCGAGCGGGATGTAACCGGGATTGCCGGGTACAGGCACCCAGCGCTGGCGGTTTTCCGGTACTTTGATGCGGACGAAACGCTTCTTGCGCTTGTCCTTATCGCGCAGTTGTACCGCTACATTGATTACGCTATTGCTGATGAAGGGGAAAGGATGCTCGGCATCCACTGCGAGTGGAGTAAGAATCGGCAGCACCGAGCGCGTGAAATAGCCGCGCATGTTTTCCTGGTGCTCAGGTGCAAGGTCTTGATAGTTCAGGATTGGAATCCCAGCATCGACTAATCCCGGCAAGATTTCCTTGTGGAGCACCTTAGCCAATATTTTCATTTGCACGAGGATCTGCTTGCGTCCGTCAGCCAGCTCTTCCGCTGGGGTGCGCCCGTCGATGGATACCCGGCTGGCGCCTTTACGAATCCGTCGCAGTAATCCGCTGGCGCGTTTCATGAAGAATTCGTCGTGCAGCATGCCCATGATGCCGGCGAACTTGACGCGTTCCAGCAATGGCAATTCCGGGCTTTCCACCAGCGCCAGGACGCGACGGGCAAATGTCAGCCAGCTCAGTTCACGGTTGAAGTAGACTTCAGGTGAATCAAGACTCGGCACAGTTGGTTTCGATTTTGCAGCCGCCATTGCAACCCCGAGCGTTGAAGGATACTTTATTGTATCGGCGCAAGCCTGGATTTAAATAAAGATTGTGTTTTGGTTTGTGGGAAGATATGATTGCACGCCGGGATTTCGCGGTATTTAAGCTAAAACCCGTGGGCTGAAGTATTGGAAACTTGCCTGGCGACTTGGCAGGAGGCCGTCAACTAGTCCGTCGATATAGGCTACTGACAACGGATCGTAGAGCAAACCGTCATGCGCTCTGACGCGTTGGCCGGACTCGATTTGAAACGTGCCCCACTTGACCCCCGGGGGCAAGGGCGCCGCTGTCAGCCAGTGCACGGGATGCAGCGAGGACGATGCCGAGACAATTTCATCGCGCTTGATTTCCCCCAGCAAAATGCGTATTTGCATACCACGGCCTAATTCCAGCATGGTGGCGAGCATGCTGCGGGTCAACTGCGGATTGAACATGTGGGAGAAATAGGCTTGGTGGGTCCGGCGCAGGATAACGTCCTGCGGGCGGCCGGTCCCAGCGAATGGCGTGCCGAAGCTTATATATGCTGCGTAATCGAGGGTAATCTGCGGCAGCAATTTCATGATCTCATAAGACAAGTGCAGCGCCGTGAGCCCGCCCAGGCTGAAGCCGAGGATCACCAGCCGCCGGGTTTCCGAGCTCAAATTAACCATCAATTCACGCAGCATTGACTGCTCGACGCGGTGGTATTGGTCATTAGGCCCGCTGATGATATCCAGCCAGTCGTAAGGCTGGTTTAGATGGATTACCCTCAGGCAGGGCCTGCGCCGGCGCAGCCACGCCACATATGCGCTCCAGGAGATATCAGGGGTGTACCCTTTGATCACCGCGCGGGTGATGCCGTCAACGCACACAACGGCGTCTGCCGCTTCACTTGCGTCATCTGGGGTGCTGGCCATGCTTACCCGCCGACCAGCCAGTGATCGCCAGCCCGGCGATAAGTTACGATTTCCTCGGCCGTGAAATAGACGCCGGTTTCGAAGGCCGCGTTCTCCGGGCTGTCGGAAGCGTGGATGATGTTGTTGCTGATATCGACGCCTAAGTCGCCGCGGATGGTGCCAGGCTCCGCTTCGTTCGGGCGTGTTGCGCCGACG